>JAFZGL010000029.1 GCA_017555395.1 Oscillospiraceae bacterium | reverse complement strand
TTATCCAGGCGGGGATCGGTCTCCACGTAGAAGACCTTGGAGGCAACAGCCAGAACCAGACCGAAAATCAGGCCCAGACCGCCCAGAACCGCAATCGCAATTACAATACTCATTCTCTCGTCCTCCTTAGGTAATGCTCAGGCCGGAGAAGCCCATGAAGGCCAGTGCCAGCAGACCGGCAGCGATCAGGGTCAGAGGATAACCCTTGAAGCTCTCGGGGCAGTCACTCTTGTCCACGCGTTCCCGCAGAGATGCGAACATGACGATGGCAATGGTAAAGCCGATGCCGCCGGCAACGCCGTTGAGGACACTCAGCAGGAAATCGTAACCCTCCTGCACATTCACCAGAACCACGCCCAGAACGGCGCAGTTGGTGGTGATCAGAGGCAGAAACACGCCCAGTGCCTTGTACAGGGCAGGAACGTACTTCTTCAGCGCCATTTCCACGAACTGAACGATGGAGGCAATGACCAGAATGAAGGCCACAGTCTGCATGTACACCAGATCCAGGGGGATCAGCAGGAATTCATACACCAGCCAGCAGGCTGCGGAGGCAATGGCCATAACGAAGGTAACGGCCATGCCCATGCCCAGGGCAGTGTCGATCTTCTTGGAAACGCCCATGAAGGGGCAGATGCCGTAGAATTTCACCAGAATGAAGTTCTGGCTCAGGATGGCAGCAATGATAATACCCAAAATAGCTTCCATTACTTCGCAGCCTCCTTCTTCTTACTCTTCTTCTCCAGATACTTCATCAGCTTGTCGGAACCGGCCAGGACAAAGCCCAGGACCAGGAAGCCGCCCACAGGCATGACGATCTGCATGGCGGGGAAGGGCTGGGGAATAATCTGGATACCGGCGCCGCCGGGACCCAGCAGGCCGCCGCCAAAGGTGCCGTTGCCCAGCAGTTCACGGATGACGCAGACAACCACCAGAGCCACGGTGTAGCCGATGCCTTGGCACAGGCCGTCCACAGCGGATTCCAGAATGCCTCTCTTGGAAGCAAAGCCTTCCGCACGGCCCAGAACCATACAGTTGACGACGATCAGAGGGATGAACACACCCAGGCTGGCTGCCAGCGCGGGGATGTAGGCCTGCAGGAACAGGTCAACCATGGTAACAAAGCCCGCGATGATGGTGATATAGGCCGCGATACGGACCTGAGAAGGAATGACCTTGCGCAGAGCGGAGATCAGGACATTGGAGCAGATGGTGATGACGGTAACCGCCAGACCCATACCGATGCCGTTGAACAGGCTGGTGGTGATGGCCAGGGTGGAGCACATGCCCAGCAGCTGAACGGTAACGGGGTTCTTGGTCAGCAGGCCTTCTTTAAACTGTTTCTTAAAATTCATAGTCCTGCCTCCTTAACCCAGAGTGGCCACACAGGCCAGAGCCGCATTGACACCGTCGCAAATGGCACGGGATGTGATGGTGGCGCCGGTGATGGAGTCCATGGCACCGCCGTCCTTGGTGACCGCAACGCTGCCGCTGGTACCCACAAACTGACCGCGGAAATTCTGGCCTGCGGGAGTCTCGGCATCGGCAACCGCGCCGAGACCTGCGGTTTCGGTATGCTTGATGATGTCGATACCCAGAACCTTGCCTTCAAAGTCAACGCCCACCATCATGGTGATGGTGTTGTCGAAGCCGCCGGGGGTGACTTCAATAGCATAGCCGTTTTCGCCCTTGTAGACCTTGGAAACCAGATCCACGGGAGCAAAGTCAATGGCTTCACCGCCGCCGGGGAGGACAGCCTCGATGGCCATCTGGGTCTTTTCAGCAGTCAGCCTGGCAATGACAGGAGCCGTGATGGAATTGACACCGGCCAGAGCCGCTGCCACCAGAGAGGTGATGATCAGCAGAATCGCGGCCAGGCGGATGATGTACATGACATTGGATTCAGTCTTCATTATTTCGCCGCCTCCTTCTTGGGTGCGCCGAACTTCACAGGACGGCCGATTCGATCCAGCAGAACCACGCAGCAGTTCATGCACAGGATGGCGTAGGAAACACCTTCGGGATAACCGCCGAAGTAACGGATCAGCACGGTCAGAGCGCCGCAGCCGATGCCGTAGACGATCTGGCCCAGATGGGTCAGAGGAGAGGTGACATAGTCGGTGGCCATGAAGATGGCGCCCAGCATCAGACCGCCGCTGAAGAGATGGTACAGCATCCAGTCGATCCGGGGATTGCCCATGGGGAACAGGAAGGTCAGAACAGCCACGGTGCCGATGAAGGCAACGGGGATCCGGGCGGTGATGACCTTGCGCAGCAGCAGATAGATGAAGCCAACCAGCAGCAGTGCTGCGGAGGTCTCACCGATACAGCCGCCCACATTGCCCCAGAAAGAAGCCATGATGGAAGTCTCGGGCAGAGTCAGGGCATGCAGAGCACCCATGGGGGTGGCAGCGGTGACAACATCCGCGCCGCCGATAACAGGGGCGGCATTCTCAAAACCGACCTTGACCCAGGTGCTCATGAGCACGGGCCAGCTGAACATGAAGGCACGGCCGGCCAGAGCGGGGTTGACAATGTTGCGGCCCAGACCGCCGAAGAGCATCTTGACCAGCAGGATGGCAAAGGCGGCGCCGAAAATGATGGTCCAGTAGGGAATGGTGACGGGGCAGACAAAGGCCAGCAGCACACCGGTGACTACTGCGGACAGGTCATAGACCTTGCAGTGCTTGTGCATCAGGCGGCAGTAGGCCCACTCGAAGAACACACAGGCCAGAACGCTGACCAGAGTAACCGTCAGTGCCCGGGCACCGAAGAACACCACGCTGCCCACCATAGCAGGTGCCAGTGCGATCAGCACATCCCGCATGATGGTCTGGGTGGTAATGGGAGCATGTACGTGGGGGGAGCTGGAAATCGTCAGCTCATAGTAGTATTTCATCTGTGCCATTTAGACTTCCACCTCCTTATTTCTTGGCTGCCATGGCGTTGCGCAGGATCTGCTTGCCGGAACGGAAGGCCAGAACCAGAGGAACGCTGGCGGGGCAGGTATAGGCGCAGCAGCCGCATTCGATGCAGTCCAGCATGTGAACAGATTTCATGACCTCAGGATCATTGGACTGCAGAGCCTTGTACATCAGAACAGGTGCCAGCTTCATGGGACAGGCATCGATGCACTTGCCGCAGCGCAGACACTGAGGCTCGTCCACCGCATACTTGTTCTTCTTGCCCAGAATGGTAACCGCGTTGACACCCTTGATGGTGGGGGCGGACAGATCATACAGAGCAGCGCCCATCATGGGACCGCCGGAGAGGACCTTGTAGGGATTTTCGGAATGGCCGACAGCTTCCATCAGATCGTTGAAGCTGGTGCCGATGGGAACCATCAGGTTCTTGGGCTCCATGACAATGTCACCGGAGACAGTAACCACACGGCGGATCAGAGGCATGCCATCATAGACGCAGTCATGGATGGCCTTGCAGGTGGCAGCATTGAATACAGCGCAGCCAACAGCGGCAGGCAGACCGCCGGAGGGAACCTCCCGGCCGGTAACCGCATAGATCATCTGCTTTTCAGCGCCCTGGGGATACTTGGCGGGCAGGACATCCACAGTGATGCCGTCAGCTTCCGTCAGTTCCTCCTGCAGGGCCTTGGCAGCCTCAGGCTTGTTGTCCTCGATGGCGATGTGAGCGGTGTTCAGACCCAGGATCTTCATGATGATCTTCAAACCGGAAATCAGGTCATGGGGCAGTTCCCGGCACAGACGGTCATCGGAGGTGATGAAGGGCTCACATTCGCCGGCATTGACAATGATGGTATCCACCTTGCCCAGACCGGAACTGAGCTTCACATGGGTGGGGAAGGTTGCGCCGCCCATACCCACAATACCGCCTTCGCGGATGATATTCATCAGCTCTTCAGGGGTCAGAGCGTCCACATCCGCCTGGGTGCGGGGTCTGCAGTCCTCGCAGAGCGTATCCAGATGGTCATTTTCAATGACCACACTCATAACGGTGGTGCCGCTGGTGTGAGCTCTCATTTCCACGGCCTTGACCTTGCCGGAAACGGAAGCATGTACGGGAACGCACAGGCCCTGATTGTCGCCGATTTTCTGGCCCATGGTGACCAGATCACCCTTCTTGACCAGGGGCTTACAGGGCGCGCCGATGTGCTGAGACATGGGGATCACCAGGATATCAGGCTCGGGGAATTCCTGGATGGGCATGTCTCTGGCAATTTTATTTTCCTTCGGATGCACTCCTCCGAAAAAAGAAAACGCCATATTTCTTCACCTCTTTCATAGTTACGGATACTTACCGCATTATCCTTTACATATAATAACGCATTTCACTCGTTTTGTCCATACGAATCCGCCAATCTGAACAAAAAAATTTTCATAAAACATACCAATCGATACAAAAAGGCCAAATATTTCACCCTGTCCTGAAAGAAAGTTTCGCTCCTCCCGGCGCTGTTTCCTCCGCGCCTGACGCCAGCGCCGCTATCGCCCCGGCCAGTTTCCGGGCTGCCCTCAGAGCTTCTGTGTGGCTGTTCCCCGCGGTACCTACCTCCACCAGCAGCGCATGCCGGTGCAGATCCTGGTTGAACCGCTGCTCCCGCAGGTTCACCGGACGCATGATGCCCGGTGTGGCTTTTTCCAGCAAAATCTGAAGCTTCAGCGCCAGAGACAGGTTCTCCTCCCAGTTTTTATGGTTTTTCCGGGTGGCATCGGTTCCCACCACAAACATCAGCTGTGCAACCGGCACCTCCCCTCCCCCAGCGACTGTCCGCACCTGTCTGCCGTCCTTCTCCAGGGCATCCCGGTGCAGATCCAGCACCAGCTGTACAGAAGGGTACCTGTCCAGCAGTTCCTCCAGAGCGCTCCGGGCATGGACATAGGAACCGTTATAGGAAGGATAGTCATGAATCTGGCGGTCGTGGATCACCGCAATCCCTGCCTGTTCCAGAAAATGTGCCACCTCATCTCCCACGGAGAGCATATTATAGGATTCATCCAGGGTTCGGTATTGGGAGGTTTCTTCGTAATTCTCCTGCTTTTTTGTGTAGCTTTCCGTGGTGTGGGTATGGAGAATCAGCACCGCAGGCTCCCTCTGCCGCAGATCCCAGTTCAGAGGCCGCCTCAGCAGTTCTTCCAGGTCCGGACGGTGGCTGCAGTCATAATCCATCTCCAGAAGCTGCATATCTTTCCCCGAAAACCGGATCTTTTCCGGTTCCGGGATCCATGGCTGCGGTGACTCCCGGACATGCAGATATGTTTCCCCCGAAGATGACAAAAACCGGACATTCCGTCCGGTTTCTGAATATATGGGGAATGCTGTTTTCAAATCGGAAAGCTGCTGCCGCAGTCCGCCGGGAATTCCCGCCAGACTCAGCCGCAGGATCCAGGCACACAGAATCATACACCATCCAAACCGTTTCGTCCGCTGCCGCAGATCCATTCCATGTCCCCTTTCCGCTACAGTTCCGTGTCCACTTTCTTCTTCCATTTCGGGCGGCTTCGCAGCTCCACCCGGAGATTTTTGAAAAATTCCGTGAGCAGCGCACTGCTCTCGGCTTCCCGGATGCCCTTTTCCACCTTGGGATGGTGGTTGAAGGCCATGTCAAACAAACTGCATACGCCGCCGCAGGCACCGCATTTCACATCTCCGGCGCCGTAAACCACCCGTGGGATCCGGGCATTGATGATGGCGCCGGCACACATGGGACAGGGTTCCAGGGTCACATAAAGGGTACATTCCCACAGCCGCCAGCCCCCAAGATTCCGGCAGGCTTCCCTGATTGCCTCGATCTCGGCATGGGCAAGGGCGGACTTGTCCTTCTCCCGGCGGTTTCGTCCCCGGCCCACGATCTCGTCTCCCCGGACGATGACACATCCCACGGGCACCTCCCCCTCCGCGGCGGCTTCCCTGGCCAGTTCCAGAGCAATATCCATAAAATGCAGATCATCCATAGCCATCTCTCCTTTTCCATATCATACCCCAGAACCGGCAAAATGGGAAGAAGAATTTGCTCTGTCCATGATGATACCCATTCCACGGTGCAAAATCCCGTGAAACCGGACAGCCGCAAAAATCGATGGAGCGGCATTTTTCGACTGGTATACTGGTTCCAAATACACACAAAGGAGGAACTCTCTACCATGAGTCTGGCTGATTTAAGTCCCGGCTACCGGGAATCCGCCCAGCTGCTGAGCGACCGGATCAAGCAGCTGCGAAAGGCCATCCAGGAAACGGAGGATCCGGAGGAAAAATGGCACCTTGAACGCCGCAAGGCGGAACTGATCCCCATTCTGACCCAGATGAACGAACTGGCGGAGCTCACCGCCCACTACTACGACCCGGGGTTCTGGCGCAATGAGAAATATACCCTATGACAACGCCTTCGGCCTGGAACTGCCCAGACAGGTGCAGATCCAAAGGATCCTGCGGGTAATGGAAGGAGAACTGACCCAAAAGCAGCGGCTGTATCTGCACGCCCATTACTTCGATGAGCAGTCCCCCAGCCAGATTGCCCGGCGCTACGGTGTCCACCGGAGCACCGTCACCCGCACTCTGCGGCGGGCGGAAGCACGGCTCCGACGATATCTGACCTACTAGACAAGGGTGCAAATATTTGATATTCTATATAGTTGAAAGAAGGTGAACACCACGAAAACGAGAAAGCTCACCACACTGGGACTTCTGACGGCAATTGCCCTCACCATCTTTATGCTGGAAGCCCAGATCCCCGCCATCGTGCCCCTGCCGGGCGTGAAACCGGGTCTTGCCAACATCGTCACGGTGTTCACCGTATTTGTTCTGGGACCGAAGGAGGGCATCGGGGTACTCTTTGCCCGGATCTTCCTGGGTGCTGTTTTCGCGGGAAACTTCAGCACCATTTTCTATTCCGCTGCCGGCGGCGCCTGCGCCATTCTTGTGACCATTGCCCTGCGGCGGATCCTGAAGCGCAGCCAGCTCTGGGTGGCAGGCTGTTTCGGCGCCATTGCCCACTCTGTCGGACAGATGGCCATGGCCATGCTCCTGCTGGGCACACCTTCTGTCATTGTCTATCTTCCGGTTATGATCATCATCAGCATCATCACCGGTCTCTTCACCGGGCTCTGCGCCCAATTCCTTGTAAATCGGGGGAACCTATGGAAAACTATTTCAAAATGAATTTATCTGAGGGCGAGATCAAGGCCATCTCCAATCTGGGGCTGGCCCACATGGGCGACTGCGTCTTCGAGATCCTGTGCCGGGCCTATCTCTGCGCCAAAGGCGGAAAGAATGTAGGCAATCTGCACCGGGATACCATCAACATGGTCAAAGCTTCTTCCCAGGCAAAGTTTATGGACGCCCTGCTGCCTCACCTGACGGAGGAGGAGCTCTCCTTCTACCGCCGGGGCAAGAATTCCCATGTCCACGCCGTGCCCAAGTCCTGCACCCCGGCGGAATATGCCAAGGCAACGGGGCTGGAAGCCCTGTTCGGAGCCCTGTACCTGGCCGGCCGGACCGACCGGATCAACGAGCTGTTCAGGCTGGTGATGGAGGGCGAACATGGCATTTGATGCGTATTTTTTGACTGCCGTTCTGGAAGAAGTCCGGAAAAAGTGCATTGGCGCCCGGATCGATAAGATCCATCAGCCCAGCCGGGATACCCTGATTTTGCAGATGCACAGCCGGGAATTCAGAACCAAGCTGCTCTTCGCCGCCAACCCCACCGCGCCCCGGCTTCATCTGACCACCGCCTCTCCCGAGAATCCTGCTGAGCCTCCCATGTTCTGCATGCTGCTGCGCAAGCACCTCATGGGCGCAAAGCTTTCCGATATCTCCCAGCCGCCTATGGAACGCGCTGCCACCTTCACCTTCGACTGCACCGATGAAATGGGCTTTCCCGTTCAGAAGAAACTGGTGGCCGAACTGATGGGCCGCACCTGCAATCTGTATCTGCTGAGCCCTGAGGGTCGGATCATCGACTGCCTGCGCCGCATCGGACTGGATGAGAGCGCAAAAAGAGCCGCATTGCCGGGGCTCAACTATCAGGAGCCGGAGGCTGTCGCCAAGGAAAATCTTGCGGACTTCGAGAATTATGTCAACTTCCTGACTGCGCCCGGCGCCGATGTGCTCGCCGACCGGCTGATGGATACCTTTGGCGGTCTGTCTCCCCTGGTTTGCCGGGAAGCCGCTCTGTTCGCCGCAGGTGATACAGACGCCCGGGTGGATTCTCTGGACGTGGACAATGCCGCAGAAAAGCTGCATCTGTTCTTCTACGAACACCTGAATCACCCCCATCCCTACTACTATGCCCTGCCCGACGGCACCCCCAAGCAGTTCGCCTTCTGCCCCATCCGGCAGTACGGAAGCTGTATGGAAGCGGAGTCCTTCGGCGCGCTGCTGGACATGTACTACACCGTCCGGGACCGAAAGGATTCCATGCGGCAGAAGAGTCAGGCTGTCCGCAAAACCGTGCAGAACCTCTGCACCCGCCTGACCCGAAAGCTGGCTATTCAGGAGAAAGAACTGGAAGCCACCTATGACCGGGAGCGGCTGCGCCAGCTGGGCGACATCGTCACCGCCAACATCCACAGAATCATCAAGGGACAGACCACAATCCAGTGCGAGGACTTTTACGACGAGGATATGACCGTTATCGATATCCCCATCTCCCCCATTCTCTCCCCCCAGCAGAACGCAGCAAAGTTCTACAAGGACTACGCCCGCATGAAAAACGCAGAAAAAGAACTGACGAAGCAGATCGAACTGGGTGAAACGGAACTGCACTACCTGAAGAGCGTGCTGGAGGAACTGAACCGGGCTCAGACCGATGCGGAGCTGGAGGAAATCAAGCGGGAACTGCAGGATGGCGGTTATCTCCGTGCCGAGGCCGGCAGAAAGAAGGTAAAAGCCGCAAAGCTGCAGCCCATGCGGTTTGAAAGCACTGATGGCTACCCCATCTACGTAGGACGGAACAACCGGCAGAATGACGAACTGACCTTCAAACTGGCCAGAAAGGATGACATCTGGTGCCACGCATCCAAGGTTCATGGCTCCCACGTCATCATCTCCTGCGGCGGCACCCAGCCCCCGGATGACACCATCACCCAGGCTGCCCAGCTGGCCGCCTACTACTCCGAGACCACCGGCGGTCAGAACATCCCCGTGGATGTGACTCCCGTCAAGCAGGTGAAGAAGATCCCCAACGGAAAGCCCGGTATGGTCATCTACCACACCTACAAAACGGTCATCGCAAACCCCTACGCCAACATCGTGGTGGATCCCCTGAACGCCGAGAAAAAAGAATCCGAATAACAAAAACCCCGGAAGGTTTACCTTCCGGGGTTTTAAACTGTTTAGTCGAAGAAATCTTTCAGATTGTCAAAGAACTTCTTGATCTTGGGGGTCTCGGCCTGAACCAGAGTCTCATCCAGCTGCCGCAGCAGTTCCTTCTGCTCCTTGGTCAGCTTGGTGGGGGTCTCCACCACCACGGTGAACCGGTGGTTGCCCCGGCGGCGGGGATTGTTCACTTCGGGGATGCCCTTCTCCCGCAGGACAAATTCCTTGCCGGTCTGGGTTCCCTCGGGGATCTCGTATTCAATCTTGCCATCCAGGGTGGGCACCAGGATCTTGGCGCCCAGGGCTGCCTGGGTAAAGGAGATGGGCACCTCGCAGAGCACATCCCGATCGTCACGCTGGAAAATGGGATGGCGCTTGATGTACACCTCTACCAGCAGGTCACCGTTGGGACCGCCGTTGACGCCCACGGAACCTTCGGCCCGGACACGGACGCTCTGACCGGCATCCACACCGGCAGGGATCTTGACCTTGACCTTGTTGGTGCGGCGAACCTTGCCCTTGCCCTTACAGGTGATACAGGGATTCTTGATGATCTTACCCCGTCCGGAACAGGCAGGACAGGGAGCAGTGGACTGCATCTGCATGCCCATGAAGTTCTGAACGGTGCGCACCTGACCGGTACCGCGGCACTGGGAGCAGGTCTCGATCACGCCGTCAGCACTGCCGCTGCCGGAGCAGGCGGAACAGTTTTCGATTCTGGGGGTGGCAACTTCCTTCTCGCAGCCGAATGCGGCCTCCTCGAAGGTCAGTTCCAGGGAAGTCATAATATTTTCGCCACGGCGGGGTGCGTTTTCACGGGCAGCACCACGGGCGCTGCCGCCGCCTCCGAAGAATTCGCTGAAAATATCACCGAAATCACCGAAGCCGCCAAATCCGCCGCCGAAGCCACCGCCGCCGTAACCTCCGGCACCGGCACCGTAGTTGGGATCCACACCGGCGAAGCCGAACTGGTCATAGCGGGAGCGCTTGCCGTCGTCGGACAGGACCTCATAAGCTTCGCCAACTTCCTTGAACTTGGCTTCCGCTTCCTTGTCACCGGGATTCCGGTCGGGATGGTACTTCATGGCCGCCTTACGGTAGGCCTTCTTTATTTCCTCGGCGCTGGCACCTTTGTTGACGCCTAGCACCTCATAATAGTCACGTTTATTTTCTGCCATATGCTCACCTCAATTTTTCCGGCAGAGGACGGTGTTTTGCCGTATATTCGGTCACATCAATGCGGATCACAGAGACAATGCTCACCAGACGGTCTTCAAAGGAAAAATCCTTGCCGGTCTGGGTCTTCATCAGCAGAGACATTGCCTGCTTCTTTTCTTCCACATCTTCCACGATGCAGGCAGTGCCCCGGCCCATAATAGAAGAATAGACCAGACCGTACTGGCAGGGAACCTTGCCCTCAAAGGGCATCCGGTCGCAGTCCATTTCAAAGAAGACTCTGGAGTTTGCTCGGATCATCTCCAGCTTCTTTCCCTGGACGGCGCTGTGCAGGTACAGGGTCAGCTTGCCCTCTTCCAGGCGGTAGCCGTAGTTCATGGGCACAACATAGGGCTCATTGTCCACAGCCAGACCCAGATGCAGCACCTTCGCGCTGTCCAGGATCTGCCGGATCTTCGCCTCATCCGTGATCTGGAATTCTCTTTTTGTCATTCCATGCATATATGTTACCTCATAATACACCAATAAGGGGCGGCTGTTTTGCCGCCCCTTTTATGGGTTACATTAGTCGACGGTCTCGTAGTCGGCGTCAACAACGCCGTCGTCGTTCTGGGGAGCAGAGTAGCCGCCCTGAGCGCCGCCCTGGGGGTTAGCCTGCTGGTACAGCTTCTCGCTGACCTTGTAGAATGCCTGCTGGACAGCCTCGGTGGCAGCCTTGATGGCAGCGATGTCGGTGCCCTTGTTGACTTCCTTCAGGTTGTCAACAGCAGCCTGGATGTCGGACTTCTCGGAAGCGGAGATCTTGTCGCCCAGCTCGTTCAGGGTCTTCTCGGTCTGGTAGATGACCTGATCGGCAGCGTTGTGGGTGTCGACCTCGTCCTTGCGGGCCTTGTCTTCGGCAGCGTACTGCTCAGCCTCACGGACAGCCTTGTCGATGTCTTCCTGGCTCAGGTTGGTGGAAGCAGTGATGGAGATGTTTGCCTCCTTGCCGGTACCCAGATCCTTTGCGGAGACCTTTACGATGCCGTTGGCATCGATATCGAAGGTAACTTCGATCTGAGGAACACCGCGGGGAGCGGGTGCGATACCGCCCAGCTGGAAGCGGCCCA
>JAFZGL010000028.1 GCA_017555395.1 Oscillospiraceae bacterium | reverse complement strand
TGATCAAGACTGGTGATGTGGTCGCAGTTTGCGAGAAGAGCGTTTCCAATGCTTTCTTCAAGGAACTGAAGGAAAAGGATGCTTTCGTTGCTGCCCCCAAGTGGCTGGACCGTGATAAGAACACCCTCCAGGGTAAGGTTATTGCTATGCCCACCAAGGCAGATATCGACTTCGATATCGCTGTGCACCTCATCGT
This sequence comes from Oscillospiraceae bacterium, assembly GCA_017555395.1. Classification (GTDB taxonomy): domain Bacteria; phylum Bacillota; class Clostridia; order Oscillospirales; family Oscillospiraceae; genus Faecousia. The sequence continues at coordinate 21,386 of JAFZGL010000028.1, read as the reverse complement.
CGAGTTGTACTCCAAGTAATAATTTCCCCCCTGTCTGTACGCATGTTTGTCTGGTGGGGAAGTTTCTTCCCCACACAATTAAGGAGGGTTTTGATTCATGGTAGAAATTGAAAAGCCCCGCATTACCTGTCTTGACTCCGTCGAGGATCCCTCTTACGGCAAGTATGTCGTAGAGCCTCTGGAGCGTGGTTACGGCATGACCCTGGGCAACTCCCTGCGCCGCATTATGCTGAGCAGCCTGCCCGGCTACGCTGCAACTTCCGTGAAGATCCAGGGCGTTCAGCACGAGTTCTCCACCATCCCCGGTGTTACTGAGGATGTGACCGAGATCGTTCTGAATGTCAAGCGGATCACTCCCAAGCTGCACTGCGCAGGTGTCAAGACTGTGCATATCGACGCTGTTGGTCCCTGTGAGGTCACTGCCGGCGATATCAAGGCAGATGCTGAGGTTGAGATCCTGAACCCCGAGCTGCATATCTGCACTCTGGGTGAGGACGCCACTTTCAATATGGAAATCACCCTGTCTCAGGGTCGCGGCTATGTTTCCTCTGACCGGAACAAGACCGCACAGACCGTGATCGGTGTGATTCCCATTGACTCCATCTATTCCCCTGTTACCAAGGTGAATTATACTGTGGAGCCCACTCGAGTCGGCGATAAGACCGATTTCGATAAACTGACCATTGAGGTCTGGACCGATTCCACCATCTCTGCCAAGGACGCTGTGTCCCTGGGCGCCAAGATCCTGAGCGATCATCTGACTGTGTTCACTAACCTGTCTGATACCGTCAGCACCTCCTCCACTGTCGTGGAAAAGACCGCTGACCGCCCCGACGCAAAGCTGTCTATGACCATTGATGAACTGGATCTGTCTGTCCGTAGCTTCAACTGCCTGAAGCGTGCCAACATCAACACCGTTGCCGATCTGATCAACAAGACCGGTGAGGATATGATGAAGGTCCGTAACATGGGTAAGAAGTCTCTGGACGAAGTTCAGAAGAAGCTGGAAATGATGGGTCTGTCCCTGGCCAGCGAAGAATCTGGCAGCAACAACTAAGCTAACCTTTTATAAAGGAGGAAACGTTCATGTTCGGCACTCGTAAGCTGGGTAAGACCAGCGCACAGAGAAAGGCCCTGCTGCGTCAGCAGGTTACCGACCTGCTGGAGAATGGCAAGATGGAGACCACCTTCTATCGTGCCAAGGAAGTGCAGCCTGTGGTTGAGAAGATGATCACCCTGGGCAAGAAGGGCGATCTGGCAGCATACCGTCGTGCTCTGTCTTTCATCACCAAGGAAGACGTTGCTCACAAGCTGTTCAAGGAAATCGCTCCCAAGTACGCTGACCGTAAGGGCGGCTACACCAGAGTGACCCGTACCGGCGCCCGCCGCGGTGATGCTGCTGAGATGGCAGTCATCGAGCTGGTGTAATTCCGGATTCGGTAATTTGAGATAGTCGGCGCGGCGGGAAACCGCTGCGCCGTTATTTCGAAAAAAAGAAAAAATATCTTGACAATTTGATGAATATCGACTATAATATCAAAGTTGTCTGAGACATGCTGCTATAGCTCAGCCGGTAGAGCGCATCCTTGGTAAGGATGAGGTCGCCAGTTCAAATCTGGCTAGCAGCTCCAAAAAAGAACCGATACCATCAGGTATCGGTTTTTTTATGGCTGATGCCTGATTTGAAAAACTGAATCTGATATGCCGGTGGCATGTCAGGGAGTACCAGTTCAAAAACTGGTACTCCACAATACGTTAACAAATCTGGCTAGCAGCTTCAGTGTTTCAAGTATACTGTCCATATAATTTAAAATACTCTTAATTGGACAAGTCCGCATCCTTCCGTTATAATGAAGGCAATTCAGGAGAGGAGTGGAAGTTATGTATCGGTTTTACCTTGCGGCTGTGGATGTTATTCCAGCAGCAGTAGTTCTGGTTCCGTTGTTTCTAATTCTATACGTAACTTCTTTTAAACGGAATCTCATAAAAAGCTGCATGTATTGTCTGTTCTCTTTGTATCTGGCGGCAGTATTTTCTTTGGTAGGTATTCCGAATGTTTTGTATGTACGGCCTGAAATTAACCTGAATCTGATCCCACTTCTCGGAATCATCGATGATCTGTCAAACAGTTTGCTGAATGTGCTGCTGTTTATCCCTCTGGGAGTTTTTCTTCCGGTGGTCTGGACACGTTACCGTAATGTTAAGTCCACGGTTGTTTTTGGCATTGGACTTTCAATGGTGATTGAACTGCTTCAAATGCTCACATTCCGGACAACTGATGTGAATGATCTGATTACCAATACCGCAGGCACTGCGATGGGATTTCTGCTGGCACAACCCATCATCCGTAAACTTCCGGCAGTGGAACAGGGAAAACGAGAAGCATATGTACTTCTATGCGCTGTATTCGGGGTCATGTTTTTTCTGCATCCATTTTTATCTCCTGTGATCTGGGATAATTTTCTGTAAAAAAGCATATGGAATCAGAAATAATACTTGACAAATTGAGAATGACATAGTATAATACTCAAGCTGTCAAGAAATGCTGCTATAGCTCAGCCGGTAGAGCGCATCCTTGGTAAGGATGAGGTCGCCAGTTCAAATCTGGCTAGCAGCTCCATAAAAAGACCGAAACCATCTGGTTTCGGTCTTTTTATATTGTTGGCCAGATTTGAATAACTGACTCTGACATGCCGGTGACATGTCAGGGTGTGCCAGTTCAAAAACTGGTACACCACAATACTGTAACAAATCTGGCTAGCAGCTCCAGCGACTAAAGCCAGATTTGAAAAAGCTGAAAGGCTAATCGATGCGGGATGCCAACTGATAAACTGCTACACCACAATACTGTAACAAATCTGTCTAGCAGCATCAATCGGAAAGACCTAAGACCAGCATTTATTCTGTATTGACAAAATACTCCGATTTTGCTAGTATACATCCAAATTCTCTGAAATCAGGTGATCTTATGCCCGGAATGGGAACCATTATCAATACTCTGGCCATCCTGGCCGGCGGCTTGCTGGGTGCGTTATTCGGGCGTTTTCTGTCCAACAGCGCTCAGGATACACTGACGAAGGTATGCGGCGTCAGCACGTTGTTCATTGCAGTATCCGGCGCTCTGGAGGGGATGCTGACAGTGGAAAATGGAGTCATCGTCAGCGGCGGCAGCATGCTGATCATCGGCTGTATGGCCATTGGTGCCTTTGTGGGTGAACTGATGGATATTGAAGGCGGATTTGAACGATTTGGTGAATGGCTGATGATCAAATCCGGTAACGCCAAGGATAAGGGCTTTGTCAATGCCTTTGTCACAGCTTCCCTGACGGTCTGTATTGGTGCCATGGCCATCGTCGGATCCATTCAGGACGGTCTGCAGGGGGATTATTCCATCCTTGCCACGAAGGCGATTCTGGACCTGATCATCATTATGGTTATGAGTAGTTCCATGGGTAAGGGCGCAGTTTTTTCCGCGATTCCTGTTGCTCTCTTCCAGGGAAGTATTACCGCCCTGTCCGGCTTTATAAAGCCTGTCATGACCCCTGCCGCGCTGGATAATCTGTCTTTGGTAGGCAATGTCCTGATTTTCTGTGTGGGCATCAATCTTGTCTGGGGCAAGAAGATCAAGGTAGCCAATCTGCTCCCTGCCATTGTTGTGGCAGTAGCCGCTGCATTCTTACCGATGTAAACGAAAAATCACGTCCCGCCCCGGGATGTGATTTTTTTGTTGCACCGTGTCTGGAAACGTGATACATTGATAGGGAAATAAAAAGAAAGAGGCGATTTTATGGCCTGGCTGGATAAGATGCATCATCCTGAAACTTATATCAAAACCTTTCTGAAATGGACATTTCTGGGACTGCTGATGGGTGCCATCGGCGGCGTTCTGGGTGCGGTTTTTCATCATGCGCTTCATTTTGTGACCCATGTCCGAGGCGAACATACCTGGCTGATCTTCCTGCTGCCTGTGGGCGGTCTGATGACTGTGGCACTGTACCGCATGATGAAAATGCAGGGGAACAGAGGCACCAATGAGATCATTGATGCCACACTGGATGGCCATCCGGTGTGTCCGGCGGTCGCGCCTTCTATTTTCCTGGCAACAGCCATGACCCATCTGTTCGGCGGCAGCGCCGGCAGAGAGGGTGCTGCGCTCCAGCTGGGCGGTTCCACCGCATCTGTGCTGGCAAAGCTTTTCTGGCTGAAGGAGCACGAACGGCGTGCGATGGTCATGGCCGGCATGAGTGCCGTATTTGCAGGACTCTTCGGAACCCCTCTGACGGCAACCTTGTTCTGCATGGAATTTGAATCCGTAGGCACGCTGTTTACGCCTGCGCTGCTGCCATGCTATCTGGCAGCCTTCACAGCCAGCCGGGTATCCGGTCTGCTAGGCGTTCACGCGGAGACATATCTGTTGGAGACGGCCTACGGCCTGACCCTGGGAAACTGCTGGAAGTTCCTGGCGCTGGCAGTTCTGGTATCCTGTCTGGGTATCGCCATGTGTGCCCTGTTCCACAAGGCGGAGCATCTGGCAGCCCATCATCTGCCGAATCCCTATGTGCGTGTTGCAGTAGGCGGTGTGATTGTTACGGTGATGACGCTGTTGGTGGGTGACCATCGCTTCAACGGTGCCGGCATGGACATGGCACTGAAAGCCGTGGGTGGCGAGGCAGATTGGTATTCCTTCCTGCTGAAAATGCTCTTTACTGCTGTGACCCTGTCTGCGGGCTTTAAAGGCGGCGAAATTGTTCCTACATTCTGTATCGGTGCAACCTTTGGCTGCGTCCTGGGCGGCCTCCTGGGGCTTGAACCGGGCGTTGCGGCAGCGCTGGGCCTCATTGGTCTGTTCTGCTGTGCGACCAATTCTCCTCTGGCCTCCATTGTGCTGAGCATTGAGATGTTTGGCGGTGCTAACCTGTATTTGTTCGCGCTGGTCTGTGTGATCTGCTTTGTGCTTTCCGGCAACAGCGGTCTGTATGCCAGCCAAATCATTGAGTTCTCCAAGTCCGGGATCTCCGGCAGCCGTCAGAGTAAAAATTAAAGAAAACGCCGGAGCGTTAACCGCTCCGGCGTTCTGCTTTTCGGTATTCTGCCGGTGTGCAGAGCATCTGTTCACGGAAGGATTTTGTAAAATAGCTGACATCCTGAAAGCCGCAGCAGAGGGCAATGTCGCTTATTTTTTTGTCGGTGGAGATCAGAAGACTGGCAGCCTGCTGCAGCCGGTAGTACTTGAGGTACTGGATCGGCGTGGAGCCGATGGAAGTCCGGAAGCAGCGCAGGCACTCGCTTTCACTAACAGATACCACAGAGGCGATCTGGGCAACGGTCAGCGGCAGATGATAGTTCTGATGGATATAGGCCAGCATAGTCTTGATGCGGCTGGTTTCCCGTTGTGTTTTCTTTTCGGCAGAGGTCTGCTCCGGAGGCATATGCTGCCACAAGGTTAGCACTAGGTTGGAGAGGTCATTTCGAACATGAAACTCATATCCGGGATCCCCTTTGCAACAGGCCTGCCAGGCCTTTTCAACGGCATCCAGAGCCTCCTGCTGCCAGGGGAGGGAAGGAGAGAAGATCATCCATTCCAGTGAGGAATTATCCATCAGAGGTAAAACGTAGTTTAGATGGAGGGAACTGTCCGCACTGCCGCTGATGAGCCGGGGATGAAATACGACGGAATGGAAGACACAGCCGCTGTTTTCAAAATCCCAGCAGCCGTGCAGGATACCGGAATTGATAAAGAATCCCTGTCCGGCCTTCAGTGTTGTCCTGTGACCACCTGCAGCAATGGTGCAGCTGCCTTCCATGATCCGGACGGCTTCCCACTCGGGATGCCAGTGCCAGGGAACATCCATAACACGAAAATCGTCCTGATAGCAGGCGACGGGGAATACACCGGTGCCGTGGTCAATGAGTTCCTGGCCGGAACTGTCAATGTTGATACAGCATTCTGAAAGGGGCATGGTATCACTCCTGGCGGTTTTGTCATATAAATATACGGATTTACCTATATCTGTTTTGCATTAATGCTGATATAATCATAGCACAATCAAAGGAGGAACGCAATATGGCGTCTTTGCTTCTGGCAATTATCTATGTTTCGTTTGTGAGTCTGGGTCTTCCGGATGCGCTGCTGGGCGCAGCCTGGCCGGTGATGCAGACAGATCTTTCGGTGCCGGTTTCCTATGCGGGGGGCATTTCTCTGATCATTGCTGTGGGCACGGTGATTTCCAGTCTCCAGGCAGACCGGCTGATGAAATGGCTTGGTACAGGCAAGATCATGGTGATCAGTGTAGCCATGACTGCAGTTGCCATTTTTGGATTCTCCGTAAGCCACGCTTACTGGATGCTCTGCCTGTGGGCCATTCCCTATGGTCTGGGTGCAGGAAGCGTGGATGCGGCACTGAACAACTATGTGGCGATTCACTACGCCAGCCGCCATATGAGCTGGCTGCATTGTATGTGGGGACTGGGCGCAAGCATCGGTCCTTACATTATGGGCGCTGCACTCACCGGGGGCATGCACTGGAACACCGGCTACGGCATTATTTCCATTCTGCAGATCGTTCTGACATTGGTGCTGCTGCTCAGCCTGCCTCTTTGGAAAAAGTCGAAGGCAGGTTCTCAGACAGGGGAAGCGGCTGTGCCTTTGACCATGAAGCAAATCCTGAAGATCCCCGGAGCAAAAGAGGTTATGGTTGCCTTTTTCTGCTACTGCGCGCTGGAGCAGACCGCTATCCTTTGGGGCAGCTCCTATCTGGTGATGAACAATGGCATGGATGAGGAAACCGCGGCCAGTTTGGCAAGTCTGTTCCTCATGGGCCTGACAGTTGGCCGTGCCCTGAACGGCTTCCTGACCTTTAAGCTGAACGATACGAATCTGATCCGCCTGGGGCAGGGGATTATCGGACTGGCTATTGTGATCATGCTGCTGCCCCTGGGTAATGCTGCCAGCTTTGCCGGTCTGATGCTCTGCGGTTTAGGCTGTGCCCCAATTTATCCGTGCATCATCCATTCCACGCCGGAACACTTTGGGGAAGAGAATTCTCAGGCTCTGATCGGCGTTCAGATGGCCAGTGCCTACATAGGCATCTGCTGTATGCCACCACTGTTTGGCCTGATTGCAAGAGGTTTGAGCGCCTCTTGGCTGCCCTGGTATCTTGGAGAAATCCTGATCCTGATGGCAGTGATGTGTGAGCAGCTGAACCGGAAAACAGCAAAATAAAGAAACACCGCAGTTCTAATGAACTGCGGTGTTTTTTGTTGGGATTACTTTTCGTACTTGCCCTTCTTGCCGAATCTGCCCAGAGGAATCTTCTTGGCGATCAGGTTGCCGATGATACCGAACAGGATACCGGCAAATACAGAGAAGATGACGTCGGTGGGGTAGTGGACGTACAGATACATGCGGGAGAAGGCAATGGCAATTGCCAGGATCACAGCGGGAACGCCCATGAGCTTGCTGTTCAGCAGCAGAACGGTGCAGGCTTCAAAGGAGGCAATGGTGTGACCGGAGGGGAAGGAGAAGTCGTGGGGAGTTTCTACCAGCAGCTTGCCTGCCAGCAGGATGTCGTTCCAGGTTTTGCCCAATTCGTCGATCTGGAAATCATAGGGCCGGATACGGCCAACCATGGGCTTCATGATCATATTGCAGACAACCAGACCCATAGCCAGGGCGAACCAGACACCCAGACCGGTGCGGCGATGCTTCTTGAAAATCAGAAGCAGGGTGGCCCATGCCATCCAGAAGATGCCGGCATCGCCGAACATGGTGATGATGGGCATGACGGTGTCCAGGAAACCGGACTGCAGATTTGCCTGGATCCAGTCCAGGATGGGCAGATCAAAGGACACTGCCAGGCTGTTCAGAAGTTCCAGCATGCTTATGCTCCTTCCGTTGCGGCAGCTTCAGCAGCTGCGGTGTCTTCAAACAGGGGATACAGAACCATGGGTTCCAGGGTGGTGCCGGAGGGGATGGTGACAGTGCCGTTTTCATCGGGTACGAAGACCAGGAACTGCTCCACGGAGCCGTCGGCCTTGACGGATTCACGGTACCAGCCGGAGAAGACCTTGCCGGTGGGAACGGACAGCAGAGGAGTCTTCAGAGAGGTGGATTCCATATCGAAGAAATCGTTGGCCAGAACGGTGTTGCCGTTCTTGAAAGTCAGACGAACCTTGCCCACGGTCTCGGCAATGTCGGCATTGGTCATCTTGGTGACCTTCCAGGTGCCGCCGGCCTTGGAGAACAGCAGGGTGGAGTTGATGGGCTTGGTCTGGGTACCGCCGTCGGTGAGCTTGATGGTCAGCTCGGTGGTGACATAGGCGGAGAACATGTTATCGCCGTAGCGGCAGTAGTTGGTGACAGAGTCCTTGTCGAAGCTGATGCCGTTGTTGCCCTTGGTCCAGGTCAGAACGGTCTGCATGATGCTCTTGTAGGCGCTGCCGGTGGTGTCAAAGTACTGACCGACTTCACCGGAGGAAGCTTCCTTGATCTGGTACTTTGCGTAGACCTTCAGGGCATTCAGAGCAACTTCACGCTCTGCATCGGAGATGGCGATGGTTTCAGTCTGCTCCACGAACATATCGGTGGCTTCATCGTAGAGAACAGTCATTTCCTGGCCGTTGCTGTCAGTAACAGTGATCTTGGGATCGGCCAGCAGACCGGTGACCTCATAGACGCTGGTCTTGGTGGCCACAACACCGCTGGGCAGGAAACCGGAATCGTCTTCCTTCATGGTGGAAATCTGGATCACATGGTCATCGCTCAGGGGAATACCGTTGATGTGGGGCAGATGGCCATCCACAGTCTGGATCCGGTATCCGTTGGCACGTTCGTAGAACAGGCTGACTTCGCCCAGCTGCCAGTCGGGAATATCGGTCTTGCTTTCGCTGGCGTTGGCATTGTGCAGGGTGAAGTATGCCAGACGCTTGCCTTCCAGATTGACAAAATACTTCTTGTCCTTGGACAGGCCGGAGGAGGTCAGCTGATAGGACAGCTCCTTGTCGCCGACCAGTTCTTCCATATAGGTGACGAATGCTTCCTTGCCTTCGTATTCGGTGTCGGCAATACCGGCGGCATCATACAGAGCGCCCCAGTCGGGATCATCGAAGAGCTGATGGAAGATTTCTTCGGACTTGGTGGTGGGCTGTGCAGCCTCGTAGTCCACAAGCCAGCCCTGCAGCCAGGTCAGGCCGAAATAGACAGCCACAAAGAACAGGAAGATGAACAGGAAATACAGGGTGTAGAAAATGACGCTGCCCAGACGGGGACCCTTCTTCTTGGGGGCAGTCTGAACTTCCTTGGCTGCCTTTTTGGAAGCCTTGGGATTGGTTTCGGGAATGGAGTGAATTGCCTGCTCATTTGCGGCGGCACGTTTCTGAGCGGCTGCGGCGGCCTGCTTCTTTTCAGCGGCAGAACGCTTCTGAGCGGCAGCCTCGGCATTGCGCTGAGCGGTGATCTCCAGAATATCCTGGGAAGTATTCTTATGCTTTTTGTCGAATTTACCTTGATACATGGCTTAACCTCCCATTATTCAGCGGTCCGGACGAGCCAGTAGTTGGGCATACGTCTGGGCTGAGACTGGAGCACGGAATAGTTGTTGATCATCTGAACTTCACCGGGCTCACCGAAGAGACCGTGCATATCGCGGTACAGCATGACGGAGGAAGAACCGCCGTCCAGGTTGCAGGCATTGACAGCACCGTATTCGATCATGATGTCGCAGACATCCTTATAGGTGCCGCCGACGGAGCCGGCCTGACGGCCGTCGATGCAGACAAAGATCACAGTGCCATCTTCCCGCTGGCCGATAGCACTGCGGGGATTCCAACCGGATGCCTTGTTGTAGGCTTCCTGATTGACTTCGCCGTTGATGATCAGGGGAGGACCGAACTCACAGCCGTCACGGATGTTCAGACGCTCAGCCTCAGCTTCGGTCATGGACTTGGCAACAACCAGGATGTCATCATCGTTGAAGCCGACAAAACCGCCGCCGGTTTCAGCCACGGGAATATTGCCGCGGTACTGGTTGCAGATGAAGTTACCTTCGGAGTAGACGATGCCGGCGGGAACGGAGCCGACGTAGTTGTTGGCGGTGCCGTCGTCGTTGAAGGCACCGGCGTTGATGGCGGCAATGATGCTGTCATCGGCTTCGGCCATAACCTCGTTCAGACGCTTGCCGGGGATGGCAGTGGAGTATACCTCGGCGGATCTGCCCATGAAGACCTTGCTGGGATCACGGACAACCATGATGTGAGCATTGAATGTTGCACCGGAGTAGCGCTCAATGTAAACGCCGTCGGGATGGCCTTCCCATTCGTCGCTGGAACCGGACAGAATGCTGTCCTTGTTGATGGTGATCAGAGAAGTGTTGGTGGTCTCTTCCTTCAGAGCCTCACCCTTGCTGTTGACGATGGAGTCCAGAACGTCTTCCTCCAGGAACAGACCGGGGATCCACTTGGTGGCGGAGGGCTCCAGCAGAGACATGGTCAGCACTTCCCGTGCAGCGGGAGAAGGACCGTTGAAGATCACATTCATGGCCAGGATCAGAGCGGCCAGCACAAGAATGATCACAGTAAACAGAATCAGGAAGAAACGGCGGATGATCCGGCCAAGCAGACCGCTGCCCTTCTTCTTTTTCTTTTTCTTTCTGGGCTTTTCGGCGGGAACCAGCTCTTCGTCGAGGATCTCGACGTCTTTATTGCGATTCTTTTTGCTCATAGATATCTTACCTCTTATTTGGAATTTTGCGGTGCAAAGACCCAGCGCTGCTGGATCGTAAAGCTGACGATAAACAGGATGGTCATGATAACGATATGGATGACAGTCCGCAGTCCGGGCTGATCACTGCCGATGCTGAACAGGGTGTAGACAGCCTGATTCAGCAGGGACTGGACGACCAGCTGGGGAATGGCCAGGGCGTAATACCGGATCATGGCCTTCAGGGTGTTGACCTTGGTCTGGAAGACCAGTTTCTTGTTCATGTAGAAGTTCAGCAGGGAGGACACCGCTCTGGCACCGACGGTTGCGATGGTGCCCAGCAGGGGATCCTGCAGGAAAGCTCTGAGCATAACGGTCAGCAGATAGACCATACCGGAATCCACCACAAAGCTGACCAGAGAGCTGAGGGTGTAGCGGAAGAAGTGCGCCAGGATCAGCTTGTAGATCCGCCAGGAATCCCGGATCACCCGGAAGTGGGAGCTCTTGTTTTCCTCGATATAGACGGTGCGGATCTTGACTTCATCGAACTTGAAGCCGTGGTTCTTGAAGGCCAGCAGCATGTTGGTCTCATATTCAAAACGGTCGCCGTAGACATCCACCAGGACTTTCAGCATTTTCCGGGGAAGAGCACGCAGGCCGGTCTGGGTATCGGAAATGGTCATGCCCACGAAGATCTTGAAAATCAGGGAAGTGGTCTTGTTGCCGAAGCTGGAGCGGGCGGGAACATCCTCCTGATTAAAGTCCCGGCAGCCCAGAACGGCGTGACCGGTCTTCATCATATGCTCACAGCAGGCACGGGTATCTGCAGGGTGGTGCTGATTGTCACCGTCTACCGTGACCACGCCGTAGCCGTCGGGGCGGTTTTCCAGGAACCAGCGGAAGGCGTTCTTCAGAGCAGCGCCCTTGCCTTTATTCACTTCATGGTGCAGCAGATGGATCTCAGGATGCTGCGCGGCGGCATCTTCAAAGTAGTGCAGGTTTTCGGGTTTGCTGCCGTCATTGACCAGAATAATGTCGGTAAAACCGTATTCCAGCAGACCGTCAATGACGGCAATCAGCTTTTCATCCGGATCAAGGGAGGGCAGAACGACAGAAATCTTGGATAAATCTTGCATATTATCGCCTCGTTTTCATTTGCGCATAGATAGTCATAATAAACTCAATATACTATAACACATTTCCTCTGAAATGCAAAGGCTTTTCATAAATATTTAAAAGAAAATAAAGGAATCCGGGGATACCTCAGAGAAAAGCGGGGAAACTTGACACCCAATTGGCGGTGTGATAAGGTATGATATAAGATATGAACCGGGGAGGTATGGGCATGCTGCAGCAACTGTATACAGAATATGAAGAAAACCGGAACGACACACCCTGGCCGGTCTATCCCCGTCCTCAGATGAAGCGGGATTCCTACATAAATTTAAACGGAAACTGGGATTTTTCGACTAATTACGGGGAAACGGAGGGGATTACGACCATTACGGTGCCCTTCTGCCCGGAGTCGGTATGCTCCGGTGTGGGCAAACATTTTCCGGAGGGAACCTGGCTGTGCTACAGCAGAAAACTGACCCTGCCGGAGGGCTTCAACCGGGGAAGAGTGCTTCTTCACGTGGGTGCCGCAGACCAGAAAACAAAGATTTTTGTGAACAAAAAGGAAGTTTATACCCATGAAGGCGGCTATCAATCCTTCACAGTGGATATTACGGAGTATCTGCAGGAGGAGAATGAACTCGTGATCGGATGTGCAGACAGTCTGCACGACCAGGAATTTCCCTACGGCAAACAGACCATGAACCGGGGCGGCATGTGGTATACTCCGGTCTCCGGTATCTGGCAGACGGTGTGGCTGGAAAGTGTCCCGGAAACCTACATTGAAAAGCTGAATATTGAAAACCGGGGCTGTTCCGTGACTGTTTCTACTGTTCCTGCTCTGAACGGCAAGGTGACCGTGAAGGATCTTGGGGAATTTATCCTGGAAAACGGCAGCGTTACCATTGCTCCGGAGGAACCCAGACTGTGGAGCCCGGAGGATCCTTATCTCTATGAGTTCACCCTGGAATGCGGGGAAGACCGGGTGGAATCCTACTTTGCCATCCGTTCCCTGGAGATCAGAAAAGTGGGGAAGTACCCCCGGCTGTGCCTGAATGGAAAACCCTATTTCTTCCATGCACTTTTGGATCAGGGGTACTGGCCGGACGGCATTCTGACTCCGGCTGCACCGGAGTGTTATGCGAAGGATATTCTTTCCATGAAAGAACTGGGCTTCAATACTCTGCGCAAGCATATCAAGGTGGAGATGGAGGAATTCTATTACCAGTGTGACAGACTTGGCATGATCGTCTTCCAGGACATGATCAACAACAGTGACTACAATTTTATCAGAGATACAGCGTTGCCCACGGTGTTCCTTCCTTACCAGAAACGTTCAGACAGAACATTGCACCCGAATGAAACCCACCGCCGCCGTTTTCTGGAGACTGCGGAGGCTGTGGTACGTCAGCTGAAAAACCATCCCTGCATCTGCTACTGGACCATCTTCAATGAGGGATGGGGACAGTTTGATGCGGACCGGGTCTATGAACAGTTCAAAAAACTGGACGACACCCGGTTCATCGATGCCGCTTCCGGCTGGTTCCGGCAGAAAAAGTCGGACGTGGACAGCCGCCATGTGTATTTCCGGAAAGTGAAGCTGAAGGGCGACGGAAAAAAGCCTCTGATCCTCAGTGAATTCGGCGGAAAAACCTGGCGGGTGGAGGGACATGTCTTCAACCCGGACAAAACCTACGGCTATGGCAGCTGCAAAACAAGGGAAGAACTGAACGAGGCTGTGGTAAAGCTCTATATGGATGAAGTTCTGCCCTGCGTCCAAAACGGCCTGTGCGGTGCGGTCTATACGCAGGTTTCCGATGTGGAGGATGAGATCAACGGCTTTATGACCTATGACCGGAAGGTGGTCAAACTGGATGCTGACCGAATGCTGCCGGTGGCGGCGGCGCTTCAGGAAGCCATCCGGGAAAAATAAGTTGCAAATTCCTGCAAAATAAGGTAAAATACCGGAAAAAGCAAGGAGGTGCGCCTGTGCGGAGCGTTCCGGAAAAAGAAACACTGACCCATATCGCGGAGCTGTTCAAGGGCTTTGCTGATCCCACCCGGGTGCAGATCCTGTGCCTGCTGCTGACTCAGGAAGAGCTGTGTGTGTCGGATATTACACAGCAGACAGAAGTATCCCAGAGTGCTGTTTCCCACCAGCTGCGGCTGCTGAAGGAGATGCACCTGATCAAATCCCGCCGGGAGGGCAAGAATATGCACTACTCCCTGGCCGATGACCATGTGAAGACCATTTTGCAGATGGGTCTGGAACATGCATTGTGTGAATAAAAGGAAATGCCCAGCCAATTTGGCTGGGCATTTTTTGCAGGTTATCCAATGACCGGAACCACTTCCGGACCGATGGGGCAGTCATAACCGTCGGCAGCGGTGATCTCGAATTCATCCCGGACCTGAGCCAGCAGGGAGGGATTCTCCATCAGATCCGCGGCGGCACCGGCCAGAACTTTGGCGGCCAGCAGGGTACCCTTGTGGGCCAGGGCAGTTTTGCCGCAGGAAACGATCTGCCAGGAGTGTCCGGGGCAGCCGGAGGGCCAGGTAACGGCAGTGAACTGGGCAGTGGGAGTCAGCCAGCTGACATCACCCACATCCGTGGAACCGGGAGAGAACTTGTAGGAGGGAACATAGGGGAAGACAAAGTCGTTGATGGCTTTGCGGCCATGTTCCGTCTTCTGAATGACCAGTTTCCGCAGCCGGGGATCTTCGTTGCTGAGCAGTCCGGGCAGGGAAGAGGAGGCGAATGTTGCCTTCATCCGGCGGGCGAAGAGAATCTCCTCCTGGGTATATTCCGGCAGGGGAGCAGTTGTCAGGTTGTCGTGCAGCAGCTGTTCCAGAATGCTGTTGGACAGGGTGTTGGCTGTTCCGTCGATCTGGTGGCTGGTGACAGCAGTGCCGGTCATCAGGGCGGCGCCCTTTGCAATGTCATCCACCCGCCGGGCGAGAGCCTTGGCGGTGCGGACCGTTTCACCGCGGATCATGTAGATGAGGGTGGCGGTGGGCTGCACCACATTGGGGGAGATACCGCCGGCGTCGGAGAAGGAGTAGTGGACACTTTCCTTGGGACGCATGTGTTCCCGCAGGAACTGAACGCCCACATTCATCAGTTCGGCGGCATCCAGGGCAGAGCGGCCGTTCCAGGGATCGTCGGCCGCATGGGCGGCATTGCCGGAGAAGCGATATTCCATCTGGATGCTGGCAGCGTTGGAACCGATGGTGATCTCATTGGTGTCGCCGGGGTGCCAGGTAAGGGCGGCATCCAGATCCCGGAACATGCCGTCCCGGGCCATGAATGTTTTGCCGGCGCAGCCTTCCTCGCCGGGACAGCCGTAAAATACTACGGTTCCATGCAGATGACCGGCCTCGATGGCTTTTTTTACGGCGATGGCAGCACCCAGGGCACCTGCACCCAGCAGATTGTGGCCGCAGCCGTGACCGCAGCCGCCTTCCGTCAGGGGCTGGGGCTGGGAGACGCCCGCTGCCTGGGAAAGACCGGACAGGGCATCGAATTCGCCCAGGAATCCGATGACGGGCTTGCCGCAGCCAAAGCTGCCGGAAAAGGCGGTGGAGATGCCGCAGAGGTTTTCCTGCACCCGGAAACCTTCTGCTTTCAGAACAGCGATATATTCAGCAGCGGATTTTGCCTCCATCATGGAAAGCTCGGCGTATTCCCAGATTTTGTCGCTGAGGCCGGTGATCACCGGGGCTTTTTCCTCAACTGCCTGATAAAGATAGTTTTTGTCCATGATGTCACATCCTTCAAGAAATCGGAAAGGGGCGGCCCAGAGGCCGCCCCTGAGAAATTGGGGTATTACAGAACCTTTGCCAGGAAATCCTGGAGACGGGGGTGCTTGGGATGGTCGAAGATCTCCTCGGGAGTGCCTTCTTCCACCAGCTTGCCGTCGGCCATGAACAGAACCCGGTTGCCCACTTCCTTTGCAAAGCCCATTTCGTGGGTGACCACCACCATGGTCATACCGCCCCGGGCCAGTTCCTTCATAACTTCCAGAACTTCGCCGACCATTTCGGGGTCGAGAGCGGAGGTGGGTTCGTCGAAGAGCATCACTTCAGGCTCCATCATCAGCGCGCGGACGATGGCAATACGCTGCTTCTGACCGCCGGACAGCTGGCTGGGATAGGCATCGGCGCGGTCGGCAAGACCGACACGCTGCAGCAGCTGCATGGCTTTTGCTTCCGCCTCTTCCTTACTCTTTTTCAGCAGATGCGTGGGGGCCAGGGTCATGTTTTCCAGAATCGTCATATGGGGGAACAGGTTAAAGTGCTGGAACACCATGCCCATCTTCTGGCGGTGAATGTTGATATCGACCTTCTTATCGGTGATGTCCACGTCATTGAACAGAATCTGGCCGCCGGTGGGGATCTCCAGCAGGTTCAGGCAGCGCAGGAAAGTGGACTTGCCGGAACCGGAGGGACCGACGATGACGACCACTTCGCCCTTGTGAATCTTGGCAGAAACGCCGTCCAGGGCTTTGATTTTGCCGCTGACACGGGAAGAGAAATACTTCTGAACGCCGTTGGCTTCAATGATGATATTCTTATCGCTCACTGTTTCTCAGTCTCCTTTCCAGTTTGCCCACCAGATGGGTGAAGAACATGACCATTGCCAGATAGATCAGGGCGGTCATCAGCAGGGGGAACAGATAATCGTAGGAATTGCCGCCGATGATGTTGCCGGCGTAGGTCAGATCGGCAACGGAAACGAAGGAAGCGACAGAAGTTTCCTTCAGCAGCACGATGAATTCATTTGCCAGGGCGGGCAGAACAGCCTTGAAGGCCTGGGGCAGGATGATATAGCGCATGGTGGCAACATAACCGAAGCCCAGGCTGCGACCGGCTTCCATCTGGCCCACATCCACAGCCATGATGCCGCTTCGGATGATCTCAGCCACGTAGGCGCCGGAGTTGATACCGAAGGCAAAGGCTGCGATCATCAGACCATTGCGGGAGGATGCAAAGACAACAAAGTACCAGATCATCAGCTGAACCAGCACAGGGGTACCGCGGATAACAGTCAGGTAGACATTGCAGAAGATATTGACAATCCGCAGCAGGAGCTTGGGGAAGCCGTGAATGGCATGGCCGTTCTTATCCCAGGTGGCGCGGAGCAGAGCGATGATCACACCCAGTACGATGCCCATGGCGGTAGCCATGGCAGTCAGCAGCAGGGTGTTGCCAAGACCTCTGATGTACATTTCGTAACGGTCGTCAAAAATAAAGGACTTATAGATATCGTAGCAGAAATCCTCGAGACCTTCGGGCAGGTTCAGGATCCACTGGGGGGCCACATCGGGCCAAAGTTGTGCGGGACCGACTCTCATAGATTCAACTCCTTAAAGTATTGGGTAAGCGTTGATGAAAACATCAGCACAGGCAGGTACTTTCATCATCGCTTACCTGGAAAGAAGGGGTCCGGAGAACCGAACCCCTTACAGATGTATTTCTTATTCAGCGGGAATGTACTTCTCGACGATGGACTTGACAGTGCCGTCGGCGATCAGCTCTTCCAGAGCCTTGTTGACAGCTTCGTACAGCTCGGTGTTGTCCTTGTTCATGGCAGCTGCGTAATCCTCAACGGCGTAAGCAGTGTCCAGAATCTTCAGACCCTCGTTGGCAGCAACGAATGCCTTGGCGGGCTCGTTGTCGATGACGACGCAGTCGACCTTGCCAGTCAGCAGAGCCTGAACAGCGTCAGCACCCTTGCTGTAGCGGTCAATGGTAGCCAGTCCGGCATCTTCCAGATCCCAGGTGGAGTACAGGTCGCCGGTGGTATTTCTCTGAACACCGATGATGTGCATAGCGCCGTCAGCGAACAGATCGTCAACGGAAGCAATGGCGGAGTCCTCGGTCACGATAACGACCTGGACACCGGTGGCGTAGCTGGCGGTGAAGTTGATGACTTCCTGACGCTCGGGGGTAACGGTCATGCCGGCCAGGCCGATGTCAGCCTTGCCGCCCTTGACGGATTCAACGATGGAGTCGAATTCCATGTCGTCGATCTGCAGTTCCAGACCCAGCTTGTCGGCGATGGCGCCGGCGATCTCAGCGTCAATACCGACGATCTCGTTGCCTTCGATGAACTCGTAGGGAGGGAATGCAGCATTGGTGGCCATGATCAGCTTGCCGGGTTCAACGGTCTTCAGACCGGCAGCTTCCTTGTTGCCGCAGCCTGCGAACAGGGCGCAGATCATCAGTGCAGCCAGTGCAATTGCAATCAGCTTTTTCATAATTCTTAATCTCCTTTTCTGCTTCCTCCGGTCATGAGGAAAAGAATGATGAATGCATTATATCGCGGATAATATGCATCGTCAATTAGTGAAATCTCCAATTATACAGAAAATATAGGGTTTGAAATAAGAAAAGTAGCACAAAAGTATGCAAATAGCCATAGAATAACCGTTTATACATTGCAAATATTCCTGTACTGAATGAATAAATATGCAAATATGCTCGATGTATACGATTAAATAACCGAAAGGTGACCATCAGGAAAATACGTCCGTCTTTCTTAAACAGACAAGTGATTGAAATATGAACAATTCTTGACGTGGAAGACAGGTTCCTGTATAATATTAAAGGATATGAATGAATCAGGAAAGGAACGGCTATATGAAAACAACCGTCAAAAAAATGGACTATGAATCTGTTATGGCATTGCCCCGTCCCCAGAGGAAGAATCCCAGAAGGATCAATCTGTTCTGGCGTCTGCTGATCCGGTTTCTGACGGCATTCGTTATGATGGGAACCGGTTTCAAATATGAGACAGAGGGATTCGAAAAGATCGGCAAGGATGAGCCCTGCCTGATCCTGATGAACCACACCTGCTTTCAGGATATGGAAGTGGCTCATCGGATCCTGTTTCCCCGCTGTTTTAATATTGTATGCTCCAACGATGGTTTCATTGGTTTCTTTGGCCTGATGGAATGGGTCATGCGCTCCATCGGCTGCATCCCCACCCAGAAGTTTGTTTCCGATGTCTCTTTGATTCGGGATATGGAATATTGCTTCAAGACCCTGAAGACCAGTGTGCTGATGTATCCGGAGGCCTGCTACTCCTTCGACGGTACCGCTACCACACTGCCCCGGAAAATGGGTATCCTGCTGAAAAAGTTTGATGTGCCGGTGATCATGATCGAATCCTTCGGCGCCTTCAACCGCAATCCGCTGTACAATGAACTGCAGATCCGGAAGAATGTGCCCATCACCGCAAAGGCTACCGTACTCTATACCAGGGAAGAGATCCGGGAAAAGAGCGTCCGGGAACTGACGGAAGGTGTGGAAAATGCCTTTGGATTCGACTACTTCCGCTGGCAGAAGGAACAGGGAATCGAAACACCTCAGTCTTTCCGGGCGGACGGTCTGCACCGGATCCTCTACAAGTGTGTGGACTGCGGTGCCGAAGGCCAAATGATGGGCAAAGGCACAGGAATCACCTGCAGCTGCTGTGGCAGCCATCATGAGCTGACTCCTCTGGGTGAACTGAAGGCCTGTGGAGAAACGAAGATCTCCCATATTCCCGACTATTATCAATGGGAGCGGGAACAGGTTCGGCAGGAGATCCTGGATGGCACCTATCTTCTGGACTGTGATGTGGATATTGCGGTACAGGTGGACTACAAGGCTATCTATAAGGTAGGAGAAGGTCATCTGATCCACAATAACGCAGGGTTTACCCTGACCGGCTGCGACGGAAAGCTGCACTATACCCAGCTGCCCCAGGTATGCTACAGTCTTTACGCGGATTACTATTGGTATGAGATTGCGGATGTGATCTGCATCGGCGACACAGATATTCACTATTTCTGCTTCCCCAAAAACGCCGCGCCGGTGGCCAAGATCCGTCTGGCTACAGAGGAGATGTACAAGCTCTTTAAGGAAAAGAAGCTGCCGCCTGTCAAAGAATAAAGAAATCCCCATTTCCCGGTTTGGGAAATGGGGAACTTTTTATCTGGTCAGGTTCTGGATCCATTTGCCCTGTTTGATCATGATGCCGCCGATGACACATTTGATGAGGTCAGTTGCCTGGCAGATGGCAAACAGGGGGATGATGCCAATGCCAACGAACCGGGTCAGAACGTAGGCAAGGGGAACGCAGAAACCCCAGACGAAGCAGCTGTCGAACAGGAAGGTGACCATGGTCTGCCCGCCGGAGCGGAGGGTGAAGTAGGTGGCGTTGGTATAGGAATTGAAGGGCAGTGCAATGGAATTCAGGAGAATCAGCATGGCTGCCAGCTGCTGTACCGATTCGGTGGTGTTGTAGATCCGGGGGAAGGGAACGGCAACAGCGGCCATCAGAAGGCCGAAAATACCGCCGCAGAATACGGATGCAACCAGAAGCTTCCGGTTGTGATCCTGGATTTCCTCCCGGCTTCTGCCGGCACCCAGCATCTGACCCATGATGATTCCCACGGCATTGCCCATAGCCAGGAAGACCACACTTCCTACATTATATAACGTGCTGGAAATATTGGTGGCGGGCACCACATCCAGACCGCAGGTGGAGTAGCATTGACTCAGCACAGCCATACCGCTGGCCCAGAGAAATTCGTTGACCAGAAGCGGCATGCCCTTGAGGATGATGTCCTTCAGCAGTCTGCCGGGGATGTGGAAAGATCTGTATACGCCGGTGATAAAGGGATTTTTTGCAGCATTGCGGTGGGTCCACAGGGCGACAATGGCAAGCTCTGCATAACGGGAAATTACGGTGGCCAGAGCGGCGCCTTCCACACCCATGGCAGGCATTCCGAAGTGACCGAAAATCAGAACATAGTTCAGAACCAGGTTCACAAGAACAGCTGAAACACCGGCAACCATGGGGACAACGGTTTCGCCGGTTTCACGGAGCGTGCTGGAATAGGCGTTTGCCATGGCGAAGGGCAGGGAACCCCAGAGCATCACCTTCAGGTACCGCTGACCGTAGGCCAGGGCACCGGCAGCGGTGGCGGCGTCGCCTTCACCGGTGAGGTACAGACCGATGAGGAGCTTGTCACCCAGAGTGAACAGCAGATTTCCGAATAAGGTCAGCAGCAGACAGGAGAGAACCTTGAACCGGAACGTATGGCGGATGCCCCGGTGATCCTGGGAACCGAAAAACTGGGCTGTAAAAATGCCGGCACCGGAACTGGCACCGAAAATGCACAGATTAAAAACAAACAGCAATCCGTTGACGATGGATACACCGCTCATGGGAATGGTGCCCACCTGGCCAACCATGATATTGTCCAGCAGGGAGACAAAATTGGTAATGCCATTCTGGATAATAATAGGAATAGCGATAGAGAAGACGTTGCGGTAAAACGCTCTGTCGCCAATGTATCGGTTTGACATAATTGACCTCAAAAAAGTGGGGTGTGGAATTCATCCACACCCCACTAAGCATTGTTAGATTTCCTTGCCTGCCAGGAAGACTCTCTTTTCGGAGTAATCGGCGTTGGTGATGATGAAGTCAGCAACCTTGCCGGTCTCAATGGAGCCGACAACCTTGTCTGCACCGATGGCCTTGGCGGGGTTGTAGGTAGCGGCACGGACAGCTTCCTCTTCGGGA
>JAFZGL010000027.1 GCA_017555395.1 Oscillospiraceae bacterium | reverse complement strand
CCCATGCTGATGGGTACCGGCGGCAACTCCGGCTCCCAGTCTTCCGTTACCGTCATCCGTGGTCTGAGCCTGGGCGAACTGGAATTCCGGGACATCGGCACCATTTTGTGGAAAGAGATCCGTACGGCCCTGATGTGTGGTATCGCCCTGTCTGTGGTGTGCTTCGCCAAGATCTGGCTGGTGGATCACATGATGATGGGCAACGAGAACATCACCCTGATGGTGGATCTGGTGGTCTGCTGCGCCCTGTGCGTCACCGTCGTGGTGGCAAAAATCGTGGGCTGTCTGCTGCCCATGGCTGCCAAGGCCGTGAAGCTGGACCCCGCTGTCATGGCAAGCCCCTTCATCTCCACCATCGTGGACGCATTGAGCCTGCTGGTGTATTTCCTGTTCGCAAAGACTCTGCTTCATATTTAAATGAGGTATACCGGGCGGAACCATCCGCCCGGTATTTTTTGCCGCTGTAAATGATCGTTTATCCGCCTTTGGCGAAATGCAGAATGCAGAATTATGAATGCAAAATGAGGTGCGCCATAATCATTCTGCATTCAGCATTCATTATTTTGCATTCGGACGTTAGTCCGCTTAGCGATCATTTATCTTCGCATAATCTGTCGCAGAGTTTCTGCCCTGCCGATGATAGATTTCGTGGGCATTCCCAGTTCCCTGCCCTTTACAATGGTAGCACCACATTGAAGGAGGACGGGCAATGCAATGCCAAAAGCTGAAAACCTATATGGAAACAGGACGGGTGGTGTTTATCCCGGCCCGCTCCATCCGCCCCAATCCGGGACAGCCCCGGAAAGTGTTCCGTCCGGACGCCCTGGCGGAACTGTCGGAATCCATTCAGCACCACGGCATCCTGCAGCCACTGTCCGTCCGGCGCAGCGGTCTGGGCTATGAGCTCATCGCCGGGGAACGGCGGCTCCGTGCCGCACAGATGGCCGGGCTGACGGAGATCCCCTGTATCATCATGCAGATGGATGACCGGGAATCCGGCATGGCCGCCATGATCGAAAATCTCCAGCGGCAGGATCTGGATTTCATCGAGGAAGCCCAGGGCATTGCCCACCTTATGTCCCTGTTTGACATGAGTCAGGAGCAGACCGCCCGGATGCTGGGCAAAAGTCAGAGTGCCATCGCCAACAAGCTGCGGCTTCTGCGGCACAGCGACGCGGTGCTGTCCGCCCTCCGGGACGGAAATCTGACGGAACGCCATGGCCGGGCACTTCTGCGGCTGAACACAGAGGAGGAGAAACTCTCCGCCATCGGGGAAATTGTCCGCCAGAGCATGAGTGTTGCCCGGGCGGAAAAATACATCGAGTCCCTTCTGAGCCGGCCGGAGCCAAAGGCACCGGCCGCCAATGTGGGTGCCTTTCTCAACAGTTTGACCCAATCCCTGCAGAAGATCCAGCGCTCCGGTATCAGCGCCGTTTCCGAGCGCCGGGAAACCGACACCCAGATCGTGCTGACCATTACCATCCCAAAATAAAAAGGACGCAGAAGCTTCTGCGTCCTTTTTCCATTATGCAAATTCCTCCAGGATCTTCCGGCAGCCTTCCTCGATGTCGTTCCAGGTCGCGGAAAAATCTCCGGTATACCAGGGATCCGCCACATCGTGGTCAAGCAGCGGACGGATCTTTTCAGGATCCGCCGGCAGCATCCGTTCCAAAAACCGGGCATTGCTCTGATCCATGTAATAGATCCGGTCAAACCGGTGGAAATCCGCCATGCTGATCTGGCGGGCGGCGTGGCCGTCGCACTTGACGCCGTGCTTCTTCATTTCCTTCCGGGCAGGCCCGTAGACAGGATTGCCGATTTCCTCCCGGCTGACAGCACGGGACGCGATTTCAAAGTCGTCTTCCCGGCCGGCCTTGGCCACCATGTCCTTCAGAACGAACTCTCCCATGGGGCTGCGGCAGATATTGCCGTGGCAGACAAACAGTATTTTTATCATATGTTATAACCTCTTATTTTCTGTCATCCATTCTCCCGCTCATCCTTCAGGCGGCGGAAATAGGAACTCATCTCATCCGCCAGGCCGGAAAGCCGGTTGAGCAGCTTGGAGTAGTCCCGGAGCATCTCGTCATCCTCGGCTTCCTTATATACGATATCGTGGTCGATCTCGCTCCAACCTTCCTCAAACAGTGTTCTGCCCTGGATCTCCACATAGTATCCCTTGTACTTGATGGTATAGTGCAGAGACCGGTAGATGCCGGTGGTGATGATCTCGATCTCGTTGCCGTTGTAGATTTTGGAATCGCCGGTGCGCTTGTAGGCTTTGGGGCGCTCCGCAATGTAGAAATGGTTGGGATCGCTGTCAAAATCGTTGAGGCGGTCGTCAATATACTGGCCGGGATCGTTCTCAAACCGGCTGGTGATATAGCGGTGGAAATGGATCCAGTCCTCCCGGTACAGATAGAACACCCGGATACCGATCAGGTCGGTCACATACTTGTAGAAATTGGTGTGATCCAGCTGACCGAATTTCTCGGGATTCTCCTTCTTCTTGCGGACCACCTTCTCCAGAAGATGCCCTGCGTCCTTTGTCCGATAGCGGTAAGAATGGATGCCCGCCTTTTCAATATCATAGAGATATTCGTCGATGAAGGATTTTCCCAGTTCCCGCAGGACACCTTCCAGCTTCCGGTACTCCTTCTCGATCAGGGCAAACTCTTCCCAGGAGACCTCCGCTGCCAGCAGATCCTCTTCACTGATATTATATTCGGTCAGAAACGTTTGCTTGTCCATTCATGTCACCCCAGGAATAAAAGATCTACAGTATCAGTTCTGCTCACGGAAGGTAATGGTGCCCTTTTCCGCATCCATTCCGTCCACGATGGCCAGGGACTCCACATGGTAGCCCATATTGCGGATCACACGGCCGCCGATCTGGAAGCCCTTTTCGATGACGATGCCGCAGCCTTCCACGATGGCACCGGCGGATTCCGCAATGGAGATCAGACCCTGCAGGGCACAGCCGTTGGCCAGGAAGTCATCGATGATCAGAATATGTTCGCCCTCATGCAGGAACTTCTTGGATACGATGACGTTGTTCTTATTCTTGTGGGTGAAGGATTCCACCTCAGCCACATACATTTCACCGTCCAGATTGATGGACTTGGACTTCTTGGCAAAGACCATGGGAACACCGAATTCCTTGGCAACAAACGCGGCAATGCCGATGCCGGATGCCTCGATGGTCATGACTTTGGTGACGGTCTTGTGACCGAAGCGGCGCTTGAATTCCCGGCCGATCTCTTCCATCAGGGCGATATCCATCTGATGGTTCAGGAAGCTGTCCACCTTCAGCACATTACCGGGCTTGACGATGCCGTCCTTCACAATTCTCTCTTCTAAAAAATTCATAGAGAAACACCTCCTAAATTGCCTTTAGTATAGCACAGACAAACCGAATTGTCAGTTATTCTCCGAAAAAATATAAATATTTTCCACATTCTGCAATTTGCTTACGTCCTGTTAAGTGTTATACTTAATTCGGTTAATTAAAGAAAGAGAGGTTTTCCCATGAAGAAATCCAATCCGCTGTCTGAAGCTGCGTTTCAGCTTGACGGCAAAATGCCTCTGAAGCAGGCAATTCCTCTGGGTCTGCAGCACGTGCTGGCCATGTTCGTCGGTAACCTGACTCCTCTGCTGATCATCACCGGCACCTGCGGTATCGCCAGCGGTGAGTTCGCAGACCTGCAGCTGCATCTGCTGCAGAACGCCATGCTGGTTGCGGGTATCGTTACCCTGGTTCAGCTGTTCTCCATCGGCCCCATCGGCGGTAATGTTCCCATCGTCATGGGTACTTCCTCCGGCTTCCTGGGCGTTTTCAACTCCGTTGCCGCAACCATGGGCGGCGGTGTCATCGCCTACGGTGCCATCATGGGCGCATCCATCATCGGCGGCCTTTTTGAAGGCGTTCTGGGTTTCTTCCTGAAGCCTCTGCGCAAGTTCTTCCCCGCAGTTGTCACCGGCACCGTGGTTATGTCCATCGGTCTGAGCCTGATCTCTGTCGGCATCAATTCCTTCGGCGGCGGCAATTCTGCCAAGGACTTCGGCTCCATGGAAAACCTGCTGCTGTCTATTTTTGTTCTGGCTATGATCCTGTACTTCAAGCACGGCACCAAGGGCTTCACCAGCTCCTCCTCCATCCTGTTGGGCATTATGTGCGGCTATGCAGCTGCCTTTGTGATGGGTATGGTTCTGCCCACCACCGGTGTTACCGCTGACGGTGTGGAATACACCAAGGCATGGGTCCTGAACTGGGATAAGGTTGCCAACGCCGCCTGGTTTGAGATCCCCAAGTTCATGCCCGTGAAGCCTATCTTTGATATGCGCGCCATCCTGCCCGTCATGATCATGTTTATCGTCACCGCTGTGGAAACGGTCGGTGATATCTCCGGTGTTATGGAAGGCGGCCTGGGCCGTGAAGCCACGGACAAGGAGCTGTCCGGCGGTGTCATCTGCGACGGTCTCGGTTCTTCCTTCGCCGCTCTGTTCGGCGTCCTGCCCAACACCTCCTTCAGCCAGAACGTCGGTCTGGTCGCCATGACCAAGGTTGTCAACCGTTTCGCCATCTCCACCGGCGCCATCTTCCTGATCCTGTGCGGTCTGTGCCCCAAGCTGGGCGCTCTGGTCTCCATCATGCCCCAGGCCGTTCTGGGCGGCGCTGCTGTTATGATGTTCTCCTCCATCGTCATCAGCGGCATCCAGCTGATCACCAAGGAGCCTCTGACCGGCCGCAACCTGTCCATCGTGGCCGTTGCACTGGGTGTCGGCTACGGCATGGGCGCCAACACTGCCATTCTGAACTTCGCCCCCCAGGCAGTGAAGCTGATTTTCGGCGGCTCCGGCATCGTTCCCGCTGCTATGGTTGCCATCCTGCTGAACATCCTGCTGCCCAAGGAAATGGCTGAATAAACGGTAATTCCGTAACTACGCAAATACATCAAAAGATCCCGAACACTTATGTTCGGGATCTTTTTTCATCTGATGGGAATAAATGCCACTTTGATCCTGCCGCCGCAGATCATATCCAGGCCATTTTCCGATGCTCTGTTCAATGTATATTCCTGAATGCTGAAAACCGGATTCTCCCTTGCGTGACTGATCGCACAGTATTCCGGCTCTCCGCCGCCGATGGAACCGATCACCTTATCGTTTCCAACAAACATCATGCTTCCTGTCCCTCTGGGGGCAGAGCCCTGTTTTTCTGTGATCACACAGAGCACTCCGGAATCCTTTACTTCCAGAAGGGCTTTATCAGCCGATGCTGTATGACGCCTGTTTTTCTCCTGAATGATCTGAGCAAGAATGCTCAGCGCAATCTCAGCAGGCGTCACCGCCCCGATGGAAAGTCCGATGGGCGCGCAGATCGTCCCGATCTGTTCTTCCGTAAAGCCCATGTTCCTCAGATTCTGAAAGGTTGCGGCTACCTTTTTCCGGCTGCCGATCATGCCCAAATAACGGTACGCCGTCGGCAGAATGGTGCTGACACACTGCAGATCTGCTTTATGATCCGGTGTGACAACCACATAATACGCCCCCGCATCCAGATACTGACCCAGACTGCCGTAGGAATCGCAGATCACTTTTTCCGCTGTGGGGAACCGCTCCGGGTTTGCAAGATCCGGGCGGTCGTCCATAACCGTGACAGAAAAATCCAGATGAGCTGCCAGTGCCGCAACTTCCTTTGCCACGTGACCGCCGCCGCAGATGAAAAGATCCGGCTGGGGGCAGAACCAATCTTCCGAAATCATGTCCGCATCCTGTCCGTTTTCCAGCAGGGATGCGATTGCCCGCTGATACAGGGAACCGTCATGGCGGGGAGCCAGCGTTAGCGTTGCGTTCGGGTAAGCTTTCCTGAGGGACTCCAGATAGGCTGCCGCCACCAGTTTCTGCACATGGGATGCCGTGATAATAGTATCATCGTCAATACCCAGGCAGTTCTTTACCAGTTCCGGCCGGTGGCAGACATCCCCGGCCTTTTGGCCAATGGCATTGAGCCCGCAGACCACAATGATTTCATCTGTATTCTCAGGAACAACCGGCTCCCCGGCACCGGGATGCTTCAGCGGCAGTTGTCTGGACCCGTCCGCTTCCACCAGAACCACATCCGCATAGTGGCATACCGCATCAAACGTCTCTTTGGAGAGTGCTTGGATTTTTGCTCCCTCCGGAATGCCGGCCATGGCATAGCCCGTTTCGTTTAATGCCTGAATAATCAGCTGCGCATCATCCGTCAGCAAGGTATCCTCCTCAATGAACATGTGGGTTGAGGTGGTTACCAGGACGGTTTTTCCTTCTGCCCGGTATTGGGATGCCAGTTTTTTGATCAGAGTGGTTTTGCCACCGGAACCGACAACGGCAATGATCATAGGCCCAGTTCTCCTTTTCGCTGCAGGATCGCTTCCAGAACACCGCCGGCAACACACCGTGCTTTGTCCGAAATGGTGAAGCAATTCTCCCGCTCTTCAATGCGGGGGTCAATATCCGCAATTTTGAATCCTTTGGTAACCGGATAGCCGTCCCGGATCAGCCCCCGGACAACACCGTCCAATGTTGCTTCCACAGGGACGGTTCCCTCTTCCGTTTCCACAACAGCAATGACGTCTCCTCTGGAAACGGTATCGGCAATCTTTTTCATATTGCGCAGAATGCCCTCTGCGGGGCAGTAAATGACCCGTTCCCGTCCGTACCCGCCAATGAGGCCCGGGACCCCGGTATTGGCTGCCGCGCAGCCGCTTCTCAAAACCATCCCCAGCCGATGTCCGCGTTTGGTTTCAATAACCGCATCCACATCACAGCCTGCGGTAAACCCCGGACCCAGTCCAACGGTGATGGGGGCCATATCCCGGGTTGTTCCCAGGTTCTTTTTCGCAAGAATTGCGTCAACAACAGCCAAAGGCTTCAGCTGCGCAATGGATTCCCCCATGGGATCCACCAGCATGGCGAGTTTTCCTTCCCGGAGAAATTCCTCCGCCTGCTCCAGGGATTCAGCCAAATAGCAGGTGATGCCTTCCACTGTCTGATGCCCCTGAAAGACCGCCTCCGAAAAAGCCACTGTCCTTCGGATGGCCGCAGGATTTGCCGTCTCCAGTACCAGAACAGAGAAACCGCATCGTTTCAGTTTGTAAATCGTTCCGGTGGCAAGGTCTCCTCCACCTCGAACGACAACGAAATCATTCATACCATACTCCTTTGGGTCGCCTGTCTCTTTAACAGTTCCAGTGTTTCCGGGGTATCTGCATCCACCAACTCCCAGGGATCAGCGACATGCAGAATATCCAGTCTGTCCCGGTATTTCTTTGCCACAAAACCGCCGCCCTTCCCTTCCGGCAGTGACAGCAGTTCCGGGAATGTCCATCGGGGGAACAAAACGGGGGAACCCGGTGCATCATCAGAGCAGGGTCTCCACATGGGCTCCGGGGCATTGACCCCGCATAAGAGCAGGGAAGCAACGGTGTCCTTTTGGATCAGAGGCTGATCCCCGGGGCAAAACATACACCGGTCAACGTCTCCGATCGCTTCCAGGCCGAGCCTGACCGTGTCGCTTCGGTAAGGCAGGCTGTGAAGAACCGCCGGTATGCCGTTCTCTCTGCACAGGTCTGCCACAGATTCGTGCCGGGTTACAACAACCCGCTTGGCAAAAAGTCCGTCCGTTGCATCCAGGATCCGGGCAATCATAGGCCTGCCGCCAAAATCTGCCATCAGCTTGTTGCCGCCGAACCGATTGCCCAGGCCGGAGGCCATAATGACACAGCCGCTGTTTCCGAAGGGCTGATCCAGGTCGATAAGAAACACATCCGGTCTTTCCCGCAGTTCCTTCAGGAACGGAAGATCCTGCTTGCGGATGACCGCAGCCACCCGTTTATGGTCGAAGAGGTCACGGATCACCTCTTTATAGGGTTCACAGGTTTCCTCCAGAAAACCGACCTCATCGATGCTGACCCAGTCGCTTTCACTTTGGATGCAGCGGCGCAGGGCCGGAATTCCGAAGGAACACAGTCTGTCGTCTGTCAGAACCATTTTGAGTTTTGTCCCCTGTATGGAGTGATCGTACGCGGCGATCTGGACTGCTTCGCCGGTACGGTTGTCTTTCATAAAGACTGCCTTGTAAGGCTCTGCCCAGGTGGTGATCCCAGGCAGACCGCCGGGGAACAGCCTGGAAAGCAGGGTTGTTTTACCTCTGCCCATAGCTCCGGTCAGAATCAGATGGCGCTTATTGCTGCTGCGGAAAGAAGTCCAGATAGAGTTCGCTGTTGGCCTGAATACAGGCATTCCGATAGGCTTCATATCTTTCAAGCCACTCCTTTCCCTCAGGGGTCAGCTGGCTGCCGCCGCCGGATTTGCCTCCGGTGGTCCGGATCACCAGGGGAAGACCCAGTGCTTTTTCCGCATGTTTGATGATACTCAGCGCTTTGGTATATGCCATCTCCATGGACATCGCCGCTGCCCGCAGAGATCCCTTTTCCTCAATTTTGTGAAGAAGCTGCGCCGGGCCTTCTCCGAAAAATTTCTCCCCGTTATCGTCAAAGATCATAATTTTCGTTACAGCTCTCATTGTTCATCCTCCTTCAGCATGGTAAGAATCTCTCTTCCGCTGCGGGATCTGCAGACCTGAAGGCTGACAGGGCCGTAGATCCTGCTCAGCGCCTGCCCCATTTTCTCCAGGGAATCTTCTTTCGGTGAAAGGATATCCAGCAGTTCACCGTTTTTCAGAAGCATCAGGTTGTCACAATAATTCAGCGCCAGCATGGGGTCATGCAGGGTGACAACAGCACCGCCCTGGGTGCTGTTGATCCAGCTGCGGATCATATCCAGCATCCGGTAGCGATGGCGGAAATCCAGCGCGCTCTCCGGTTCATCCAGCAGGAGCAGTTTGCTTCCGGATACGATGGTTCTGGCCATGATGCAAAGCTGCTTCTGACCTTCGCTGAGATGGAGGTAGTTTTTATCTTCTTTACCGCCCAGCCCGACCCAGTCCAGAGCCTCCAGGGCCGCCTCTGTCATGGCCTTTGTGGGATGCTCCAGTAATTTAAGCTTCGGATTGAATCCCATCAGAACAACATCCAATGCAGAAATATCAATGGAAATGCCACTGCGCTGGGGAATATAGCTGACCAGTTTCGCAATCTGCTTCGGTGTCAGGGTTTCCAGTTCGGTATTTTCCAGCAGGCAGGTTCCTTCATGGGGCAGAATACCGCAGAGCGCTTTGACCAGCGTTGTTTTGCCGCTGCCGTTTGCTCCGAGAATGCCCATCAAGCAGCCCCGCTCCAGAGAAAAGGAAACATGATGAACCACCTGATTCCTGCTGTATCCGGCACATATTTTCTGTGCAGAGAAGAACATCAGCACTGCCTCCTTCCCCGGATGATCAGCGCCACCAGGAACGGCGCGCCGACAAGACTGGTAAAAATACTGACCGGCAGTTCTGTTGCGGCAACAGACCGGGCAAGCAGATCTGCCGCACACAGAAGACAGCCGCCGGACAGGCCGCTGAGCAGCATCGTGCCGCTTTTGTTGCTTTTGATCAGCATTCTGGATACATGGGGCGCCAGCAGACCGACAAAGCTGATCAGTCCCGTTAAGCTAACCACAGAAGACACTGCCAGGGTGCTCACAAGGAGGGTCAGCAGCCGCAGCCGGGTTACATTGACACCCAGCATTCTGGCCTCTCCCTCCTCCGCAGACAGCAGTACAATCTGATGGTGCAGCAGGAACAGGGCGAGCACACAGAGAACACTCAGCAGCAGGTTTCCTCCAATGGAATAGAGGCTGATGCCGTTCAGACTGCCCATGATCCAGTATTCAATCGCAGCCAGCTCCTGTTCCGGATCCGCTGTCAGCTTCAGCAGCATCAAAGCTGTTTGGGCCAGAGAATGCACCGCAATGCCCGCCAGTACAATGGTCTGGTGTTTTCCGCTTCTGTCCAGAGAAGAAAGTCCCAGCGCAAGGATCATTGCCAGCAGCGCGCCCGCAAACGCACAGGCTGTGACAGAAGCCGCCCCTGTCAAAAACAGAATGCCGACCGCCGCACCTGCACTGGCTCCGGAGGATACACCGATGATGTCCGGAGAGGCCAGAGGATTCCTGAAAACCGTCTGACAGACAAAACCGGCAACGCCCAGGGTGAAGCCGCCCAGTACACCAACCACCGTTCTGCTCAGCCGCAGTGTCAGAAATATCCGCCACTGATAGACATCGCCGGAAAAGAGTCTGTCAAGTGACAGCGGATACTTGCCGACAAACAGGCTCGTAACCGCCAGAACAGTCAGCAGCATCACACCGCCGGCACAGATGTATTTATTTTTTGCTGTAGGTAAAATCGTAGAATGTTTCATAGTACATATCCATCACTGCGGTGCAGTCTGTATCGGTAAGCTGTTCGGGATGGAGCACATTGGCCAGCCATATGGCGCCGAGAACAGAACCGGGAACAGGACTGTCCCAGGACTCCGCATCCGCGGGAATCTGATATACATTTCCGTTAACCACTGCGCTGCAGGCTGCAAGATTGGGATCCTTCAGCACATCTTCCGGGGTATATTTGGCGCTGGATGCCAGAATGATATACTCCGGATCCCAGACCAGCAGCTGCTCATAGTCAATCTCTGCCCAATATGCATCGGGAATTTCGGCAGCAACATTTCGTCCGCCGGCCAGACGGATCATATCGGACTGATACATGGCATTTCCCGCTGTGGAGAGCAGGCTGGAATTACCGGCCAGATACACACCGGGCCTATCCGCACCTGACAGTCTTTGCGTCAGATTTTCTTCCTGTTCTTCCAGAAATGCAATCAGATCATCTGCTGTTTTCCGGGTATTCGTGGCAGTGCCCACCATCTGAATCATTTCCACCAGAAGCTCCTGGCTTTCGGGGTTTACCAGCAGCACATCGATCCCAAGCTCCTCCAGGATCCCGGCGGAGTCCTTGAGGCGCAGGGGAAGGATCACAAGGTCCGGTTCCAGGGCGGCACAGCCCTCCGCGTCCAGCACCTTTGCGGTGCCGACCCAGGGAAGTTCCAGCAGCCGGGGCACGCTCAGGGCGTAGATCGGACGGTAATCGGGGTTGTCTTCAATACCAACCATCTTTTCATCCAGATCCAGGGCCATCAGGAGGCTGGAGGTGATATAATAACAGCTGACAATTCTCCGGGGCTCCTGTTCGATCACCACGTCACGTCCTGCGTGATCCGTCACGGAAATCGGATAATAGCCGAGGGCATCCGAATCGACTGACTCGTCCGCCGTATTTAAGCGCTCACTGACTTTGCTGCAGGCCGCAAAAGACAGCAGCACCGCAAAAGTCAAAAGTATGGCAATGAATTTCTTCATTTTGTAGATTCTCCAATCGTTGTTGTTTAGAAACTATAACGACACTCTAACAAATTCCCTTCCCAAAATCAACCGAAACTGCTATACTGTAAGTATGAAATTATGCAAACCCACCAAAGGAGTATTTGCTTATGATAACCATACAGAAATATGTCCGTGCCCAGTCTCTGGAAGAAGCATGGCAGCTGAATCAGAACAAGCGCAACCGGATCCTCGGCGGCATGCTGTGGATGCGTCTGGGAAAAAGCAGCATCAATACCGCTATCGATCTGTGTGATCTGGGTTTGAATACCATTGAAGAAACCGAAGAAGCGTTCTCCATCGGCGCTATGGTTACTCTGCGGGACTTAGAAACCCACAATGGCTTAAACAGCTATACAAACGGTGCTGTGGCCCATGCCGTCCAGGACATTGTAGGCGTTCAGTTCCGGAATCTGGCCACCGTGGGCGGCAGCATCTGGGGCCGGTTCGGTTTCTCCGATGTGCTGACCGTCTTCCTGGCCATGGATACCTATGTGGAACTGTACAAGGGCGGCATCATCCCCCTGGAGCAGTTCAACAACATGAAGAAGGACAATGATATTCTGGTGCGCATCATTGTCAAAAAGGCCCCCTGCAAGGTGGTCTACACCGCCATGCGGGCCCAGCGCACCGATTTCCCCGTGCTGGCCTGCGCCGTCTCCTGCCTCAACGGAGAATACCGGGCATCTGTGGGCGCCCGTCCTGCCAGAGCGCAGATCTACCGGGATGAGAACAAGCTGGCAGCCGGTGCCGTCACCGAAGAAAACGCCAGCGCATTTGCGGCATTTGTGGCCGAAAATGCCCCCACTGAGGGCAACGTCCGCGGCAGCGCGGCTTACCGCACCCACCTGATCCGGGTGCTGGTAAAGCGCTGCATGCTGGAACTGGGAGGTATCTGATATGGAGATCAAACTGAAACTAAACGGCAAGGCCATCCTGGCTTCTGTGGAAGCGGATACCGTTTTGCTGGACTTCCTGCGCGATCACGGCTGCCTGTCCATCAAGCGGGGCTGCGACACCTCCAACTGCGGCCTGTGCACCGTCCTGATGGATGGAAAGCCCATTCTGTCCTGCTCCACCCTGGCTGTCCGGGCGGACGGACATGAGATTTATACCCTGGAAGGTCTGCAGGCAGAGGCAGAGGACTTTGTGGGTTTCATTGCCGACCAGGGTGCTGACCAGTGCGGTTTCTGCAACCCCGGATATGTTATGAACACCATTGCTCTGCTGCGGGAAAACCCCGATCCCACCGACGAGGAGATCCTGGCCTTCCTGGCAGGCAATCTGTGCCGCTGCTCCGGCTATGACGGTCAGCTGCGGGGCATCCGTAACTACCTGAATTCCCGCAAGGCATAAGGAGGCAGCTATGGAACACAAAGACTACAAATCCATCAATAAATCCGTCCGCAAGAAGGACGCCATGCAGCTGCTGCTGGGCAAACCCGTCTATACCAACGATGTGACCCCCGACAACGCCCTGGTTGTCAAGATCCTCCGCTCTCCCCATGCCAATGCCATGGTGGAGTCCATCAATACCGCAGCTGCCAAAAAGGTTCCCGGTGTTGTGGATATCTACACCTGGGAGGATGTTCCCCAGACCCGCTTTGCCATTGCCGGTCAGACCTATCCCGAGCCTTCTCCCTATGACCGCCTGATCATCGACCGCCATGTGCGTTTTTCCGGTGATGCCGTCGCCATCGTTGCCGCAGAAACCGAAAAGGCAGCGGAAAAGGCACTGAAGCTGATCAAGGTGAAATATGAGGTCCTGCCCGCCGTTTCCGACTTCCGGACCGCCAAGGACAATCCTGTTCTGGTGCACCCGGAAGAGGACTGGTTCCCTCCCTGTGAGGTGGGCGGCGATCCCAAGCGGAATCTGGTTGCCAGCGCCGATGAGATCCACGGCGACGTGGAGGGCATCATGGCAGAGTGTGACATCGTTCTGGAGAGAACCTACCACACCAAGGCCTACAACCAGGCCATGATGGAGCCTTTCACCACCTACGCGAACTTCGACCGCTACGGCCGTCTGCATGTGATCTCCTCCACCCAGATCGTTTTCCATACCCGCCGCATTCTGTCCCGGGCTCTGGGCATCCCCAAGAGCAAGATCCGTGTGGAAAAGCCCCGGATCGGCGGCGGCTTCGGCGCCAAGCAGACTGCCGTCTGCGATGTGTATCCCGCCTTTGTGGCAATGAAGACCGGCCGTCCCGCCCGGATCACCTACACCCGTGAAGAATCCCAGATCGCCGGTTCTCCCCGTCATGAGATGGAGATCACCCTGAGAATGGGTGCCATGAAGGACGGCAGAATCCGTGTCATGGATCTTTACACCCTGTCCAACACCGGCGCCTATGGTGAGCACGGCCCCACCACGGTAGGCCTCTCCGGCCACAAGGCGCTGCCCCTGTACACCGGTTCTCTGGAGGCTCACCGCTTCCACTATGACGTGGTTTACACCAACCACCAGGCCGCCGGCGCCTACCGCGGCTACGGCGCCACCCAGGGCATCTTCGCTGTGGAATCCATGGTCAGTGAACTTGCCGAGAAACTGGGCATGGATGCAACCGTCATCCGTGACATGAACATGATCAAAGAAGGCATGGTCATGCCCGCCTATTACAATGAGATCGCCAATGCCTGCGCTCTGGACCGCTGCATGGAACACTGCCGCCAGATGTTCAACTGGGAAGAGCGCTCCAAGGTCCGTGACATGGGCAACGGAAAAGTCAGAACTGCCGGTGTCGCCATGGGCATGCAGGGCAGCTGCATCTCCAATGTGGATGTTGGCTCCGCCACCCTGAAGCTCAGCGAAGACGGCACTTACAATCTGATCATCGGCGCTGCCGATATGGGCACCGGCTGTGATACCATCCTGGCCCAGATGGCAGCAGAACTGATGGACTGCGACGTGGAAGATGTTGCCGTGTTCGGCGCGGATACCGATGTTTCTCCCTACGACTCCGGTTCCTACGCCTCCTCCACCACCTACATCACCGGCCAGGCCGTTGTGAAGGCTTGCAATGAACTGAAAAAGCAGATCTGCACCATTGCCGCAGGTATGATGAACTGCGGGGAAGAGGATGTGGAGTTTGCAGGCACCTGCGTCCGCCGTATCGGCACCGAGCAGACCGTAAGCCTGACCGATATCGCCTATAAGGCCCAGGTCAATAACACCACTCCCGCGGAAACCACCCAGACCCATACCTCTCCTGTTTCTCCTCCCCCCTACATGGTAGGCATGGTGGAAATTGAGCTGGACAAGCTCACCGGCAAGGTGGATATCCTGAATTATATGGCAGTCGTGGACTGCGGTATTCCCATCAATCCGGCACTGGCAACCATCCAGACGGAAGGCGGCATTGTCCAGGGCATCGGCCACACCCTGTTTGAGAACGTGACCTACGATCCCAGCGGCCGTCCCATCGAGTCCAGCTTCATGCAGTATAAGATCCCCACCCGACTGGACATGGGCCGCCTGAAAGTGGAGTTCGAGCACAGCTATGAGCCCACCGGTCCCTTCGGCGCAAAGTCCATCGGTGAGATTGTCATCAATACCCCCGGCCCCGCCATTGCCCATGCAATTTACCGGGCAACCGGCAAGTGGTTCCGGGAACTGCCCATTACCCCTGAGCAGATCGCCATGTCCCTGGCCGAAGAATAATCCATGTAAAAAACCGCCTGACTTCTACCGGGAAGTCAGGCGGTTCCACTATTCCAATAAAAATGTATTGCTCAGAATGATTCGTTTTCATGGAACGGATCCAAAAAAGCGATGCAGAATAAAATATTCATTAAAACAGATAACACCCCGTATCGATACACCTTTGTGTCGGTGCAGGGTGTTATCTATGTCAATTTCAGGCAGTGTAAACCTGGCAGAAACGGAGAGCAATGGTCCAAACCTGCAGGTAAGCCCTTGCGATCACCGGTCATTCTTCGATTTTCAACTCTTCATAAAATGTAATACGTTCGATTTCCAAATCACGGTCAATCCAAATATAGCCCAGTTCTCTGTTTTTGATATGTTCCGATGCTTCCTGAACACTGATTTCTTTATAATCGACCGCACTGTCTGTTACAGCACCTTCCTTGGATATACGCACAGAGGCCGATACCGCATAAAGTTCCACATTCCTGTCAAGCTGATATTTTTTTCCTGCATCATCGGAATATTTCGCATTTTCATAGTAGTCATGCGGTCCCAGTACCGCCTCTTTCTTATTTATTCCCAAGACCGAAAGTGCACCGCTGCTTCCTTCCAGATATTCCTCGGCACATTCTGCAACATCGGCATATTCGCCGTTCGTATAGCATTTAACCTTATCGTCATAGGCCAGGATCAAATGGAAATCACTGTAATCAAGTACCTTCATTTCCCACGGCTGTCCGTTAAACAGATCAAACAACGTAATTGTGGAAGTATCCTTATCATACTCAACAAACTCAAAATCCCATGTTTGAACATCATTCTCAAGAATCATCGGTTCACCGCAAAAGCAACCCCAATAAAATTCCCCGTTTTCTCCTAACGTTATTATTTCTCCGCAGGACCAATGATCATGATAATACCATTCTCCAGCCATCAAAAATTCAGCATCTTTAAGCGAACGTTCCGTTTTTTCACGGTCTGACGTTTCATCATCTTCCCACTCCGGGGCACCGTCTTCTGTTTTCTGCTGCACAGCATCCCCACGCTGGGTCTGTTCGGTTGCCGCGTATTCATTCTCTTCCGGCAATGCATCTGCGGCACCGCAGCCCGTCATGATAAGAAGGCCGAATACAATCGCAATCCAGCCAAAGCCGTTTTTCTTCGTATTTCTCATGCTACACCCTTTCTGCTCCAATCACCATAAAACAGCTGGATTCAAGTCATGCCCTGTCTTATCAATAACCAAAGCAATTTCTCATCTTGCTCTAAACGCAGTATAGCACAGATTTATCAGGATTTCCACATCCTCTGCTGGAACCCCTGCATTCCCGAAGAAAAAGATTGTCAAACCCAACGCAAATATGGTACTATGCAGTTACGACAAATTAGCAGGAGGCTTTTTATGGATTATGCGAAGGAATCCCTGAGACTGCATGAGCAGTGGAAGGGCAAGATCGAAGTGGTTGCCACCGTGCCCATGAAAACGAAAGAGGATCTCTCCCTGGGATATACCCCCGGCGTGGCGCAGCCCTGCATCGAGATCAAAAATGACGTGAACCGCTCCTATGACCTGACCCGGCGGCACAACCTCTGCGCCGTCATCACCGACGGCACTGCGGTCCTGGGTCTGGGCGACATCGGCCCGGAGGCCGGTATGCCCGTCATGGAAGGCAAGTGTGCCCTGTTCAAGACCTTTGCGGATGTGGATGCCTTCCCCCTGTGCATCAAATCCAAGGATCCCGACGAGATCGTGAACACCGTCCGCCTGATCTCCGGTTCCTTCGGCGGTGTGAATCTGGAGGATATCGCCGCACCCCGCTGCTTCGAAATTGAGCGTAAGCTGAAGGAATGCTGCGACATCCCCATCTTCCACGACGATCAGCACGGCACCGCCATCGTCACCCTGGCCGGTCTGACCAATGCCCTGAAGGTGGTGGGCAAGAAAAAAGAGGATGTGAAGATCGTCACCGTGGGCGCCGGCGCTGCCGGTATCTCCATCGTAAAGCTGTTGCTGAGCGTAGGCTTCACCAACATCACCATGTGCGACAAGCAGGGCGCCCTGTACGAGGGCTGCCCCGGCATGAACTGGGCCCAGGCAGAAATGGCCAAGCGCACCAATCCCGACCAGACCCCCGGTACCCTGGCCGAAAAGCTGGTGGGCGCTGACGTCTTTATCGGAACCTCTGCCCCCGGCATCGTCACCCGGGAAATGGTCTCCAAAATGAACCGGGATGCCATCATCTTCGCCTGCGCCAATCCCACCCCCGAGATTTTCCCGGAAGAGGCCAAGGCCGGCGGCGCGAAGGTGGTCTCCACCGGCCGCAGCGACTATCCCAACCAGATCAACAACGTGCTGGCCTTCCCCGGCGTCTTCCGGGGCACATTCGATGTCCGGGCCTCCGACATCAACGAGGAGATGAAGCTGGCCGCCGCCATGGCGCTGGCAAACCTGATCTCCGATGAGGAGCGCAACGAAAACTACATCATCCCCAACGCCCTGGATCCCAGAGTGGCTCCCGCCGTG
>JAFZGL010000026.1 GCA_017555395.1 Oscillospiraceae bacterium | reverse complement strand
TAGCTGCGGACATCGATGCCGCCCACCTTCAGAGTACCTTCGGATACATCGTAAAGCCGGGGCACCAGCTGAACCAGAGTGGTCTTGCTGGAACCGGTGCCGCCCAGAATACCAACGGTGGCGCCGGAGGGGATATGCAGATTGACTTCCTTCAGCGCCCGGTGTTGGGCGGTGGCACTGTAGCGGAAGGAGACATTCTCAAAGTCGATGGAGCCGTCAGCTACTTCGGTGACAGCATCCTGAGCGGGGGAGACCAGGTTGGGTTCTTCCGTGAGAAGCTCATAGCAGCGCTTCAGGGGCGCCCGGGACAGGGTCAGCATCACGAAGACCATGGAGAACATCATCAGGTTGGCAAGGATCTGGGTCACATAGGTGAACATGGAGGAGAGCTGACCGGTGGTGAGGCCCAGCGCCTCATTGTTGCCGGAGGCCACCACCATGCCGGCACCCATCCAGGAGATGGCAATCATACAGCCGTAGACACACAGCTGCATGATGGGGTTGTTCAGCGCCAGAATCCGCTCGGCTCTGCAGAAATCGGCATAGATGGAGCCGGAGATGTTGGTGAACTTGCTGATCTCCTTGTCTTCCCGGACAAAGGACTTTACAACCCGGATACCATGGATGTTCTCCTGAACCACATTGTTCAGCTTGTCATAGGTCTTGAAGACCCGGTCAAAGATCTTAAAGACAACAGGCGTCAGGGCAGCCAGGGCCACCACCAGGATGGGAAGGGCAACACAGAACACCAGACTCAGTTTTACACTGATATTCATGGCGGAGACCATGGCCAGGATGATCATCATGGGGCTGCGGACAGCCATACGGATCAGCATCTGGAAGGTCATCTGCAGATTGGCCACATCCGAGGTCAGGCGGGTGACGATGGAAGCGGAGGAGAACTTGTCGATGTTGGAAAAGCTGAAGTTCTGGACATGGTGGAACATATCGTGGCGCAGATTCTTGGCAAAGCCGGTGCCTGCCTTGGAGGCAAAGAAAGCAGAGGCTACACCGAAGGTCAGGGAGCTGACGGCCAGGATGATCAGCAGCACAGACTGCTGAACCACAACACCCATGTTCTGCATGGTGATGCCGTAGTCATAGAGCCTAACCATCACCAGCGGGATGAGGACTTCCATGGTGACCTCACCCACCATGCACAGCGGGCTTAAGATGGCAGCCCATTTGTATTCCCGGATGCACCGGGAGAGTCGTTTGATCATTGTCGGGATTCCTCCTTTGGAAATGGATGGCGGGGTGCGCCGCCCATGTTGGCAATGGCGCGCCGCAGAAATGCCGCAAACTGTTCTTTTTCTTCCGGGGTGAAGTTCTGCACCAGCCTGTCTTCCGTGGTCAGGATGGTCTGATGCATGGTCTGATGACATTCATAACCCTTGGGCAGGATATAGATCCGTTTGCAGCGGCGGTCTTCGGGATCGGTCTTCAGTTCCAGAAAACCCTTTTGCTCCAGGCGGGAGAGGATTCCGGAGACCGTGGGATGGCTCAGCTGGAAGGCCTCCTCGATATCCCTGGGACAGGGCGGCGTGGTCTGGCGGGACAGATAACCCATGATCCGTCCCTGGGCGGCTGTAAGCTCCATTTTTTCAAGAGCGGCGGTCATGGTCTGATCCGTACACAGGTGCAGGACACGTACCAGGTGACCGTGATAGATATCCAAAATCATCACCTCCAAAAATGTAGCATGCTACTTAAATACTAGCACAGTTTCAGATTTGATGCAAGGAATTCAAAAAATTTTTTACAAATTCTCAATTTGTTGCACGTTTGCGTGCAACAAAGGGGGTGGTTTTCCGTATGGGTGAAAAGGAGGTTTGATATGAAACGGGAAAACGGGGAGAAATCTCTGCAAAAGCGGATCCGTGCCGGCCAGGTCAGCCGGCAGGATGTGACCCGTCGGCTGGCAGAACTGGCCTTCGGCAGAGCGAATGACTGCGTCCGGCTGGCACTGGAGGATTCTCCGGATCTGGGAACGCTGGATCTTGGTCTGCTGAGCGAAGTGAAGCGCAATGACAAAGGCACCGTGGAGATCCGGCTCATCGATCGGCTGCGGGCGCTGGAGCAGCTCGCATTGATGACCGACGGGGAAAATACAGAGGCAGAGGCATTTCTGCAGGCACTGCGGGGAGCGGATGACTGATGGTTCAGGCGTTTTCACCCAAACAGAAACGGGTGCTGACCTGGTGGATGCCGGGCAGTGCCGACTGCGAAAAAGAGGCCATCATCTGCGATGGGGCAGTGCGTTCCGGGAAGACCATGGCCATGGGACTGTCCTTTTTTCTGTGGGCATCGGCCTGCTTTGACGGGAAACAGTTCGGCGTCTGCGGAAAGACCATAGCGTCACTGCGGCGGAATGTACTGTCCGAGATCCTGCCGAAGCTGGAGTGTCTGGGTGCCACATGGAAGGAAAAGCGGACGGAAAACCTGCTGACTGTCCGGTTTCTGGGTCATGAAAACCGGTTCTACGTCTTTGGCGGACGGGACGAAAGTTCTGCTTCTCTGATCCAGGGCATTACATTTGCGGGAATTCTGCTGGATGAGGCAGCGCTGATGCCACGATCTTTTGTGGAGCAGGCCTGTGCCCGATGCTCCGTGGCAGGAAGCCGGCTCTGGTTCAACTGCAATCCTGCCGGTCCCGGCCACTGGCTGTATAAAAATTGGATCCTGGAGGCAGAGCAGCGCAATTGTCTGCGGCTGCACTTTACCATGGAGGACAATCCCTCCCTGACACCCCAGATCCGACAGCGGTATCACAGGTTGT
This sequence comes from Oscillospiraceae bacterium, assembly GCA_017555395.1. Classification (GTDB taxonomy): domain Bacteria; phylum Bacillota; class Clostridia; order Oscillospirales; family Oscillospiraceae; genus Faecousia. The sequence continues at coordinate 7,080 of JAFZGL010000026.1, read as the reverse complement.
ATACCGGTGTGTTTTACCGGCGGTACGTTCTGGGAGAGTGGGTGCAGGCGGAAGGTCGGGTCTATGAATTTTTCTCTCCGGAAATGGCGGAAAAAGTACCGGACAGCTGCGATAAGTGGTATATCTCCTGCGACTACGGAACAGTCAACCCCATGTCCATGGGCCTGTGGGGAAGATCCCGGGACACCTGGTACCGGGTGAAGGAATTCTACTTTGACTCCCGGAAAGAGCAGCGGCAGATGACGGATGCTGAATATGCCGATGCGCTGCAGTCTTTGGCAGGGGACAGGCAGATTACGGCGGTGATCGTGGATCCTTCGGCGGCCAGTTTCCTGGAGGTGCTGCGCAGGCGGGGATGGCGGGTGCAGAAGGCGAAAAATGAGGTGCTCAGCGGCATCCGGCTGACGGCGGATCTTCTGAAAAAAGGAAAGATCGTCATCTGCGAAGGCTGCAGTGACTGCCTGCGGGAGATGGAGGAATACGTCTGGGATCTGTCCGGCGGGAGTCAGGACCGGGTGCGCAAGGAGCATGACCATGCCATGGATGATATGCGCTACTTTGCGGCCACGGTGCTGGGCGAGAAAACAGCAGGTTTTGCGGCATGTGCAGTAGAGCGGAAAAAATAGCGGAAAGGAGCAAGAAGATTGAAACGGAAGAAGAAGGAACAGGGAGCCCTGGCGGCGCAATGCCAGCTGCGCGGCGGCGATGTGCATCCCTTTGGTGCCATGCGTGCCTTTACGCCCCTGGGGGGCGGAGAGGAACGGGTTTACCGGGAGATGCGGGAAGCGATCCCGGTGCTGGATGCGGCGGTGGCCAAGATGGTGCGGCTGTGCGGCGGGTTTCAGGTGCAATGCCGGGATCCTTTGGCGCAGGAACAGCTGAATGAATTCCTGATGACAGTGCCCTGCGGCAGAGGCCAGATGGGTATCGACAGCTTTCTGTCGGCTTACTTAGACAGTCTGCTGACCTATGGCAGGGCAGTGGGGGAACTGGTGGTGGCAGGAGGACGTGTCCGGGCAGTGTGCTGGGGCGATGTGACCAAACTGGAGGTGCAGGAGGGAGACAATTCCCTGGAAACCGTTCTTTGGGGGATGGACAGATATGGCCACATGCGGCCGCTGCCGTACCAGCATCTGCTGCTGTTTACCACCATGCATCCGGAGCCTGCCCATCCCTACGGTGTCAGTATGTTCCGGGGGATGCCCTTCCTGGCAGATGTGCTGATGAAGATCTACAACACGGTCGGCAGCAACTGGGAGCGTGCCGGCAATATCCGCTACAGTGTGATCTGCAAGGGCGGCGACGATCTGGACCCTGCTGCGGTTCAGGAGCGGGGCAGACAGGTGGCTGCGGAATGGGCAAGAGCCATGGAGGATTCCAAAAACGGCACGGTCCGGGATTTTGTGGCTGTGGGTGATGTACAGATCCGGGTCATTGGCAACGAAGCGCCCATCCTGGATTCCGAGGTGCCGGTAAAGCAGATCATGGAGCAGCTGGTGGCCAAAACCGGTCTGCCTCCCTTCCTGCTGGGACTGAGCTGGAGCACCACAGAACGGATGAGCACCCAGCAGGCGGACCTGCTGACCTCGGAGCTATGGGCCCTGCGCAGGACCGTGGAGCCTGCCATGCGGAAGGTGTGCAAAACCTATCTTGCCCTGGAGGGGCTGGATGACCGGTTCCAGATCATCTGGGATGATATCAGCCTGCAGGATATTACCCAGGAAGCCCAGGCAGATCTTTACCGGGCCCAGGCGGAAAAATACCGGGCGGAAGCCGCGGTAGAATAAGGAGGAACTATGGAAATCAAAAAAGCGACAGAAGCTGTCAGCAGCGGTGTGCCCACCGCAGTGCAGCTGGAGGCCATCAATGCCCAGGCGAAGGCACAGCTGACGGCAGAGCAGGTCTACGTGTTTTCCCTGCGGCTGTGCGACGATCAGATCGACCGGGATCAGGAACGGTTTGATACCACGGCACTGCCCGGGCTTGCAACACTGTTCATCGGCAAAACCGGCATCGTGGATCACCGCTGGAGTGCGGAAAATCAGATCGCCCGGATCTTTGAGACCCAGGTGGTGAAGGAGAAGGGCGTTTCCTATGTGAAGGCCTGGGCCTACATCCGCCGGGGCGGCAGCAATGATGAGGTCATTGCAGACATTGAAGCCGGAATCAAAAAGGAGGTCAGTGTTGGCTGCGCCATGGGAAGCGCTGTCTGCAGCATCTGCGGCAGTGAGTACGGAACCTGCGGCCATCTGAAGGGTGAATTCTATGACGGCCAGCACTGCTGTGCCATTTTACAGGATCCTGTGGATGCCTATGAATTCTCCTTCGTGGCAGTGCCTGCCCAGAGAGACGCCGGTGTGCTGAAGGCCCTGGGCGGCAGAAAGAAAAACCTTCAGGAACTGGCTGAAGAATTTGGCATCCAGGCAGAGTACCGCGGTCTGTTCAAGGAAGCGGAACTGGGCAGACAGTACCGCAGGGAACTGGAGAACGACGTGGTTCGGATGCTGCAGTCCCTGGATCTGGGGGCAGACCATCAGGTATTGCGCTCTGTTGTAAAGAGCGCTGCGGCAGAGGACCTTCTGAAGCTGCGCGGCAGCCTGGAGGCAAAAATGGCAGAATTTTTACCCGTGACCACCCAGCTGGGCGGTTTTGCAGAAGAAAAAGCGAAGCTGGAAAGCGGCTTCCTGATTTAGGGCATATCCGAATCACCGGTGGCCATACAATCAATCTTTATTACTTAGGAGGAAAATGAAAATGGGTTATGACAATCTGAGACTGGAAAAGGGTATGTACCGTCAGGCGGGTAAGAGCTTTACCCAGGTGCTGGAATCTCTGGACCCCAGTGAAAATTACCGGGGCACTGCTCTGGAGGGCACCGATGCCTTTCAGCGTCAGCTGAAGCGCTTCGGCATCCGGGCCAAGGGCGCCGGTTCTTCTCCTGTGGAGAAATTTTTCTCCACTTCCGATTCTGCGGTGCTGTTCCCCGAGTACATCGCACGCACCGTCCGTCAGGGCATGGAGGAAAATGACATCCTGCCTGCCATCACCGCAACCACCACCGTCATCGATTCCATGGATTACCGCTCCATCTATTCCAACCCTGCTGATGAGGATAAGGAACTGAAGGATGTGGCAGAAGGTGCAGCTATCCCTGAAACCCAGGTCAAGACCAAGGATCATCTGGTGAGCCTCACCAAGCGTGGCCGTATGCTGGTGGCATCCTATGAGGCGCTGCGGTTCCAGAAGCTGGATCTGTTCAGCGTCATGCTGCGCCAGATCGGTGCACATATCCAGAAGCAGCAGCTGGCCGACGCGGTCAATGTGCTGATTTCCGGTGACGGCAATGACAATGCGGCAGTTCAGTACACCGTGGGCAACACCCCCATCTCCGGCACCAAGGGCGCCATCGGCTACGACCAGCTGGTGGAATTCTGGGGTCAGTTCGATCCGTTCACCATGAACTGCATTCTGTGCTCCACTCCCACCATGACCAAGCTGCTGAAGATCCCCGAACTGCAGAATCCTCTCACCGGTCTGAATTTTCAGGGTACCGGCAATGTGGGTACGCCCCTGGGCGCCCAGCTGCACCGCACTTCCGCGGTTGCTGACGGCGTCATCATCGGTCTGGACAGCCGTTATGCCCTGGAGCTGGTCCGTGCCGGCGATGTGCTGGTGGAGTATGACAAACTGATCGACCGCCAGCTGGAGCGGGCTGCCATTACTTCCATCTCCGGTTTCGGCAAGATCTGTGATGGCGCAGCCAAGGTCCTGAACGTATGATGACGGATCTGGTATATGCCCAGGCTGCCCTGCTTGCAGGGCAGCTGGAGCCGCGGCAGGCGGAATTGCTGAAAGTACTGTGTCAGGCAGCGGAAGTCAGTCTGCGAAACCGACTGAGAGACGGTCTGACAGCAGAGAACTGCAAGGCGGATTTTGTGGCGGCAGCCAGCCTCTTTGCATTGGCTGCACTGAATGAGGTGGGACAGGCAGGTACCCTGGAGGAATTCCGGGCAGGTGACCTGACCGTGAAGCGCAGCGGGATGGATACCTCCTCCCGGTGTCTGCAGCGTCAGGCAGAGCTGATCATCCAGCCTTTCCTGAAGGACGGCTTTGTATTCCTGGGGGTATAATATGCTGGGCATGATTCAGGAGATTCTTGTGAAGTACGGAACGGATATGATCCTCACCGGGGGCGGCACGGAGAAAACTGTCCGGGGCTTTTTCCGGGCAGTCAATTCCAAAAGTTGGCAGAGCATGGAAAGCGAGGCTACCCTCCTGGGTGAGATCACCCGGGGACAGTATGCCTACATCGGCCCTGCCGACGGTGGAGCAAAAGAGGGAGACACCCTGGCTCTGGGGGACAGGACCTATTTGCTGCGCCGTGTGGAATATTACTATTTTGGCAATCAGCCCATCTACCAGTGGGGGCTGTGCGTGGAGAAGGGTGTGAATGATACATGGGGATCTCAATCCTAGAGCAGGTGCTGCGGCGGCTGCGGAATGCGGAATTCCAGGCGGATGCGGCATTCCCCGGTCAGAAATATCCCCAGCTCACCAAGACCGCGGCGGCAGTGCATATTGAAAAGGTGGACCGGGCAAATATGACGGTGACCCTTGAGGTCAATATCATCAGCCCCGCTGCCCTGGGCGGTACTGCCTGCGAGCTGGAAGCTCTCCGGGCGACGGAAGTGCTGCAGTGGGACGGTGCAGTCTGTGTGCAGCAGGGATGCAGCTATGACGGTGCTGCCCAGGTGTACGTGGTTGCCATTCTGGCCACCTATAACTGCGTGACGGAGGCAGACAGCTGCACCTTCGGTCCCGGGTTTGAGGTGTACATCAATGATAACATCCAGCATTTTGCAGTTTCCTTCGAGGAGGAGGAAGCCCGGGATTACAATGCGGAATTTTCCATGGGAGAGCCGGAGGCGCTGGGGATCAGCACCGGCAGCCGGCTGTGGAACATCACCCTGGAGGAGCATATCATGCCCGGTTCTCCGGAAGCCGCAGAGCCGAAGGGGGATTTTATTCTGCGGATCGAGCGGCCTGCGGGCACTGAGACCTTCTATCAGTGCCGGTGGCGGTCCATCCGCCGGGTGATGGATAAAACCGGTCTGCGGCGGATCCGCAGGGGTATTTCAACCATGAAGGAGGTGAACTGATCTGGATAAGCTGATTTACAAGGATTTTGTCTGGCCTCAGAATCCCCATACCTATCAGGAGAAGTGCATCCGGGAACCTCACTTTATTACAGTGGATCACCAGACTTACTATCAGGGGATGGGCGGCATGCAGCGCATCATCACCGGCAAAGGTACCTTCTACGGGGAAAACGCCTATGACAATTTCAGGAAACTGGCTAATTTGTTCGAAAGCGGAGAGCCCGGCAACCTGCAGCATCCCCTTTGGGGGATCCGCTACTGCTATTTTACCGGTCTGGAGCTGACACAGGAACCGAAGGAAAACTGCGTTACCTACCAGTTTCAGTTCACCCAGGCATCCACCAACGGACAGGTTCCGTTTTAACATAGGAAGGGCGCACCCATCGGGTGCGCCCTTTTGTGCAATAAATGATCGTTTAGCTTAGTAAGGCGATGTTACTTTCTTGTCACTGAACAAGAAAGTAACCAAAGAACTCAGCTTAAGGAGGCGCTGAACGTCTTGCTCCCGCAATCCGATCCGCCCTCCTTAAGAATCCACCCGGCCGCACCGCCATAACTTCCCAACACCTTAACGACCGAAGATTTTGGACATATGGACTTGCTGTTGGCGGCGGCTCCGCTCTCGCCGCCCTGCCGATATGCTGAGCACCAAACTTCAGGCAGAAAATCGGAACATTTTCTGCCTGAACAGAATCTAGGTTAAGGTGCTCCGGAACCTACGGCGATGCGGCCGGGTGGGGTACATAGGGGCGGGTGGATTGGATTGCGGGAGCAAGACATACAACGCCACCCCTATGCCTGCTTCTTTTGGTTCTTTTCTTGCAGGAGCAAGAAAAGAATAACGAACTCTTTATAAGATAAACGATCATTTACAGGATCAATGGCGGCGGTGATTGACAGATTTTCCGGAAAGGACTATAATGGCAGAAACTGTGTGAAGGGAATTTCATTATGAATCTGATTGAACTGACTGACTTTTCTGCCCCGGAGCTGGATGTGTATGCCCGGCTGACAGAGGCGCAGCTTCTGAACCGTCACAATCTGAAGGAAGGCCTCTTTATTGCCGAAAGCCCCAAGGTCATCGACCGGGCTCTGGACGCCGGCTGTGTGCCCGTGTCCATCCTGGTGGAAACAGCTCATCTGCGGGGAGAGAGCCAGGCAGTCATCGACCGCTGCGGCGATATCCCGGTGTATACCGCCAGATTTGACGTGCTGACCCAACTGACGGGCTATCAGCTGACGAGAGGCATGCTCTGCGCCATGCGCCGTCCTGCCCTGCCCACCGTGGAGGAAATCTGCAGAACTGCCAGAAGAATTGCTGTTCTGGAGGATGTGATGAATCCCACCAACCTGGGTGCCATTTTCCGTTCCGCGGCGGCACTGGGTATGGATGCGGTGCTGCTGACTCCCGCCTGTTCCAATCCTCTCTACCGCCGGTCCTGCCGGGTGAGCATGGGAACCGTGTTCCAGGTGCCATGGACGTATCTGGATGAGAACTGGATCGAGACCCTGAAAGGTATGGGCTACAAGACCTGTGCCATGGCCCTGAAAGATGACTCCTACTCAGTTGACGATCCTGCCCTGCGGGAAGTGGAAAAGCTGGCCATTGTGCTGGGCACGGAAGGTGACGGCCTGGCGGCAAAGACCATCGCAAACTGCGATTATACTGTAAAAATCCCCATGTACCACGGTGTGGACTCCCTGAATGTGGCGGCGGCCAGCGCCGTGGCCTTCTGGGAACTGCGTCCCCGATAAGAAAAAGGAAAGCCAGACTGCTTTTGTGAAGTGACCCCAAAAAGTTAGACAAATATTTCTAACTCAAATTGTTTAAGCAGCCAAGAGGGCTTGCTGTCTGTGCAAAGCAGGCGGCAAGCCCTTTAATCTTGCCTTGATACGCCTGTTATTGTAATAATCTATGTAT
>JAFZGL010000003.1 GCA_017555395.1 Oscillospiraceae bacterium | reverse complement strand
TTCACAGAAGCAACGGAAGCGTAGCCAATGGCACCGGGATTCTGAGAAACTGCGGTAATGACATCACCGGTGGAGGTCAGCTCCTGGCGGTACTGACAGGCATCTTCGGTACCGGTAATGGATTCAAAACCATCACGGGTGCCGGAACCAGCCTCACGACCAATGAGAACGATCTCTGCATCATTTCCGCCAACTTCGGACCAGTTGGTGATCTCACCGGTGTAGATTTTGGCGATGGTCTGCACATCCAGATCGGAAACCGGGTTTTCCAGATTGACAATAACAGCAATACCATCATATGCCAGAACTGTTTCGGTCAGACCGGACTCAGCTTCCTCAGTCTTCAGAGAGCGAGATGCCAGGCCGATATCGCAGCGGCCTTCCTGCACAGCCTTGATGCCAGAACCAGAGCCGGTGGGGTTGTAGGTAAAGGTAATACCGGAATTACGCTCCATGAACATTTCACCCAGACCGCCGATGACCTTCTCCATGGAAGTGGAGCCGTCAGTGGATACGGTACCGGACAGCTTGTCCGTCTGTGCAGTCGTGATTTCGTTGCTGCCGCAGGCGACCAGGGATAGTGCCATTCCCATGGCCAAGATCATACAAATAAACTTTTTCATAAATAATTTCTCCTTGTATTTGAAGTTTTGGTTTGAACCTTATGGCTTCATCATACAGTTTCCATGTAAAATCCAAAAGCCGGACTCCGTAAAACCTCTGTCAAAAAACGACAGGAATTGTAAAGTATATAGACAGCATCTAACATCTGACCATATATTATTTAAGTAGTTTGGTTCTTTATTTATGGCCAGTCTGGTATATGATATAACCATAGAATAGAAAGGCGGAGAAATTATGTATCATGAAATTACTTCCCAGGCCCGGACTGTGGTGACGGAGCTGCTTGAGCAGGCAAATCTCAAACCCGGCTGTCTGCTTGTTGTTGGTTGTTCCTCCAGCGAAATGGTCGGTAAGCGTATCGGAAAAGGCTCCTCCACGGATGCCGCCCAGGCTGCATTTCAGGGCATCTATCCTATCCTGCAGGAACGGGGTATTCATCTGGCAGTTCAGTGCTGTGAGCATCTGAACCGGGCATTGATTATGGAATGCGCCGCTGCGGAAGCAAAGGGTTATGAAATCGTCAATGTGATGCCTCAACCTCATGCAGGCGGCAGCATGGCAGTCACCGCATGGAATGCTTTTGTCGACCCGGTTGCCGTGGAAACTATTCAGGCCGATGCCGGTATGGATATTGGCGGAACCCTCATCGGTATGCATCTGCGCCGCGTTTCCGTTCCGGTTCGAACCAGTCTGGATCATATCGGTGAAGCCATCGTACTATGTGCAAGAACCAGGCCTAAGTATATCGGTGGTCCCCGGGCAATCTATCAGAATCTCTAAGCCTAGACAATCAAACAGGCCATATGAAAAGAAGGATCAGGGCAAGAAACCCCGATCCTTCTTATTTACTCAATATTTATTCGTCCTGTGCATCCTTGAGAATATTCGATGTCACCTTTCTGATTGCCGCTCCATATTTGCCGATCAATTCTGTAATTGCCCGTTCTGAGCGCTCAAAGAACAGAGCAATGATTTCATGATCTTTCAAAGCAAGTCACATCCTTTCCGTTACATCTATACAGTACGATTCCGAGAAGAAATATCTCACGGTCTTTATAAATTATTTGGCTTATACTGTAAATTAAGAAAAATCAGACGCATTCGATGAACATACCAGAAACCCGGATGCTTCTAAAGCATCCGGGTTTCTGTCATTCCTTTTTCAGCAGCCTGGAATAGCCGCTGCCGTACTGCACACACCGGGAGCCACGGCTCAGGGTTGCGGAAGAAATGTCCGACTTGGCCATGACCTGATTGTAGGTATTTCCACCCAGAAGAAGTTTTGCCGCAAAGACACGCTCTGCCATGTTCTCCACTTCTTTCCGGGTACAAAGATCATCCATCAGCAGCCGGATATCCTCTGGATCGCAGATCTCTGCCAGAAGCTGATAGCGCTGTTCGATTCTGTTTTTCTTGATATTCTGATCCATATATGCCTCTTAAAAAGCCTGCTGTGTGCCCTGGATAAAGTGCCGGGTCTTTTCACTGACGGGATGATCAAATACTTCCTCAGGGGTACCCATTTCTTCAATGACGCCGTCGGCCATGTAGATCACCACATCGGCAACGCTTCTTGCAAAATCCATCTCGTGTGTCACCACGATCATGGTGGTATTCTGTTCTTTCAGTCCCCGTATCACCCGCAGCACTTCGCCGGTCAGTTCCGGGTCCAGCGCGCTGGTGGGCTCATCAAAACACAGAACCTGGGGATTCAGAGCCAGAGCACGGGCAATGGCCACCCGCTGCTGCTGACCGCCGGACAGCTGACAGGGATAGGCATCCTTCTTCTGGGTCAGTCCAACCTTATCCAACAGCTCCATTGCTTTTTTCTGAATTTCCTCCTGGCTGCCCTGCTTCAGCAGCGTGGGAGCCAGGGTGATGTTCTGTAACACCGTATACTGGGGGAAGAGATTAAAGTTCTGGAACACCAGTCCGAAATGAAGCCGATTTTCCCGGATCTGTTCTTCTGTCAGATGACTGCCGGTAAGCAGCTTTCCGTTCACCAGAATCTGTCCTTCATCCGCTGTCTCTAAAAAATTCAGACACCGCAGCAGGGTTGTTTTACCGCTTCCGGAGGAACCGATAATGGTCAGCACCTGACCTTCCTCCAAAGAAAAACTGACGTCCTTCAGAACATCCAGTCCGCCAAAGGACTTTTTGATTTTTTTTACTTCCAATACTGCCATAACTTATCCTCTGAAATAGTCCAGTTTCTTTTCCATCCTGCCAAAGAAGATGGTCAGCAGGCCGCTGAACACCAGGTAGAAGATACCAGTGTAGAACAGAGGCCAGATCAGGCCCTTCTTGATGAAGGACTCGCCCGCCCAGATGATCTCGTAAATACCGATGATCCGGGCCAGAGAGGTATCCTTTACCAGGGTAATGACCTCGTTGCTGATGGGAGCCAAGATCCGCTTGATAACCTGCAGCAGAACCACCTTGAAAAAAATCTGACTCTTGGTCATACCCAGAACCTGGCCGGCTTCATACTGACCCTTGGGGATGGATTCAATGCCGCCACGGTAGATCTCAGAAAAATAACAGGCATAGTTGATTGTAAATGCCAGGATGGTAGCCGTAAACCGTGGCATGGCAGGCAGGCCGAACACCAGTCCGGGGCCGTAGAAAATAATGATCAACTGCAGCATCAGGGGGGTGCCACGGATGATCCAGACAAATCCCTTCACCAGCACCCGGAGGGGCGTAAACTTGCTCATGGAGCCAAAACTTACCACCAGACCCAGAGGAAGGGAAAACAGCAGCGTCAGAGAGAACACCTTCAGGGTCTCCCAGAAGCCCCCAAGCAGTTGCATTGTTACCGGTACAAACATGCAGATTCCTCTTTCTATAAAACGTTGGAACAAGGGAGGGCAGTAACCCCCCTTGTTTTGCTTGCATTAACCTGCCAGAGTCAGGCTGTACTTGTCAGCCAGAGTCTGCAGCGTGCCGTCGGCAATGATCTTGTCCATAAATTCATTGAACTTGGCGGTAACATCGGATTCCTTCCGGAAGGAGACACCGTATTCTTCAGAAGTCAGCGCCAGGCCGGGAGCCAGATCAGCATAATTGGTGCCCTCACCGGTCATAGCGTTTGCCATGGTGATGTCGATAACACAGGCATCAGAGGTACCAGCAGCTACTTCCATCAGGGCAGCAGCCTGATCCTGGGTTGCAATGATGTTGGTAATGCCTGTCTCTTTCGCAGCACTCTGTCCGGCAGATCCATTCTCAACAGCCACAGTCAAATCCTTCAGGCTGGCAGCATCTGCGTAGTTGGCAATCGCATCCGCCTTCATAACCAGAACCTGGGCATTAACAACGTAGGGATCAGAAACACTGGAGTTCAGTTGCGCTTCCTCGGTAATGGTCATGCCATTCCATACAGCATCGATCTGCTTGGTTTCCAGCTCCAGGAACTTCTTGCCCCAGTCAGCGATGACATAGAATTCGCAGTCAACACCCAGTTCCTTGGCAAAGAGCTGGGCAAACTCAGCATCGAAACCGGTCCATTCGCCGTTTTCGTCCTTGTAGTCCATGGGTGCGTAATCGGTAATGCCGACAATGATCTTACCCTTCTTCTGGATGGCTGCCAGATCAGAATCGGACTTTGCTGCGCCGCAGGCGGTCAGCAGGGACAGTGCCAGTACCATGACCAGCAGCATTGCAATGATCTTTTTCATAAATATTTTCCTTTCTCTGAATATGAAATGATTTACTATGCCCGAATTATACTTTACTTCGCTAAAGTTGTAAAGCATAATGTTTGTAATTTTTGCAAGTTTGTTGCTATGCACAAAAGATATCCCTGCCTTTTACTTTAGTTTGGTAAAGTGCACGCATTATGATGATAAGATATAGTGGCTCGCTGGGCCTATCCGTTTCATGCACAATCGCGAATCCAATCGGAATGTGGGTAATAACCGTTTACGAAACCCGGAATTTACCTAACAGGTGGAAACATTTGATTAAATCAAAATAGTGCCAATCATTCGACATACGGATGATTGGCACTTTGCGAATTCTCGTTGACAATACCTTTTGTAATGAGCATCATTGAATATAACTAATTCGTAAATTCCAATGCCTTAATATACTCAATGACTGTCTTTAAGCTCTTGGACATCCATTTATTCTTGTGGTAGATCAGCTGCTTCCATATTTCGATGTGTACATCACATACATCCAAATAACAAAGGACACCTGCATCTACCAGAGGCTTTGTAACAAAATCCGGCAGGAAGGAAATCATATTGCTTTTTGTAAGCAGAGATGTGATCATATCCGTTCGGCCGATTTCCAGTACAGGTGTAATATCAATGGATTTCTTCGCTAGTTCCCGGTCAAAGACCCGTCGATAGCCCTGACCGTACTCCGTCAGAATAAAAGGTTCCTGGGCAATATCTCGAATTGACAAACCTTTCTTTCCCGCATATTTTGAATTGGAATTAGTCACAAAGTGCATGGGAAGCTGTTCTTCTTTTGCGATGATATAGTCCTTGTTGTAGGAATGTCGGTCCAGGGTAATGATGAGATCCGCTTCATTGTGATCCAGCATATCAAACATTACATTCGTATCCGCCGTTGTGAAGCGGATGGAGATCAGAGGATGCTGATTGTGAAAATCGATATAGTGGGCATTTACCATTTCCTCGCACACGGAGTCCGGTGTTACGATATGAACATGTCCGGCGATCTGCTTCTCCCTGTCCGGTTTCTCTTTGAACTCATCTGTAAGTTCACGGATCCGATGGGCGTAAAATACCAACTCATGACCACGCTCTGTAAGGGTAATGGTATGATTGATCCGCTCAAACAGCAGACAGTCTAAATCTTCCTCCAGCTGCTTGATCTGAAATGAAACCGTGGACTGGGAGTATCCCAGCTGCTCCGCAGCCTTTGTAAAACTTCCCAGTTCTGCCACGTGGATAAATGTAATCAAATTACGCAGTTGCATCTTGCTTCCCTCACCATCGAATTTATAGATGGTTATTATCAAAACCATCTGTTTGACTGATTGCTGAACTGATTATATAATCTGTTTCATCCAAACGCAAGACCAAGAAACAAAATTCTTCAGGAGGGAAAGACAATGACAGTTCCACAGATTTACACGGTAGTCGCTCTTTGCATCTATACTGCACTCATGATTTTTATCGGCTGCATCAGTTATGGCAAGTCCAAGAATCTGGACAGTTTTCTGATCGGCGGAAGAAACATCGGTGCATGGGCCACCGCCTTCGCTTATGGAACAACCTATTTCTCTGCTGTTGTGTTCGTTGGTTACGCAGGCCAGCACGGCTGGAATATCGGCATCGGAGCCATCTGGATCGGTGTAGGTAACGCAGTTTTGGGTTGCCTGTTGTCCTGGCTGCTGTTTGCCAACCGCACCAGAAAGATGACCAAGAAGCTGAATGCCAGAACTATGCCGGACTACTTTGAAAAGCGTTACAATTCCAAGGGCATGAAGATCCTGGCTGCAGTGATCATTTTCGTATTTCTCGTTCCCTACTCCGCAGCAGTTTACAAGGGTCTCGGTTCCCTGTTCGGCGCTGTATTCCCCGGTGTGCCCACCTGGGTATGGATGCTGGGCATTGCCGTTCTGACTGCGGTATATCTGGTGGCAGGCGGTTACATCGCCACATCTTACACAGATCTTGTGCAGGGTGTTATTATGATTGTCGGTGTTATTTTACTGGTGATCACAGTTCTGGGCCATGAGAACGTAGGCGGCTTCGGCGGTCTGATAGAAAACCTGCGAAATTTTGAATCTTTGCCCGGAGATCCCAATCCCGTAACCGGAAGCCAGCCGACCAGTCTCTTCGGCGGTTCTTCTTTCCGTTTCCTCTGCTTCAATATCATGCTGACCAGCTTCGGTACCTGGGGACTTCCTCAGATGATCGGCAAATTCTACGCAATTAAAGACACATCTGCTATCAAGCGTGGTACCATTATTTCCACATTTTTCTGCGTTGTCATCGGCTGCGGTGCTTACCTCATCGGTTCCACTTCCAGACTGATCCTGGGCGGTCAGCTTCCCGAGGGTGGCATTGATGCGGTGATCCCCACGCTGCTGATGGAAGTGCTGAGCGGTGGAAAACTGGGACTTGCCCTGCTTGCCATCATTATGGTTCTGCTGCTTTCCGCATCCATGTCTACCCTGCAGTCGGTGGTTCTGACTTCGGCATCTGCAGTTGCTGTGGATCTGATTCCCTCGATTCGCAAAAAGGAAATCCAGTCTGACGCTCAGATGCTTCTGACCAGACTGTTCTGCCTGGCATTTGTTGCCTGTTCCTTCATCTTCGCAACCCAGAACATCCCCATCATCGTCAGCTTAATGTCCTTCTCCTGGGGTGTTGTTTCCGGTTGCTTCATCGGACCTTACATCTGGGGTCTGTTCTCTAAGAAGATTACCAAGGCTGGTGCCTTTGCCGGTATCCTTTCCGGTCTGATCACAGTCGGCGGCGCTACCCTGGTAATCTCCCTGAACTCCGGTTTCTCTGCCGCCGCAGCCAAGTCTCCGGAAATGGGTGTTGCCGCTATGGCAATTTCCATGATTATCGTACCCCTGGTCAGTGCGATTACCAAGAATAACGATGCAGAAACGAACCGTGTAAACGCCATCTTCGAATGTTACCAGGAAAATGTGTAACCCATTCATTCTCTCACAAGCGTACAAAAGTTCTTGACACAAGGATCAAATGGTGTTATTATTTCGTTAAATCTTTTATATGACAAATGCGTCTGAGCAGAAAGAGTAGTCGGAACGATGACTGCAGAGAGTTGCCGGGTGGTGCGAGGCAATAGTCGGGAGTCGGATGAAGTTCATTCTGTGAGCAGTGTGTTGAAGCAGTAGTAGGCACAACGGGGGCGACCGTTACATCGCTGAGGCTTTTCAGGCCCTATGGTTTTCCATTTGCGCTGCGAAGTCAATAAGGCATGTTCTGTGAAGAATATGCGAAACAGAGTGGTAACACGTAATTTTTACGTCCCTGTATCATTACAGGGACGTTTTTATTTTGTGAAAGAGGTGCAGCTTATGTATATGAATTTCCAGAGAAAGCTTCCCATCCCCCAGGAAGTCAAGCAGGAGTTCCCTCTCAGCGAAGCGATGGCAGCAGTCAAGGCTGAGCGGGACAGGCAGATCCGTGAAGTCTTTGAAGGCAAATCCGATAAATTCCTGCTGATCATCGGTCCCTGTTCCGCAGACCATAAGGAACCGGTTCTGGAATACACCTCCCGTCTCCGCCGACTGGATGAGCAGGTTTCCGATAAGCTCATTCTGATTCCCCGGATCTACACCAATAAGCCCAGAACCACCGGTCAGGGCTATAAGGGCATGCTCCATCAGCCGGATCCTGAATCCAAACCGGATATGTACAAAGGCATCGTTGCCATCCGGGATCTGCATCTGGCCGCTCTGCGGGATTACGGTTTCTCCTGTGCCGACGAAATGCTGTATCCCGAGAACTACCGGTATCTTTCGGATCTTCTGTCCTATGTGGCTGTCGGTGCCCGCAGTGTAGAAAACCAGCAGCACCGGCTCACCGCCAGCGGCATCAGCGCACCTGTGGGTATGAAGAACCCCACCGGCGGTGATTTAAGCGTCATGATCAATTCCATTGTGGCTGCCCAATCCAGCCATACCTTCATCTATCGTGGCTGGGAAGTAACAACCGGCGGCAACCCCTATGCCCATGCTATTTTGCGCGGCTATATTGATTATGCCGGTCGCAGCACCTCCAATTACCACTACGAAGATCTGCTTCGTGTAGACGGTCTGTATGAACATGCCAGTCTGGCATATCCTTCTGTCATCGTAGACACCAATCACAACAATTCCGGCAAGCAGTATCTGGAACAGGTCCGTATTGCAAAGGATATCGTCCACAGCCGCAACCAGAACCCCACCATTAAGCGGCTGGTCAAGGGACTGATGATCGAAAGTTATCTGGAAGACGGTGCCCAGAAGGCTGATGAGCATGTCTTCGGCAAGTCCATTACGGATCCCTGCCTTGGCTGGGAGAAAACTGAAAAGCTGATTCTGGATATCGCAGAAAAACTGTAACACTGTCAGAAAGGTCTGTTGCATATGGCAAGCAAACTGGAAAAAGCCAGAGAAATCATCAATGAAGTGGATACCCAGATGGCAGAGCTGTTCATCAAAAGAATGCGGGCTGCCGAACTGGTATATGAACATAAAAAGGAATACGGGCTTCCCATCCTGGATCAGAAGCGGGAAGATCAGGTGATCGCATCCAATTCCGCAAAGATCGAAGACGATGTTCTCAAAGGATATTACATCGACTATCTGAAAAATCTCATGTCCCTCTTCCGGGCCTATCAGTACCGGATGCAGAGCGGACTGAAGGTAGCTTACAGCGGTGTGGAAGGTGCCTTTGCCCACATCGCAGCCGGACGGATCTTTCCCGACAGCACAAGAGTATCCTGCAGGGATTTCAAGTCCGCCTACGACGCGGTTGTTAAAGGTGACTGTGACGCTGCTGTGCTTCCCATCGAAAACAGTTTTGCAGGAGAAGTGGGACAGACCATTGATCTGATCTTTTCCGGGAATCTCTACATCAACGGAATCTATGAACTGGAGATCCATCAGAATCTTCTGGGTATTCCCGGTGCAACTGTAGAGGATATCCGCAAAGTCACCAGCCATCCCCAGGCCCTGAGCCAGTGCCATGATTATATTAAGCTTCGAGGATTTGATGCCGAGGAAGCCAGCAACACAGCCGTGGCCGCAAAAATGGTAGCCGAACGTCAGGACAAGACTCTGGGTGCCATTGCCAGCGTAGAGACCGCGGAAATTTACGGACTGAAGGTATTGGAAGCCAACATCAACAAAAGCGGAGAAAATACCACTCGCTTTGCAGTTCTTTCCAAAGTTATGGCCAACAGCCCGGCGCTGGGCAACTCCGTTCTGATGTTCACCGTTAAAAATGAGGCGGGCTCTCTGGCAAACGCCATCAGCATCATCGGAAAATACGGCTACAATATGACTGCCTTGAGAAGTAGACCCCTCAGAAAACATTCCTGGCAATATTACTTCTACATTGAAATCGACGGCACCATCAACAATGATACCGGTGCGGATATGATGGAAGAGCTGGGCCAGGTCTGCGATCAGCTGAAAGTTGAAGGCACCTTCGCAGACCATATAGAAATTTAAGGCGTGTGGAAAAGCTATATCGTAGGTGAGATGATTGTCAAAACGAACAACTGATACAATTAGTATCTCCTTGATTGGAATAGATGTCCTGGGAAGCG
>JAFZGL010000025.1 GCA_017555395.1 Oscillospiraceae bacterium | reverse complement strand
TTTCAATGATTGCCAGTGGCAATCATACCGCGATTAATGGCTTTGGCGCGCGGGAGCGCGACACACAGGACCCCTTATGTCGGCTTCTTTTCGCCCTTTTCTTGCCGAAACAAGAAAAGGGCAACATAGCTTTCGTCAGATAAACGATCATTTACATTATGATCCGAACTCTGCGTAAAATACAAAATCCGCGGCTTGCTCAGCCGCGGATTCTGCAATCAATAAGAGGAAAGGAAAAATGAAAATGAAGAAGTTATTTATTGACTCTAATTATAAAGGAGAATTGTGAAGAAAAAAAGTGTATATATTTTAAAAGAGTATTAAGTTATGTTACAAAAATATCCACAGCTCTGTGTAAAGCTGTGGATATTTTTCTTATTTCAGTCGTTTTTCCAGGGTAGCGCTGTTGAGTGCTGTCAGATGCACCCGGTTGAAGCCGTATTCCGATGTCAGCACAAAAGACTTGGGCAAATCGTCACAGGGCACCACTTCGCCTTCCTTTTCCGCGGCATCCAGAAATTCCCGGGTGCGTTTGGAGGTGGATGTATTGTCCAGGTCAAAAATTCCAATGATGGACTTGTCCCGGACAGCCATATCATTGCCGATGGATAAATACATAAAATACCTCCAATAGAATCGATGTCATTGCGAGGAACATGGCTTGTAAAGCCATGTGACGTGGCAATCTCCTTCTGTTATGGGGATTGCCACGCCATTCTGCGGAATGGCTCGCAATGACAGAAATTTACTTCAGCTTTTTCCACTCACTGACCGCCAGCTCGTCGCAGCGGTTGTTTTTGGGATTGGTGGCATGACCCTTGACCCAGTGGTAATGGACTTCATGCTTCATGGTCAGCTGGAGAAGAACATCCCACAGATCAGGATTCAGGGCAGGTTTCTTATCGCTTTTGATCCAGTTCTTTTTCTTCCAGCCCCAGGCCCAGCCCTTTTCCAGCGCATCGATGACATACTTGCTGTCGGAATAAAGCTCCACGATGCAGGGTTCCTTCAGCGCCTTCAGACCCTCGATCACAGCGGTCAGCTCCATCCGGTTGTTGGTGGTATTTTCTTCACCGCCGGAGAGCTCTTTTTCGTGACCCATGAACTCCAGGATGGCACCCCAGCCGCCGGGGCCGGGGTTGCCGGAACAGGCACCATCCGTATAAAGCGTTACGGTTTTCACTGCTCAGCTTCCTCAATATTTTCCACGCGCTCCAGAGAAACAACCTTGTTGCCCTCTTCGATGCGCATGACAATGACGCCCATGACGTCACGCTTATAGATGTTGATGGAGGAAGCAGGAATACGGATAATGACACCGCCGTTTTCAATCAGCATGACGTCGTCATTTTCACCCACCACACGGCAGCCGGCCACATTGCCGGTCTTTGCAGTGATGTTGTAGTTCTTCAGACCCTTGCCGCCGCGGCCCTGGGCGATTTTTTCACCGTTGGGACCGGTACGCAGGTATTCGGTCAGCTCCGTACGCTTGCCGAAGCCGTTTTCCGTGACAGTCAGCAGAGTCTTGCCGTCCTCAGCCTTTTCAGCACCGACAACGTAGTCTTCACCGGTTAACATAATACCACGAACGCCGGCAGCGTCACGGCCCATGGGACGGACATCGTTTTCATTGAAGCAGATGGCCATGCCGTTGGCAGTTGCCAGCAGGATGTTGTCGTCGCCGTTGGTGCGGATCACATTGATCAGATGATCGCCTTCGTTCAGGGTCAGAGCACGGATGCCGCCCTTGCGGTTGGTCTTCAGGGCGATGAAGGGAATTCTCTTGACGGTACCCTGGGCAGTGACCATCATCAGGTATTCATCCTCATGGAATTCACGGGTGATGACCACAGCAGTGACAGACTCGCCGGGATCCAGAGGCAGCACGTTGACAATGGCAGTACCTCTTGCTGTACGGCCGGCCTCGGGGATCTGGTAGCCCTTCCGGTGGTGAACCTTGCCCATATCCGTGAAGAACAGCATATGGTCATGGGTGGAAGCAATGGTCAGGGACTTTACATAATCCTCTTCCTTCAGGTTCTGAGCGTTGACGCCGCGGCCACCGCGGGACTGGGTCCGGTAGGTGTCAACGGGCATGCGCTTGATGTAACCCTGGTTGGAGAGGGTAAAGGCGCAGGTCTCCTCCTCGATCAGGTCTTCGATATCGATCTCGTCCTCAATCTCCTGGATCTCGGTCTTGCGCACGTCGCCGAACTTGTCCCGGATCTCGATGAGCTCTTCTCTCAGAACAGCGCGCATCTTGGCAGGGTCGGCCAGCAGCTCCAGATAGTAGTTGATTCTTTCCATCAACTCGTTGTATTCGTTCTGCAGCTTCTCCCGATCCAGGCCCTGCAGTGCCTTCAGACGCATATCCAGAATAGCCTGTGCCTGAATGTCGTCCAGACCAAACCGATCCATCAGACGCTGCTTGGCATCGTCATAGGCAGTACGGATGATACGGATGACCTCATCGATGTTGTCCTGGGCAATCAGCAGACCCTCCAACAGGTGAGCACGCTCTTTTGCCTTCCGCAGATCATACTCGGTGCGGCGGGTCAGGATCTCATTCTGATGGGCAAGATACTCGTCGATGATCTGGCGAAGGGACAGGATCTTGGGCTGCTTCTGATCGTCCACCAGAGCCAGCATGATAATGCCGAAGGTGGACTGCAGAGCAGTCTGCTTGAACAGGTTGTTCAGCACAACCTGGGGATTGGCATCCTTTTTCAGTTCAATGACGATTCGCATACCGTTGCGGTCGGATTCGTCCCGGAGATCGGAGATGCCCTCCAGCTTCTTGTCCCGGACCTGCTCGGCGATCTTGCGGACCAGCTCACTCTTGTTCACCTGATAGGGCAGCTCAGAAACAATGATTCTGACTCTGTCCTTGCCGAATTCCTCAAATTCGGTGCGGGCTCTCACAACCACCTTGCCGCGGCCGGTGGCATAGGCGGCGCGGATGCCGCTGCGGCCCATGATGATACCGCCGGTGGGGAAGTCGGGACCGGAGATATGCTCCATCAGATCCACCATACTGCACTCGGAATCGTCCAGGACACAGACGCAGGCGTTGATGACTTCCGTCAGATTGTGGGGGGGAATATTGGTAGCCATACCAACGGCGATGCCGTTGGAGCCGTTAACCAGCAGGTTGGGGAACCGGCTGGGCAGGACACGGGGCTCTTTCTTGGATTCGTCAAAGTTGGGATCCCAGTTGACGGTATCCTTTTCGATGTCCCGGAGCATTTCGTTGGAGAGCTTGCTCAGACGGGCCTCGGTATAACGGTAGGCAGCGGCGGGGTTTCCGTCGATGTCACCGAAGTTACCCTGGCCGTCCACCAGCACATAGCGCATGGAGAAGTCCTGGGCAAGTCTGACCATGGCATCGTAAACGGAAGCGTCACCATGGGGATGATAGGAGCCCAGCACGGAACCGACAGTGGTTGCGGACTTCTTGTACTTCTTGTCAGAGGTCAGACCGTCTTCGTACATGGTGTACAGGATCCGGCGGTGAACGGGCTTCAGACCGTCACGGACATCCGGAAGGGCACGGCCGACGATGACGCTCATGGCATACTCAATGTAGGACTTTTCCATTTCGTCAACCAGGTTGCTCTGGGTAATGTGCTGGTCGGGGAACAGAATGTCCTCAGGCTTATAGTTGCGGTTATGCTTTGCCAAACTGCGTCACCTCCTTAGATGTCAATGTTGATGGCATATTTTGCGTTGCGCTCGATCCATTCCTTGCGGGGCTCCACCTGCTCGCCCATGAGGACGGTGAAGATGGCATCGGCACGGGAAGCATCCTCCAGGGTGATCCGGCGCAGGGTGCGGCGCTCGGGATCCATGGTGGTTTCCCACAGTTCTTCCTTGTTCATCTCACCTAAGCCCTTGTAACGCTGGATATCGATCTTGATGTTGGGATTGCCGCCGCGCATTTCGGCAGAAATGGCGTCGCGCTCTTCATCGGAATAGGCAACTCTCTGCTGCTTGCCGCGGGTCAGCTTGTACAGAGGGGGAACAGCGGAATAAACAAAACCGTGCTCGATCAGAGGACGCATATAGCGGAAGAAGAAGGTCAGAAGCAGGGTGCGGATATGGGCGCCGTCCACGTCAGCATCGGACATGATGATGATCTTGTGGTAGCGGAGCTTTTCGATATCAAAGTCTTCACCGATGCCGCCGCCCAGAGCCAGGATCAGGGGATTCAGCTTGTCGTTGCCATAGACCTTGTCCTGTCTTGCCTTTTCCACGTTCAGCATCTTGCCCCACATGGCCAGGATGGCCTGGAAGCGGGAATCTCTGCCGCCGATGGCAGAGCCTGCAGCGGAGTCACCCTCGACGATGTACAGTTCGCAGAGGGAGGGATCTTTTTCGTTGCAGTCCTTCAGCTTTTCGGGCATGCCGCCGGATTCCAGACCGGTCTTGCGGCGGGCATTGTCGCGGGCTTTCCGGGCTGCTTCGCGGGCGCGGTTGGCCATCATGGCCTTTTCCAGAATGATCTTGGCGGTCTGAGGATGCTCCTCAAAGTAGACGGCCAGCTGCTCGTTGACGATCTGGTCAACCAGGGTACGGATATAGGCGTTGCCCAACTTGGCCTTTGTCTGGCCTTCGAACTGGGCGTCCGTCAGCTTGACAGAGATGATGGCAGTGATGCCTTCCCGGCAGTCTTCGCCGGAAACCTTGTCATCACCCTTGATGATGCCGTTCTTCACACCGTAGGCATTCAGAACACGGGTCAGAGCCGTCTTAAAGCCGGTCTCATGCATGCCGCCTTCGGGGGTGCGGACGTCGTTGGCGAAGGACAGCATGAAATCGTTGTAGCCGTCATTGTACTGGATGGCCAGTTCCGCAGAAGCATCGCCCTTGGTGCCGTGCATATAGATGACATCATTGTGAATGACAGTCTTGTGACGGTTGATCCAGGTGGCGAACTCCCGGATGCCGCCCTCATAGCACATGGTCTCGGAGATGTCATCCGCCTGACGGTTGTCGGTGATGGTGATGGACAGGCCTGCATTCAGGAAGGCCTCCTCCCGCATGCGCTCATGCAGAATCTCGTAGTCATAGACCAGAGTGTCGAACATCTCGGGATCGGGCTTGAAGGTGACCTCGGTGCCGGTCTTCTCTGTCTTGCCCACAATGGTCATCTCCTGGGTGATGGCGCCGCGGGAGAACTTCATCTCATAGATCTGTCCGTTTTTATGGACACGGACTCTCAGCCATTCGGACAGGGCGTTGACAACGGACGCACCGACGCCGTGCAGACCGCCGGAGACCTTGTAGCCGCCGCCGCCGAACTTACCGCCTGCGTGCAGCACGGTAAAGACGACCTCCAGAGCGGGCTTGCCGGTCTGTGGCTGGATGTCCACGGGGATACCGCGGCCGTCGTCGGTGACGGTGATGGTATCGCCGGGGTTGATGATAACGTTGATATGCTTGCAGTAGCCGGCCAGAGCTTCGTCGATGGAATTGTCAACGATCTCATACACCAGATGGTGCAGGCCGGAGGAAGAGGTGGAACCGATATACATACCGGGTCTCTTCCGGACAGCTTCCAGACCTTCCAGAACCTGGATCTGGGAACCGCCATATTCCTGGGTTACTTTTGTTTCGTCAGACATAGTGTCCTCCTGTGCGATAGACGTGTCATTGCGAGCCAGTCAGCAGACTGGCGTGGCAATCCCCAAAATTACAGGACTTCTTCATATAAATCCTTCCATTCAGGGTTCTTACTTTCAACCAAATTATTTTTCCTCTTTCTGTTCCAGCCTTTTATCTGTTTTTCTCTTTCTATAGCAGCTTTCACATCAGAAGTTGATTCAAAATAAACCAAATATTCTATATTATATCTTGCAGTAAAACTTCCTTTATCCAGATGATTTCTATGCTCATAAACCCTTTTTTGCAAGTTGCTTGTCACACCTGTATAAAGAACATTTCGATGGGAATTTGTCATCATATACACATAATAATCCATGTATACTTCTCCTTGGGAGATTGCCACGGCCCTTTCAGGGCCTCGCAATGACACTAAATTTTTACTGCTCCCTTGCTGATTTCAATGGTCTTTCCCAATTTGGTAAACCGTCCCGGCTCGCAGCAGGTGATGAACACCTGACCGGAGACGATCTGATTCAGCACAAAGTCCTGCCGTCCGGGGTCCAGTTCGGACAGAACGTCATCCAGCAGCAGAACCGGCTCTTCGCCCCATTCCCGGCCCATGAGTTCTCTCTGGGCCAGCTTCAGGCTGATGGCCGCCGTCCGGGTCTGACCCTGGGATCCGTAGGATTTCAGATCAATTCCGGAAAGACAGACGGTAAAATCATCCTTGTGGGGGCCCGTCAGGCACTGGGCGGTTTCCACCTCTGCCCGGTAATGCCGGTCCAGATGGTCCAGCAAATCCTGGGTCAGCTGGGAAACCGGGGCAAATGGATCCTTCACACTGGAAACTGTCTTGTAGTCCAGGGTAAAGTTTTCCACACCTCCACTGAACTGGCTGTGGAATTTCTCCGCGGATTTCCCAAGAGAGTCATAGAATCTTGCCCGGTAGCTGATCAGCAGGGCGCCCACCTGGCAGAGTCTTGTATTGTAATCCGGCAGAATATCCAGCAAAGCGGGATTGTCAAAGTGATCCTTCAGGATCCGGGACTTCTGATCCAGGATCCGGTTGTATTCCGTCAGGGCTGCGTCATAATTGGGACGAAGTTGACATAACACCTGATCACCCATCCGTCTGCGGGAGGAGGCTCCGGTTTTCAGCACCATCAGATCCTCCGGGCAGAACAGCACCGTGGGCAGCACACCGGCAATCTCACCGGCGGTCTTCTTTTTGGCGCCGTTGCGCCAGATCTGCCGGGGACGGGAACCGGAAAACAGAACAAATCTCAGATTCTGATCCCGTTCCTGGGAAAATACATTGCCGCAGACCTCACCGAAATCCGCGCCGAAGCGCACCATCTCGGCAGTCTTCTGAGCCCGGAAGCTCCGGCCGCTTCCCAAATAGGAGATGGCTTCCAGCAGATTGGTCTTTCCCTGGGCATTGTCACCAACGATCAGATTGACACCGGGTTCAAAATCTAGCTTCACTTCCTCATAATTCCGGAAGTTCCGCAGCTGCAAATCCTTTAAAATCATGAATGGTAAGAGATCATGTAGATCTCGCCGTTGAACTCGAACTTGTCACCGTTGTAGAGCTTCTTGCCCCGCATGGTGCAGACCTCACCGTTGACCTTGACCTCGCCCTCCTGAATGAGGGTCTTTGCCTCACCGCCGGAATAGACGATGTTGGCATACTTCATGGCATCCTGGAGCTTAATATACTCCGTCATGATGGAAACCGGAATCGAATTATCTTTCTTCTTAACAACAACTTTCATAATATCTCCTCATAAAAGATGTCATCGCGAGCCAGTTCTCAAACTGGCGTGGCGATCCCCTGTGATTTTAAAGAATTCCTTCATAGAGATCCTGCCAACAAGGGTTTTTACTTTCTACCAATTTATTTTTCCTCTTTCTGTTCCAGCCCTTTATTTGTTTTTCCCGTTCTATTGCAGCATTCACATCGGAGGTAGATTCATAATATATCAGATATTCCACATTGTATCTGTCCGTAAAACTTCCTTTGTCCAAATGATGCTTATGTTCATACACCCTTCGGACCAGGTTGTTCGTCATTCCCGTATATAAGATATTTCTATGGCTATTTGTCATCATATAAACATAATATTCCATTTTTATCTCCTATCCGGGGGATCGCCACACCAGCCTGCGGGCTGGTTCGCGATGACATAATGTCCGTTTAGCTGTTCTTGATGCGGACAGGCAGCACCATGTAGGCAAAATCAAACTTGTCATCCACAGGAGTCAGGACAATGGGGCTTAAGCCGTTGGTCAGCTCCAGGGTCACTTCCTCAGAGGGAACTGCCCGCAGAGCATCTGCCAGGTAACGGACATTGAAGCCGATCTCCAGTTCCTTGCCGTCACCGGCCAGGCTGCAGCGGTCTTCAGCGGCACCGATGGTGGTGTTGGTACGCATCAGCACTTCCTGATGTCCGAAGATGCAGCGAACAGGGCTCTTGTATTTTTCAGAGACGATCAGACCCACACGGTCAACACTGGAGGACAGATCGGAAACCGTTGCCACCAGCTTGATGGGGCAGTTGGAGGGAACCACCTTTCTCCAGTCCAGGAACTCGCCTTCCAGCAGACGGCAGACCAGAGTGGCAGTGCCGATCTGGAACAGAATGTGCTTGGTGCCCAGGGTGAAGGCGGCATTGTCCTCGCAGTCGGTCAGGATCTTTTCCACTTCCTTCAGACCGGCAGCGGGAACCACGAAATTCAGTTCACGGCCGGTGCCCTCTTCGGGATGGAAGGTACGGCGGGCCAGACGGAAGCCGTCCACCGCAATGGTGGTGATGGATTCGTTGGTGACCTCAAACTTAACGCCGGTGTGGATGGGTCTGCCCTGATTTTCGGAAACGGCAAAAATCGTGCCGCTGATCAGTTCCTTCAGCTTGTTCTGGGGAATCCGGATGGCACGGCCCTCGTTGACATCGGGCAGAGCGGGATAATCATCGGCAGATTCGGCAGAAATGGTAAAGGATGCGTAGCCGCTGCGGATGGAGACCTTGTAATCTTCGCTGACCACAACGGTGACGGGGCCTTCCGGCAGACGGCGGATGATATCGCCGAAGAGCTTTGCAGGCAGAATGCATTCGCCGGGATCAGAGACTTCAGCCTCGATCTCATAGGTAATGGCGGTTTCCATATTGTAGCCGGTGAGGCTTAAGTGATGGCCTGCCCGGCAGAGAATGCCTTCGATAACGGAAAGACTGCTTTTCTGAGCAACGGCACGGCCTGCAATATTCAGACCCTGTACCAGCATGCTTTTTTCACAGGTAAAACGCATAGTCGAATTCCTTTCTTGCTAAAGATTAATAGATATATATATCTTTCATAGGTTAAGGTAGTAACAGGAGTATTAGTAACAACTTATGTGGATAACTCCTGTTTTGCTTAGAGCCGCAACGTTTTTTTATCCACATGGGGCTGTGCGTATTTCCACAGGTATCCACAGGGGACTGTGAATAAAAATGTTGTCGCAAGTTTTCCACAGCTTTTCTATCCACAATTAACAGGGGATGTGGACAAATTTTGGATTGCAATAATCCTGTGGTTCTTTTCTTGTTCAGAGACAAGAACGTAGCATAGGGGTCTTACAGACAACTATTGATATTGGCGGTAATATCCCGGACGGCGTTCTGAAGGTTGGTATCTCCCGCCTTCAGGGAAGCTTCCACCTTCTTGACCGCATGCATGACTGTGGTATGGTCACGGGCAAATTCCTTGCCGATGTCGGGGAAACTGAGGTTGGTCAGCTGACGGATCAGATACATGGCCACCTGACGGGCATCGGCAGTACCCTTGTTCTTCTTGGTGCTGCGGATGATCACATCGTCAATGTTATAGAACTTGCAGACCTGGCTGATGATCAGGCTGGGAGTGGGCAGGGCGTTGCCTTCGGCCTTGAACATGTCGCTGATGGCCCGGGAAATGTTGGGCAGATCCAGGGGCATGTTGTTCAGATCCCGATAGGCCAGAATTTTTTTCACGGTGCCTTCAATCTGACGGACATTGTTGGTGATATTGATGGCGATGTAATTGCAGACATCGTCGTCCAGTTCCAGCCCTAAGTGCATGGCCTTGTTCTTCAGAATGGCCATACGGGTCTCATAGTCCGGAGGATTGATGTCGGCAATGAGTCCCCACTGGAAACGGCTCTTCAGACGGTCTTCCAGGGTAGGCATGTCATCGGGCTTCCGGTCGGAGGTCAGGACGATCTGCTTGTGTGCCTCATAGAGGTTGTTGAAGGTATGGAAAAATTCCTCCTGGGTGGATTCCTTGCCGGCAATAAACTGGATGTCATCCACCAGGAACAGGTCGGCTTCCCGGTACTTGCTGCGGAACTGGATATTGTTGCCGTTCTTGATGGCTTCAATCAGTTCGTTGGTGAACTGGTCGCCCTTGATATATACAATGTTGGCATTGGGGTTCTGCTTTCGGATGCCGTTGGCAATGGCATACAGCAGATGGGTCTTGCCCACACCGGGAGGGCCGTAGAGGAACAGGGGATTGTAGACCTGGCCGGGAGTCTTGGAAACCGCAATGGCGGCGCCGTGAGCGAACCGGTTGGAGGGTCCGACAACGAAATTGTCGAAAGTGAACTGGGGGTTGAAATCCATGGAGTGCTTGTTCTTGCCCCGGGTTTTCCGGGCCTCCATTTCTTCATCGCCGAAGACTAGCAGTTTGGCGTCGGAATTGAAGATCTCCTTCAGGGCATCATGGACATAATCGGTGCAGCGGCGGCGAATGATCTCCCGGCGGAAATCCGAGGGAGAATAGAGAATCAGATTCTCTTCATTGAGATCCACAACCTCTGCATCGTCAAACCAGGCAGATACGGTAACAGCGCCAAGACGTTCTTCCATGTGCATCAGAACCTTGGCCCAAACATAGGCGGATGCGTACATAAAACGGCTCCTTTCCCTTTCTTTTTCAGAGCCCTCACAGGCTTTAAAAAGCCGATTTCCGGGCATAACTATTCACCCTAAATTTTATCACATTTGCCCATAAAACACAAGGGAAATTTGTGTATAATCCATCTGAAAAATGCCAATTTTACAGGATTTCAAAGGGGTGAAAAACAGCAGTTTTACCCATGGGAGAAGCTTTGAAAAATAAGGACAGAAAAATGGCTCTGTACACCCGGTGCGCACACTTATGATAGTTTACGGTCAAAACACCGCGAAAAATTTGTCAATTTGTTTCTTGATTATCAAATGAAACTATGATAAAATTTACTATTAAGAAACAGTAAAATGCCGAAAAATACAATAAATATTTTTCCGTCAGGAGAAGCCCTATGAACAGGTTCAAAAAGATTTTAACGTATCTTGTGATCGTTGGTATCGGCTTTGTGGGAGCACTGAATTATGAGCTGTTTGTCTTCCCTAATCAGTTCGCGCCCTCCGGTGTCAACGGTATCTGTACCATCATTCAGCATGTATTCGGCATCAGTGTGGGCTCGTTGAGTCTGCTGATCAATGTCCCTCTGGCAGCCCTGTGCTATTTCAAGTGCAGCAAGCCCATTGCCCTGCGAAGCATGGTGTATGTTGTGACCTTCTCTCTGGGTCTGATCATACTGGATCATGTGGATCTTTCTATGTTTGCCTATTCCACCCCCAACGGAACCAGCAAGATTCTGGGACCTCTGGTGGCCGGTGTGATTCACGGCTTTGACTGCTCTATTCTGGCCAGAGCCAGCGCCTATTCCGGCGGCATGGACTTCATTTCCGCCCTGATCCATGAAAAAGATCCCAATAAGAGCGTCTACGGACTGACCTTCATTATGAACGTCATCATCGCCATCACCAGCTACTTTGTCTTCGGCTATCAGATGGAGCCTGTGATTCTGTGCATCCTGTACAGCTTCTCCGCTTCCACTCTGGTGGAGCGCCGGATGAAGAGCGGCCGCGAGGCAGTCCGCTTCGAGATCATCACCGACTATCCCCGGGAGATCTCCGATGAGATCATCAGGAAGGTTCGTCACACCACTACTCTGATCCCCGCAAAAGGCATGTATGCCGGCCGGGAGACCAATCTGCTGATCTGCGTGGTCAATAAGACCCAGGTGAGCCAGGTGGCCCGGATCATCCGTAAGTATCCCTATACCTTCTCCATCATCGACCCTGTCAGCGAAGTCATGGGCAACTTCAAGTCCCTGAATACCGACGGCACCCTGGTCCGGGATGTTCTGGATCACGGCGACGGAAAAACTCTGTAATTCCTTTTTGAAAAATAAAAATAGATATACAAAAACATCTAGGAGGAAAAATCAAATGGCGTACTACTATCCCGAACCCAGCCACACCTTCAGCGAATATCTGCTGGTCCCCGGCTACAGCTCTGAAGAGTGCATTCCCGATCGCGTCAGCCTGAAGACCCCTCTGGTCAAGTACCGCAAGGGCGTTGAAGAGTGCCCCATCTCCCTGAATGTTCCCCTGACTTCCGCAGTCATGCAGTCCGTTTCCAACGACACCCTGGCCATCGCTCTGGCCAAGGAAGGCGGCATCAGCTTCATCTACGGCTCCCAGTCCATCGAGGATCAGGCTGCCATGGTCGCCAAGGTCAAGGGCTACAAGGCCGGTTTTGTCACCTCCGCTTCCAACCTGACTCCCGACCACACCCTGGCTGACGTTCTGGCTCTGAAGGCCAAGAACGGCTTCTCCACCGTTGCCATCACCGAGGACGGCACTGCCAACGGCAAGCTGCTGGGCATCGTCACCAGCCGTGACTACCGTGTGTCCCGCATGCAGCCCACCGACAAGGTTTCCACCTTCATGACTCCCCGTGAGAAGCTGGTGGTTGCTCCCAAGGAGACCACTCTGAAGGAAGCCAACAACATCATCTGGGATCACAAGCTGAACAGCCTGCCCATCGTGGATGATATGGATCACCTGATGTACTTCGTCTTCCGCAAGGACTACTCCTCCCACAAGGAGAACCCCCTGGAACTGCTGGATGACAAGAAGCGTTATCTGGTCGGCGCCGGCATCAATACCCGCGACTACGCACAGCGTATCCCCGCTCTGCTGGCTGCCGGTGTTGACGTTCTGGTCATCGACTCCTCCGAAGGCTTCTCCTGCTGGCAGGCCAACACCATCAAGTGGGTCCGCGAGCACTACGGCGACACCGTGAAGATCGGTGCCGGCAACATCGTCGACAAGGAAGGCTTCCGCTTCCTGGCTGAGTGCGGCGCTGACTTCGTCAAGATCGGTATCGGCGGCGGCTCCATCTGCATCACCCGTGAGACCAAGGGCATCGGCCGCGGCCAGGCAACTTCCGTTATCGATGTTGCTGAAGCCCGTGACGAGTACTTCAAGGAGACCGGCATCTATGTGCCCATCTGCTCCGACGGCGGTATCGTCCATGACTACCACATGACCCTGGCTCTGGCCATGGGCGCTGACTTCCTGATGCTGGGCCGTTACTTCGCCCGTTTCGACGAAGGCCCCACCCCCAAGGTCATGGTCAACGGTGCTTACATGAAGGAGTACTGGGGCGAAGGCTCCAACCGTGCCCGTAACTGGCAGCGTTATGACCTGGGCGGCGCCACCAAGCTGAGCTTCGAGGAAGGCGTTGACTCCTACGTCACCTATGCAGGTCCTCTGCATGACAACGTGGAGGCTTCCATGTACAAGGTCAAGGCTACCATGTGCAACTGCGGTGTGCTGACCATTCCCGATCTGCAGCGTGAGGCCAAGCTGACTCTGGTTTCCTCCGTCTCCATCGTGGAGGGCGGCTACCACGACGTCACCCTGCGCAGCGCTTCCCCCGTGAAGTAAGAAGTTAAAAAATGAGACCCTGCATTTTCCGGCTTCGGAGAATGCAGGGCCTTTTTTATGTGGATGATTCAGATTTTCCGGGAGCTGATGAACAGCAGCTGAGGAAAAGGAAGACAGGCGCCATGGTGATCACAGGATAGGCATATCTGTTTTCACCGTTGACAGGGGTCAGGAACAGTCCCAGGGTCAGGATGATCAGCGGGATCATCAGCATCATCAGAGACTGCTGCTTCTTCCGGGTGATTCTCATGGCGGTGAACAGAAGCATCCAGACATAGAATCCCGGCCCCATCAGCAGGGAAACCACAGGCACATTGGCCCATGCGTGGACATACAGAGAAGCCAGCTTCTGCAGCAGCGGGAAGGCGAAGTAAATGTTTCTGCCCAGGTGATCCACTTCTGCCATATAGGCATAGAGGTACGCCCGTCCGCTGCAGAAGGGGTAATAGTATTTCCAGCAGAGCGTCAGCAGTCCTCTGACCGCGTCCATAGGATATTGGCAGGCCAGATGCAGATTCAGCTTCAGAAGCTCTGTGCCGGATTCCGTAAAGCTGTTCTTCAGGGGATCCGCCAGATTGGGATCATACTTTGTCAGAATGGCTTCCAGACCGATCAGTCTGTCGATGGTCTCCAGATCCCAGGCCGACAGTTCCTGATGATGGTTTCTGGTGATGTAGGCCACATTCTGAATAAACAGGGAATACAGTTCTCTGGAAGGTGCCTCCTGTACATGCAGCAGCGGCAGCATCACATTTTCACAGACAAAGAACAGAGCGGATGCCGATACCGTCACGATCAGGAGCTTTTTGCCGGTGGTTTTGCGCAGATGCCATGCGGTCATCAGGCCCGCCAGCAGCACATAGGGAAGGGATGCTTTCCGGGTCAGCAGCGCCAGAAGGCACACCACCGCGGTTTTTGCAAGCTGACCTTTTTCCTCCGGCAGGAGGACCAGGCGGAGCAGCATGCAGTAGTACAGCACAAAAGCCGCAAGATGAACCGTGTCCTTCAGAACCACCTGCACCGCTGCGCCGAAGGTGGGGTTCAGAGCGAAAAAGATCAGCAGCACATTGCGGACCATAGTCCGGCCGGTAATATCATAGACGGTCTGGACACAGTATCCCAGCACGGATCCCAAAAGGAGCCACTGGAACAGGATGATGACAAACACACCGGCGTTGTCGCTTCTGCCCAGGAAAGATCCCAGGTTGTAAAGAACGCCGTAAACAAGGGTGTCAAAGATGGGATTGTGGTTGGACAGCGGTGCGTCTCCCCAGATCTGCATCAGCTGCGCCCGGGCATCATAGCACAGACTTCCGGGGAAAAAGGCAATCAGATAGGGAAGCCACATCACAAGCAGGAAAGCTGTACCGGAGAAAAACAGATTGTTTCTGCCGGGCTTTTCTCCGATTTTTTCGGGGCGTCCGGAGATCTCTTCTGTTTTTTCATAGATCAGAAGGATCGCCGCGTAGAAGAAAAACAGGCAGACGCCGTACTGCAGCGCAGTGCCCGGCAGTCCCAGAAACGGCACGGAAAAGAAGGTGTTTTCCGAAACGCTCTGACAGGTTCCCACAATAAAAAACAGGGAAAAGAAAGCCGAAAGGATCAGGAAGCCCGGCTGAAAGGGACGTTTTTTTGAGAAAAACAGGGAATAGATCCGGTAAAAAACCATCATCAGCACAAAGCACATGATCTGGAATCCGGAATTTGTCAGAAGAGCAAGAGGCTGAAGTTTGTCGGGATTCGGATAGCTGCCGGCAAACAGCACCATCAGACCCAAAACAAAAGCACTCAGGTAGGCCACACCCGCATGAAGCAGGCAGGGCAAACAGCGGCAGACCGTTTTTTTATTCATAAGCAATTCTCCAATCCTGAAAGTCGGATGATCAATCATTGTAACGGATTTATTATATCTCCGGAAACTGCCGATGGCAAGGCATTTCCCATGAAAAAGAAAAGGGGTACATGGAAAACATGTACCCCTTTTTTGGAAATTACCGTTTTTTCAGGATGAAACCCGCAATTTTGTCCATGCACCAGGCAAGCACATAGGTCAGGAACGTTGCCCACACCAGCACAGCCAGGGGCTCTCTGGGAAGGAACGCAATGGGCTGAAAAACTTCCTTGGCAACACTGAAAAACAGGCCGTGGGCAAACCACATGGGCAGGGACAGTTTACCGATGGCTGCCAGAATTTTCTGAAGGATCTCAGGCAGCTGTACCTGCTGCAGGAAGGTCAGCACACCGTAGATAAACATGGGAGCATAAATCACATCCATATAGATCTGGAAGGTGATGTTTCTGGAGAGCAGTACCCCACCGAAAATACCGAAGGTAAAGAACCGTCTCATGAGCATGGCAGAGCCCATCAGTACCAGAGCCAGCAGGATCTTCTGCCAGGGCTTTTTGAGTCTGTCCCGGAGAGGATCGAAGGATCCGGCAAACAGGTCATTCTGAGCCGCAAGATAGCCGCTCATGATGGAAGTGAACCACTGCTGCTGGGTCTGGGCAATTCTGGAAATTCCCTCAGGCGCGAAGTCCTTTATGACGGTAAAGATGATCACCGGAATGACCAGACCAACCAGATAAGAACCAATGCCCTTCCTGGGCATAAACCGTACCAGAACCGGAAGAATCAGCATGGCGATCAGATAGAACTGAACATACCAGCTGTCTACCATGAGGTCTTTTTTGAAGGTGAGCATTTCCAGCAGGATGTTTTTCGGCTGAAACCGGAAGCCGCCCAGCAGGGCCAGTCCCAGCAGAACAAGAAAGGCTGTCCAGTAGGAGATCAGCAGCTGATAGTCTTTCTTCAAGGAGTAGGCCAGTGTTTTCTTCTTGTTGAAGAAATAGAAGTAACCGGTCAGAAAGGCAAAGGAACTGACGCAGATCCGCATGGGTGCCTGGAAGATCCGGGCAAACAGAACCAGGTAAGGATATTCAATTCCGGGAATATAGCGGTCAGGAAAAGTGAAAAAGTGGTGCACCAGCATGCACAGAAGGGCAATGCCTTTGATATACAGGGTCATTGTCCGGTCAAAATAAGGACGGACAGGGAGCTGCTCCCGCTGGGTTATGCCGTTCATATGATATAACCTCCATATCATTTGTAATTTAACATACCATATACCCTATCTTCTGTCAATAAGGGAGGGAGCTGTCCGAAGGAGGGGACCGGTCTGATTCAAAGACGGGAAAGACTTGAAAAATGGCTGTCTGCAAGTTTACATAAATATTGTTGTAAATTCTTGTTACCGTTTACATAATTCGAGTTTTCCACATTATCCACAGGTTAGTCCACAGCTAACAGGTGGAAAACCCCTGTCGCATCAAGGCGAATTCTGTCTTTATCAAAAAATCTCCACAGGTTTGCACAAACCTGTGGAGATTGCATGAGTTAACATAAGAACAAAAGTTACAACTGGAAACAAAGTTTTAAAACAGATAACGGGCGGAGAAAACCCGTTCCAGCTTGTCATCCTGCTGCCGGTGGGCATCCACCAGCAGGCAGCCCTCCTCCGGAAAATCCCAGCTCAGCTGCAGGGACTGACCTTCCCGGGATTCGCTGAAATAGCACACTGTCATCTCCCGGGGCTGGTGATTTTCGTGGAACCGGCTGGGCAGCAGATCGCTGATCCAGTCCAGGTATTTGGTGTTGTTCATGTGGCCGTTCCGGTCCAGATCCGTAAAGCAGACGGATCGATGCTGGTGACACCGCAGATCCTTTGCCACCAGACCGTTGGGGGTATCCAGTTCCAGACCCCGCAGGGTTCCCACCACGCTGATGCCGCTCTTGCCGGGCAGGATCATGCTCCGCTTATCCAGATCCATCAGCACCCACAGGCTGATGGCCCGGAAGCATTCATTTCCCTGAGAATCATAGGCGATGACACTTCTGGGATAGGCCACCCGGGTGGTGGGCATGGGCCAGGTCTCGATGCGGATGGTCTCCCCCCGCACAGGCATCCGGGTGATCTGCACCCGGTGCCGGGTGACAGCCCAGAACATCCGTTTTGTGGCCAGGGTGTCATAATCCACGCTCAGCAGGTTGCAGTGTCTGCCGGCCACTTCCTGGGCAAGAAACAGGATCATGCTGGGCTTCATGCGGCCATAGCAGTCCACGGC
>JAFZGL010000024.1 GCA_017555395.1 Oscillospiraceae bacterium | reverse complement strand
TGAATCTGGAGTGGTTCCCCGTTGGCCAGAGAGGCAACGGTACCTTCCTCAGCGAGATGCACCACCTGTTCCTGCCCGCATTCGCACTGGGTATTTCCCAGACCGCAGGTGTTATGCGTTACTCTCGTTCTTCCATGCTGGATTCCATGAACTGTGACTATGTCAAGACAGCCCGCGCAAAGGGTTTGCCTGAGTGGAAGGTCAACCTGTTCCATGGTTTCCGCGTTGCCTGCACCCCCGTTATGGTTCTGATCGGTTTCCGTCTGCCTACCCTGATCAGCGGCTCCATCGTCATTGAGAACATCTTCCAGTGGCCCGGTGTCGGTGTTTGGTTCACAGACGCCATCAAGACCCAGAATACTCCCATTATTATGTCCGTTGGTCTGTTTATGGTGCTTATGGTACTGCTGTCCTCCCTGCTGGTGGATATTCTGACTGCAGTACTCGATCCGAGGGTGAAGCTGTCATGAGTAATAATATTAAGAAAACAGCGCTTGATCGAAAGTTGGATAAGATCAGAGCCGCTGAAGAAAGCGGAAAGCTGGGCACTAAGCTGACCAACAGAACTCTCCGCAAGCTGACTTCCAACAAACTGGCCGTTATCGGCGTTCTGCTGTTTGTGGCCATCTGTGTGCTGTGCTTCGGCGCACCCCTGTTCACGGAATTCTCCTCCACTGCCATTGACCTGCGTGCTAAGATGTCTCCCCCTGACATGAAGCACATTCTGGGTACTGACCAGATGGGCCGTGACGTCTGGGCCCGTATTCTGTACGGCGGCCGGATCTCCATCATTGTCGGTCTGGGCTCCGCTTTGGGCGCCGCTCTGCTGGGCGTTGTCCTGGGTCTGTATGTGGGCTACAAGGGAGGTCTGCTGGATAACCTGCTGATCAAGATCTCTGATATCTTCCAGTCCATCCCTCAGATGGTTCTGATCATCATCATTGTGGCACTGGTTGGTCAGAGCATGGAAAATCTGATCATCATCTTTATCCTGACCGGCTGGCCCGGCATGTACCGTATGGCCCGCTCCAAGGTTCTGTCTCTGAAACAGCAGGAATTTGTTCAGGCACTGCGTGCCTTCGGCATCTCCGATGTGAAGATCGCCTTCAAGCACCTGCTGCCCAACACCCTGGGCCCTGTGGTGGTTAACATCACTCTGTCCACCGCAATGTTCATCCTGCAGGAAGCTTCCCTGTCCGTGCTGGGCTATGGCGTTCCTCAGGAAATCGCCACTTGGGGCAACATCATCAATGTTATCACCAACGGCGGTACCATCCGTTTTGACTGGCTGGAGTACTGGTGGATGTGGCTGCCCTGCGCCATCATGCTGATCCTGTTCGTCCTGTCCATCAACTTTATCGGTGACGGTCTGCGTGACGCATCCGATCCCACTCAGATTGGTTAAGAGGTGAAAGACATGGCTGAAAAGAATAATGATGTTGTTCTGAGTGTTAAGGACCTGCATGTCTATTTCTACACCAACCAGAGATGCAACAAGGTCATCCGCGGTGTCAGCTTTGACATCAAGCGCGGCAAGACGCTGTGCGTGGTCGGCGAATCTGGCTGCGGCAAGTCTGTTACTGCCAACTCCATTCTGCGGCTGCTGCCCGATCTGAGCCGCATCGAGAACGGTTCCATTACTTACTATAAGGAAGATGGCTCCGAGATCCGTCTGGATCAGCTGAAGAAGAACGGCAAGGAGATGCGTAAGCTCCGCGGCGAGGATATCGCCATCATCTTCCAGGATCCCATGACTGCCCTGAACCCTGTGTACACCGTCGGCTCCCAGATTGAGGAAATGCTGAAGGAACACAAGAAGGGCATGACCAAGGAAGAATACAAGGCTGCTGCCATTGAAGACCTGGCTGACATGGGTATTCCTGCTCCCGATATCCGCTACGGCGAGTATCCCCACCAGTTCTCCGGCGGTATGCGTCAGCGTTCCATGATCGCCATGGGTATGTCCTGTGAGCCCAAGATCCTGCTGGCAGACGAACCCACCACCGCGCTGGACGTTACCATTTCCGCTCAGATCTTTGATCTGATGAACAACCTGAAGAAGGAGCATAACACCGCCATCATGATGATCACCCACAACATGGGTGTCGTGGCTGAGATGGCTGATGACGTTGCTGTTATGTACATGGGCAATATCGTGGAATACGGCCCCGTGGAGAAGATCTTCACCAATCCTTCCCATCCCTATACACAGGCACTGCTGCGGTCCATCCCCGTTCTGGGCAAGGGCAAGAATCAGCAGCTGGAACCCATCCGCGGTTCCACTCCCGACCCCTTCAAGCGTCCCAAGGGCTGCCAGTTCTGCCCCCGCTGCGACTACGCATGCGAGCGCTGCCAGAACGAGATGCCTCCTGAGGAGTGGGTCACCGAGGGCCATTATGTGCGCTGCTTCAACTATAAGGAGGTAACGGCAAGTGGAAAATAAAGAAAAAGAAGTCCTTCTGAAAGTCAGAGGCGCCAGAACCTACTTCCCCATCAAAAAGGGTCTGATGAAGCGGACTGTCGGCTACGTCAAAGCTGTTGACGATATCAGCCTGGATGTCTACAAGGGCGAGACCCTGGGTCTGGTCGGTGAGTCCGGCTGCGGCAAGACCACGTTGGGCAAGTCCATTCTGCAGCTGGTTCCCATCACCGACGGCAGCATGGAATACAAGTTCGAAGACGGCTACAAGAACCTGCGGGATTTGAGCCGCAAGGAAATCGACAATGCCCGTCAGAAGATCCAGATCGTGTTCCAGGATCCCTACTCCTCTCTGAACCCTGCCTTCACCATCTTCGGCTCTCTGGAAGATCCCCTGATCAAGTTCGGCATGAAGAAGAAGGAAGCCCGGATCAAGAAGATCGGCGACCTGCTGGAAGCTGTCAACCTGCCCCGGGACTACATGACCCGTTATCCCAACGAGTTCTCCGGCGGTCAGCGTCAGAGAATCGGTATCGCCCGTGCGCTGTCTGTTAACCCCGAGCTGATCATCTGCGATGAAGCAGTTTCCGCTCTGGACGTTTCCATTCAGGCACAGGTTCTGAAGCTCCTGAACCAGCTGAAGGAAGAGTATCAGCTGACTTACATCTTCATCACCCATGACCTGTCTGTCGTTGAATATCTGGCTGACAGAATCGCCGTTATGTACCTGGGCCGTGTGGTGGAGCTGACCACTTCCGAAGAGCTGTTTGCCAACACTCTGCATCCCTACACCAAGGCACTGCTGTCTGCTATTCCCGTTGCTGACGTGAATCAGACCAAGAAGCGCATCCCCCTGCAGGGCGACGTTCCCTCTCCCGCCAATCCTCCCAGCGGCTGTACCTTCCATCCCCGCTGCCCCGAGGTCTGCGAGAAGTGCAAGACCGAGCGTCCCATGCTGGAAGAGTACATCATTGACGGCGTGAGCCACTTCGTTTCCTGCCACAAGGTCAAGGAAGAGCTGGCTGCCAAGGGCATCCTTCCCGTGGTGAAGGAATAACAGGAGGCTTTTATGAGCAGAGATATTCTGGATTTCAAGGGTGTGATCCCTGCGGTTCTGTCCGTGTTCGACAAGGATGAAAATCTGGACGAGCAGGGCACCCGGGAATTTATCCGTCATCTGCTGAGCTATGACATCGGCGGCCTGTATGTCACCGGCTCCACCGGTGAAACCTGGCTGATGACCGCTGAAGAGCGGATGCGTCAGGTGGAGATCACCATGGAAGAAGTGGGCGACAAGGTTCCCGTGGTTGTTCACGTGGGTGCCATGTCCACCCGGGAGGCCATCAAGCTGGCAAAGCATGCTGAGCAGCTGGGCGCTGCCGGTGTGTCCAGCGTGCCCCCCTTCTACTTCAAGTATAACCCCGACCAGATCTACAACTACTACAAGGATGTGGCTGAGGCTACCAGCCTGCCCATGATCGTTTACAACATTCCTCTGGCCGGAATGATGACTGTGGATCAGATCATCCGTCTGTCCGAGATTGAAAACGTCAAGGGTGTGAAGTATACTGGTACTGCTCTGTTTGAAGTTACCCAGATCAAGGATGGCTGCAAGCCTGGCTTCCAGGTCTACGGCGGCTGCGATGAACTGGGCAGCTCCAACATCGGCTTGGGTGTGGATGGTGTCATCGGTTCCTTCTACAATGTGATTCCCGATCTGTACAGCAAGATTTGGGCTGCCGTGAAGGCTTCCGATATCCCTGAGGCAACCAAGCTGCAGCGCAAGGCTGTTCATGTGATCTTTGCGGGCATCCGCAGCGGCAGCATGATGGCCTGCATGAAGGTCTGGCTGAGAGCCGCAGGCATCAGCGCCGGCTGGTCCCGCCGTCCCTTCTCCAACTTTACTGCTGAAGAGGAGCAGAAACTGGTGGCTGAACTGGTGTCCATTGATGAAGCCGACGAGATCGGTCTGGACCTGGTCAAGCGCATCAAGAATCATTAAAAAACAGGAAATACGCCGGGCAACGACGATTTTGTTCCCCGGCGTATCGTCCGTATTAATTTTACTTCAAATGGAGGTAATCAATAATGGATCGTAAGAAGTTTTTGGCCGAGCGCCAGTGGATCCGCAATCAGCTGAGCAATGTTGCTGATTTCTGGATGAAGAACGGC
Source organism: Oscillospiraceae bacterium (assembly GCA_017555395.1). Taxonomy (GTDB): domain Bacteria; phylum Bacillota; class Clostridia; order Oscillospirales; family Oscillospiraceae; genus Faecousia. Next base: position 9,905 of record JAFZGL010000024.1, on the reverse strand, counting down.
TGGGATCATGAGCACGGCGGCGTTACCACCTGCCTGGACCGTACCGCTCAGATCTATTCCACCGACAAGAGCGTCTGGATGCAGGGCCGCTGCGGCTGGACCTATGCTTACCTGTGCAAGATCTACGGCGTCCGTGAAGACTGGCTGGCTTTCTCCAAGAGCTGCATTGACTTCCTGGAAGAGCACTGCGTCAACCACGAGGCTGACGGCAGACTGTACTTTACTGTGGAAGGCGACGGCACTCCTCTGCGTCAGCGCCGTTACTGCTACTCTGAGGCTTTCTACTGCATCGCCAACGCCGAGTATTATGGCATCACCGGTGAGCGTGAGCACCTGCTCCGTGCCCGCCGCGCCTATGATATGTACTGGAACCTGAACCATGGCATGGCCGATCCCACCGGTATGGGTCCCAAGTCCACCCGTGCAGGCCGCGGTCTGGGCATCCCTATGATCATCCTGAACGTCACCGGCGTCATGAAGCGCGTTGACCCCGAAATGAAGGATGTCTACGATGCACGCGCCAAGGAGTGCGTGGAGGATATCTTCAAGTATCATGTCAAGCCCGATCTGGGCTGCACCCTGGAGTCCGTTGGTCCCAACGGCGAGACCCGCCTGCATGTCACCGAAGGCCGTATGGTCAACCCCGGTCATGACATCGAGTGCGCCTGGTTCCTGATGGACTATGCCAACGATGTGGGCGACAAGGAACTGCATGCCAAGGCAATCAATGTCTTCGACATGGCATTTAACAAGGGCTGGGACGATGAGTTCGGCGGCATCCTGTACTTCATGGATTGCCTGGGCAATCCTCCCGAAGCTTACGAGCACGACATGAAGCTGTGGTGGCCTCACAACGAAGCTCTGATCGCTTCCATGATGATCTACCGCGACACCAAGGACGAGAAGTACCTGGACATCTTCTACAAGATTCTGGACTACTGCAAGACCTACTTTGCCGACGAGTACGGCGAGTGGTACGGCTACCTGCGCCGTGACGGCAAGCCCACGCTGCCCGCCTGCAAGGGTTCCACCTTCAAGGGTCCCTTCCATGTGCCCCGCTGCCTGATTCTGGTCGATCAGATGATGACCGAAGTTCTGGGCGAGTAAGAACAGCAAATGCCCCGGCCAATGGCCGGGGCATTTTTTTACAGATTCAGCAGTTTACGGGCATTCCGGAAGAAGATCTTTTCCTTATCTTCCTCTGAAAGTCCCAGGGACTCAATGAGCCGCAGTTCCCACTGAACTCTCTGCCAGGGCATATCGGAAGCAAACAGCAGTCTGTCGGTGCCGTGCTTTTCCACAATGGCCTGGGCGACAGGTTTGGGAACATGGTTATACCCCAGGGACAGATCGAACCAAAGATCCTCTCCGCAGAGCTGATTGATCACTTCCGCGCCATTGCCCATACCGCCCCAGTGAGCAGCGACAACAGGGGTATCCAGCCATCGCTTGGCACCCAGCAGATGCTCGGCCATGCCGTGGTAAGGGGGCGCAAATCCGTTGTCATGACCTGCGTGGAACGTGGTGATGAGCCCCAGCTGGGAGATCTTGCGGTAGATGGGCTTCATTTTTTCGTCATTGGCATAAAAGTTCTGGTATTCGGGATGGAATTTAACACCCTTCAGACCTGCAGCGGCAATACGCTCCAGCTCCTCCAAAGCATCCGGGGCATCCGGATGGACAGAACCGAAGGCCACGATACGGTCATCCCGGTTGACTTCGATGGCAAAATTATTGACATTGGTCTGCTGCTTGGGATTGGTGGCAATAGACAGTACCACGGAAATATCGACACCGTCCATATCCATTTTTTCCTTCAGTCCGGCCAGCGTTCCGTCAGTTTCGGGCACAACACCACCGCAGCCATGGGACAGTCCCATAACAGCCCGCTGGGCGATCCGTTCCGGAAAAGCGTGGGTATGAAAATCGATCAGCATATACAGTCATCTCCTTTGTTTCTCATTATATCATATTGCGCCCAACATGCAAGCTGTGGTCTTGATATTTCACAGGGATACATCTGTTTTTGAGGCGGTGACAAAACGCACAGAAAACCGGCAGCATGGAGGTGTATTTTCTGACTTTTTTCTTATTGACTTCACCAGTGCAAAGTGTTAAACTAGGCATTACATACAGATAACGCGTTGATGAAAACCAGTACATTTCCAACGGTTCTGCCAGAGAACTGCCGGTTGGTGCGAGGCAGTGGGAATCGGGAAATGGAATTCCTTTCGGAGCGGCTTTGCTGAAATGAAGTAGGTGAAGACGGGTATGGCCCGATACAGCCTGCGGATCTGTTAGGATCCCATGAGGCCTCCGCAAGGGGGTAAACTGAGGTGGTACCACAGGAATTTCTTGTCCTCTGCTGCAAAAGCAGAGGCTTTTCTATTATACAGGAAACAGGAGAACAACATGATTATTACTGACTTTTTGGAACGAAATGCCCGGCTCAACGGCAATGAAATTGCCCTTGTGGAGATCAATCCCTCCGAAGCCAGAGATAACGCAAAAACATGGCGGGATCTGAGCCTGATCGTCAGCGCCAGCCAGGATGCGCCCTACCGCCGGGAAATCAGCTGGAGAACCTTTGACCGCCGTGCCAACCGGTTTGCCAATCTGCTGCTGAGCCGCGGCCTGAAGAAGGGCACAAAGGTGGCAATCCTGATGATGAACTGCCTGGAGTGGCTGCCCATCTATTTTGGTATTCTGAAGGCTGGCTGTGTGGCAGTTCCCATGAACTACCGCTACAGCAGTGATGAAATCAAATACTGCCTGGATCTGGCAGATGTGGAAGTCCTGGTCTTCGGCCCGGAATTTGTCAGCCGTATGGATGTGATCGCCCATGAGATCCCCGAAGTGCGGATGATGTTCTATGTGGGCAATGACGGCCCTACCTATACAGAGGACTGTCTGCGTCTGATGGTGTACTGTTCCACCGGCGCCCCTCCTGTGGCTCTGGAAGAGAGCGATGATGCAGCCATTTATTTCTCCTCCGGCACCACCGGCTTCCCCAAGGCAATCCTGCATAATCACCGGGCGCTGGTTCAGGCCTGTGTGACAGAACAGAATCACCATTCCCAGACCCGTGACGATGTGTTCCTCTGCATTCCGCCTCTGTATCATACCGGTGCCAAGATGCACTGGTTCGGCTCTTTGCTCAGCGGCTCCAAGGCGGTTCTGCTCAGAGGCATCAAGCCGGAGTGGATCCTCCGGGCTGTTACGGAAGAGCAGTGCACCATCGTATGGCTGCTGGTGCCCTGGGCGCAGGATATCCTGGATGCCATTGACGACGGACGGGTCGATCTGAGCAAGTACCGTCTGGATCAGTGGCGGCTGATGCACGTAGGCGCCCAGCCGGTTCCGCCCAGCCTGATCCGCCGCTGGATGAAGGTATTCCCCCATCATCAGTACGATACCAACTACGGCCTGTCCGAGTCCATCGGCCCCGGCTGTGTCCACCTGGGTGTGGAAAATGTCCGTAAGGTTGGTGCCATTGGCAAGCCCGGTTACGGCTGGCAGGCAAAAATCGTGGATGAGCGCGGCAATGAAGTTGCACAGGGTGATGTGGGCGAACTGATCGTCAAGGGCAACGGTGTGATGCAGTGCTATTACAAGAACCCTGAGGCTTCCGCAGAAGTTCTGAAGGATGGCTGGCTCTTCACCGGCGATATGGCCCGGATGGATGAGGAAGGCTTCATCTATTTGGTGGATCGGAAGAAGGACGTGGTTATCTCCGGCGGTGAGAACCTGTATCCCGTTCAGATCGAGGATCATCTCCGCGGCTTCCACAAGATCAAGGATGTGGCTGTCATCGGTATGCCCGATGCCCGCCTGGGCGAAATCGCCGTGGCTATTGTGGAAATCAAGGAAGGGGAGACCTGCACCGAGGAAGAAATCAATGAGTTCTGCGTCGGAATGCCCCGGTACAAGCGGCCCAAGAAGATCTTCTTTGATACGGTACCCCGGAACCCCACCGGAAAAATTGAAAAGCCTGTACTGCGTGAAAAGTATTGCGGCGGCCGTCTGGTCGAGGCACAGATCACAGGTTGATTCAGGAGGAAAATCATTATGAAGCAGCTGATGCTGGGCAACGAAGCCGTTGCCCGTGGATTATATGAAGCAGGATGCATGTTCGTGTCCAGCTACCCCGGTACCCCCAGTACTGAAATTACCGAGGCCGTTGCCAAATATCCCGAAGTCTATGCTGAGTGGGCACCCAATGAGAAAGTGGCCATGGAAGCGGCTTTCGGTGCCTCTCTGGCAGGCCGCCGCTCCTTCTGCGGCATGAAGCACGTGGGACTGAATGTGGCGGCTGATCCGCTGTTCACCATTTCCTATACCGGTGTCAATGCCGGTATGGTCATTGGTGTTGCGGATGATGCAGGCATGCACTCTTCCCAGAATGAGCAGGACTCCCGTTACTATGCCAAGTCCGCAAAGATTCCCATGCTGGAGCCTGCGGATTCTGCCGAAGCCATTGCTTTTACCAAAAAGGCATACGAAATTTCTGAGCAGTTTGACACCCCTGTTCTGCTGAAAATGTGCACCCGCGTGTCCCACTCCCAGAGCATTGTGGAGCCCGGCGAGCGGGTGGAAGTCCTGAAGGAATATCAGAAGGACATTGCCAAGTACGTCATGATGCCTGGCAACGCCAAGAAACGTCATCCCGTGGTGGAAGCCAGAACTGCTTCCCTGGTGGAATTTGCGGAAACTTCCGACCTGAATCGGGTGGAAGAAGGCCGGGATCATAAGCTGGGCATCATCACTTCCTCTACGTCCTATCAGTATGTGAAGGAAGTGCTGGGCGATCAGTATCCCGTCATGAAGCTGGGCATGATCTGGCCCATGCCCGAACAGAAGATCATTGATTTTGCCAAGTCTGTCAGCATGCTGGTGATCGTGGAAGAACTGGAAGGCTTTATTGAGTCCCACTGCCGCGATCTGGGTCTGAGCTGTGTCGGTAAGGCTCACTTCTCCAACATCGGCGAACTGATGCCTCTGGATGTGGCCAAGCAGATGGCTGAAGTCTGGGAAACCGGCGCCAAGCTGGACGAGGCTATTCCTCCCCGTCCTCCTGTTATGTGTGCCGGCTGTCCCCACAGAGGCCTGTTCTACACCCTGAAGAAGAACAAACTGACTGTCATCGGCGACATCGGCTGTTATACTCTGGGTGCTGTGGCGCCTCTGGCATCTGTTGACAGCGTTATCTGCATGGGCGCCTCGGTTTCCGGTATTCACGGATTTACCAAGAGCCAGAACGGAGCGGCAGACAACAAGACTGTTGCAGTCATCGGTGACTCCACCTTTATGCACTCCGGCATTACCGGTTTGGTGAACATCGCCTACAATGAAAGTAATGCCACTGTCATCATCGTGGATAATTCCATCACCGGCATGACCGGCCACCAGCAGAATCCCACCACCGGCTTCAACCTGAAGGGTGATCCCTGCGCCAAGATTGATCTGGAGACCCTGTGCCACGCAGTCGGCATCAAGAGAGTCCGTGTCATCGATCCCTACAACCTGGCCCAGTGTGATGAAGTCATCAAGGAAGAACTCGCTGCAAACGAACCTTCCGTCATCATTTCCCGCAGACCCTGTGCATTGCTGAAGTATGTCAAGCACAAGGCACCTCTGACGGTTGATACCGATAAATGTGTTGGCTGCAAGGCCTGCATGAAGATCGGCTGCCCTGCTGTCAGCATTGTGGACGGCAAGGCAAAGGTGGATGCTACCCAGTGCGTGGGCTGCGGTGTCTGTGAGCAGCTGTGCAAGTTCGGCGCTCTGAAGGAGGTATGATCATGGAAACCAAAAGCATTATGATCGTTGGTGTCGGCGGACAGGGAAGTCTGCTGGCCTCCAAGCTGCTGGGCCGTCTGCTGCTGACCCGGGGCTATGATATCAAAGTGTCCGAAGTACACGGCATGAGCCAGCGCGGCGGCAGTGTCGTGACCTACGTCCGCTACGGCGACAAGGTCTATTCCCCTGTCATTGACAAGGGTCAGGCCGACTGCATTGTGTCCTTTGAACTGCTGGAAGCAGCCCGCTGGACGGAATACTTAAAGCCCGGCGGAAAAATCATTGTCAATACCCAGCAAATCAATCCCATGCCCGTCATCATCGGCGCTGCGGAGTATCCCGAGAATCTGGTGGAGAAAATGAGCGCAGCCGGTATCGATGTAGATGCCTTTGATGCCCTGACACTGGCAGAGCAGGCAGGCTCTTCCAAGGCAGTCAACATTGTCCTGATGGGCCATATGTCCCGGAATTTTGATTTTACCGAGGAAGAATGGATGACAGCGCTGGAGCAGAGTGTTGCTCCCAAATTCCTGGAAATGAATAAAAAAGCCTTCGCCCTGGGCAGAAATGCCTGACGAGACTCTATAGAAAAGGAGAGATAACCATGGCAAAGTATTACCAGCCCGAAATCGAAACCATGCCCTATGAAGATCTGAGAAAGCTTCAGAATGAACGATTTCTGAAGCAGGTACGCCATGTGTGGGACAATGTGCCTTACTATCGTCAGAAAATGGAAGCCAAGGGCGTTACCATCGATGACATTCAGAGTCTGGATGATCTGCATAAGCTGCCCTTCCTGAAGAAGGACGATCTGCGGGATGCCTATCCCTACGGCCTGATGGGAAAGCCCAAATCCGAGTGTGTCCGGATTCATTCCACTTCTGGTACCACCGGCAAACGTGTGGTGGCCTTCTACACCCAGCATGATGTTGACCTCTGGGAGGATTGCTGCGCCCGTGCCATCGTGGCGGCCGGCGGCAGCGAAGAAGATGTGCTTCATGTGGCTTACGGTTACGGCCTGTTCACAGGCGGTATGGGCCTGCACGGCGGCGGCCATAAAGTTGGCTGTCTGACCCTGCCTATGTCCTCCGGCAATACCGACCGTCAGCTCCAGTTTATGGAGGATCTGGGATCCACCATCCTGTGTTGTACCCCTTCCTATGCTCTGTACCTGGCTGAATCCATCAAGGAACGGGGTCTGGAAGATAAAATCCATCTGAAGGCCGGTATTTTCGGCGCTGAGGCCTGGAGTGAGGATATGCGCCGGGATATTGAACAGAAGCTGGGAATCAAGGCATACGACATTTTCGGTCTGACTGAGATCTCCGGTCCCGGTGTGGCCTTCGAGTGTGAAGCACAGCACGGCATGCACATCAATGAGGACCACTTCATTGCCGAGATCATTGATCCCGATACCGGTGAAGTCCTGCCGGAAGGCAGCAAGGGTGAGCTGGTGTTCACTTCCCTGACCAAGGAAGCCTTCCCGCTGCTGCGCTACCGGACCCGTGATATCTGTGTGCTGACCCGGGAGAAGTGTTCCTGCGGCAGAACCTTTGTGAAGATGGCAAAGCCCATGGGCAGAAGCGATGATATGCTGATCATCCGCGGTGTCAATGTCTTCCCGTCCCAGATTGAGACCGTTCTGATCCAGCAGGGTTATGCGGCCAATTATCAGATCATCGTGGACCGTGTCAATAATACGGATACATTCGAGATCCTGGTGGAGATGAACCCCGACATGTTCTCCGACTCCCTGGCAAAGATCACCAGTGCAGAAAAGGAACTGGTTTCCGAGCTGAAGTCCATGCTGGGCATTGCGGCAAAGGTCAAACTGGTGGCACCCAAGTCCATCACCCGCAGCGAAGGCAAGGCAGTCCGTGTCATCGACAAGCGTAAGATCTAAGGAGGTACATTATGAATATTCATCAGATCTCTGTATTCCTGGAAAACCGCACCGGTCAGCTGGCGGAAATTACCCGGCTTCTGGCGGACAATAACATTGATCTTCGCGCCATTTCCATTGCGGAAACCGCTGACTACGGCCTGGTCCGTATGATCGTGGATGACTCTCATAAGGCAAGCAAAATCCTGCTGGAGCACGGTGATATTCTGTCCATGACCCCTGTGTGGGCCGTGGAGGTGCCGGACTGTCCCGGCGGTTTGGCCGGAGTGCTGGCCGTACTGGCTGAAAAGCATGTGGATGTGGAATATATGTATTCTCTGTTTGCCCATCAGGAAGGTAAGGCGTATATGGTCATGAGAATCCATGATGAACCCAAATTCCTCAGCACACTGGGCGATCTGCGGATCCGCATCATGAGCATGGAAGAACTGGGGCTGAAGTAAAAAACTGATAAATACCCGCCGGAAAATTCCGGCGGGTATTTTTTGAATACGAGGAACAGAGGTGTGGTCAGATGCTGTTTTGGGGAAAATGACGATTTTTATGAATTGCACACAACAGACTTGCAATTACGCAATTGGTAGGATATAATTCTCAATATGGGTTCTTATACGCATGATTTGACAGAAAGGAGGAGACAAGATGCGGAAAATCACCACTCTGCTGCTGGCAGCTGTTTTGCTGCTGAGCAATACTGTGTTTCCGGTTTGTGCGATGCAGATTGACCCGGAAGATCCCATGGCAATCAAGGATTACGCCGCATTTGGTGCTCCTCTGATGGAAACAGAGCCTGAGGAAAGAGTACAGGAGACGATTCCTGAAACTCAGCCGGTCCAGACAGAGTCTACGGAACCGGAGACAGAACCGGTTGAAGAAACAATTTCGCAGGAAACAGTTCCCGTGGAAACGGTCCCTGCAGAAACGCTGGCAGAGGAAACTGTTCCGGCGGCAACAGAATCTCCCACGGAACCTACAGAACCGGATCCCGATGCGCCCAAGGGGCACAACGGTGTGCCGCTCTATTTCCAGAATGACTACCCCAACCATATGTACGGCATGGGAACCATAGAGAGCAATGGCTGCAGTGCGGCAAGCCTTGCCATGGTTGCAACCTATATGACCGGTCACGAGTATCTCCCGGATGAAATCGCCCGGTATTTTGGCGGCAGAGCGGAGAACAATATTGCCCGTCTGGAGATGGGCTCTGAAGCACTGAAGCTGAAGTATAGAAAGGCCAGAGACTGGAACGATGCCTATGCAGCAGTGCAGTCCGGAAAAGTGGTCATTTTCCTGGTGGACAACGGCTCTGTGTTTACTCAGTCCCAGCACTTCATTGTCGCCACCGGCATGAATGAGAACGGTAAGATCATGGTCAATGACTCCTGGCGGCCCAACTATGACAAGTGGGACTGCAAGGAAGGCCTGCAAAACGGATTCGCCCCGGATGCGATTTTAGCGGGATGGAGCGGCGCCTGGATCTATGACAAGGCAGCCATGCCTGAGGATCCCTTCATCTATTATGAGCCGGCACCTGTCCGCGGAGAACCCCGCTATGATATTACCCTGACCCAGGAGGAAATGAACCTGCTGGCAAAGGTGGTCTGGGTGGAATCCCGGGGCGAATGCGAGTCCGGACAGCAGGCGGTTGCCGAAGTTGTCCTGAACCGGATTGCATCCGATAAATTCCCCAACAACCTGAAGGATGTTATTTACGGCGAAGGCCAGTTCCGGTCCGTCAAGTTCCTGGATAAGGCAAAGCCTTATCAGCTTCAGTACCAGATGATTGAGAACGCACTGTACGGTCCCTACATTCTGCCGAAGGATGTTTATTACTTTGCAACGACACCGACAAACAGCAAGGTTTGGGACAGAATCGGCGGACATGTGTTCTGCTATGCGGAAGATAAATGATTCATACATAAAAAAACCTGCGAACCGATTGGTTCGCAGGTTTCTTTTTTGTTAATTGGCTGCTGCGCGTTTCTGCTTCCAGTAGGCGGTAAGGATGATCTGTTTGGCATCCTTTGCCTGTTTTTGTGTGGCAGGCTCCACGCCTGTCAGCGGATAGGGAATGTCCAGCTCTTTATACTTGGTCACACCCATGATGTGATAAGGCAGGGTATCCAGCGCCTTCACATTGTTCAGCGTTCCCAGGAACGTGCCGAGCCGGGTCAGCAGCTGCGGATCGTCGGTGATGCCGGGC
>JAFZGL010000023.1 GCA_017555395.1 Oscillospiraceae bacterium | reverse complement strand
GTCACAAGTGGTGCAACTACTGGTTCCATGTCATGCACCTGAACGATGAGTCCGGCAAGATGAGCAAGTCCAAGGGCGATTTTCTGACGGTCTCCCTGCTGGAGAAAAAGGGCTATGATCCCATGGCTTACCGTCTGTTCTGCCTGCAGTCCCATTACCGCAAGAATCTGGTGTTCACCTGGGAAAATCTGGACAATGCCGTTACCGCCTATAACAAGCTGATCGCCAAGATCGCCACCTTCAAGGCAGAGGGTGACGTGGATGAGAAGGCTTTTGCCGATCTGAAGGCACGGTTCCAGAAAGCTCTGGACGGCGACCTGAATACTTCTGTGGCTGTTACCGCCCTGTATGATGTTCTGAAGGCCAAGTGCAATGATGCCACCAAGCTGGCACTGATCGCTGACTTTGACAAGGTTCTGTCCCTGAATCTGATCGAAGCCGCCGAAGCTCTGCTGAAGAAGCAGGCTGAGGAGGAGGCTGCAAATGCTGATCCTGAGATCGATGCACTGGTTGCTGCCCGCACAGAGGCTAAGAAGGCCAAGAACTGGGCAGAAGCTGACCGGATCCGTGATGAACTGAAGGCCCAGGGCATCGAGATCATCGATACTCCCCAGGGCGCAAAATGGAGAAGAATCTAAGATGAAGCTGCTGATTTTAGACGGCAACAGCGTTATTAACAGAGCATTTTTCGGTGTCAGGCCCCTCACCACACGGGAGGGGCTTTACACCCATGCCATTTACGGCTTCCTGAACATCCTGGAAAAGGCAGAGAAGGAAGAGCTGCCGGAGGCTGTCTGTGTGGCGTTTGACCTTCACGGACCTACCTTCCGCCATCTGCGCTACGATGGCTATAAGGCAAACCGCCATGGTATGCCGGAAGAACTGGCCATGCAGATGCCTGTCATGAAGGATGTTCTGCGGGCCATGAACATTCCCATCTACGAATGTCAGGGCTGGGAGGCAGACGATGTTATCGGCACTGTGGGCAGAATCTGCTCCAACAATGAGTGGGAGTGTGTCATTGTTACCGGCGACCGGGACTCCCTGCAGCTGATTGATGAGAACGTCCATGTGAAACTGGTGATCAGCAAGGCAGGTCAGACCACCCAAACCCTCTATACCCGGGAGAAATTTGAGGAAGAATATGGGTTCGAGCCGAAAAAACTCATCGACCTGAAAGCTTTGATGGGCGATTCCTCCGACAATATCCCCGGTGTTGCCGGCGTTGGCCCCAAGACTGCCACGGATCTGCTGACGAAATTCGGCAGTCTGGATGGAGTCTATGCCAATCTGGAAGACAAATCCATCCGTCCTAAGCTCCGGGAAAAGCTGGAAAATGACCGGGAAAATGCCTATCTTTCCTATGAGCTGGCCACCATCCGTCCTGAGGCTCCCATCGATTTTGAACCGAAGGACGCCATCGTCCAGCCCTACAACCGGCCTGAACTCTACAAGCTGTTCCAGAAGCTGGAGTTTGTGAAGCTGATTGACAAGTACGGTCTCCGGGGTGCGGAACAGGAAGAAAAGAAGACCTGCTGTGACTGCGGTGCCGGTATGAAGTGTCTGCCCAGAGTGGACATGATGCCGGAGAATGTTGCAGAATGTGCAGCATTTCTTGCAGAAGACGGCAGCCTTGGACTTGCCTGGGAAGAGGGTGTCTGTACGCTGACCCCCATGGAGGTTCAGATGGGCGGCATCTGCCTTGAAAACAAGGCTCTGATCCTCCACGATTCCAAAACCTCCATGCACCGCCTTTCTGAGATGGGACTTACCTGCGGCAAGTGTGTGTTTGATACCGCTCTGGCGGCATACGATCTGAATCCGTCCCAGTCCGACTATCCCGTCTCCAAGCTGGCCACCAATTTCCTTGGAGCTACTGTTGAGGACGCAGATGCTGCCTGCTGCGCAGAAGCGATCTGGAATTTGCGTTCGGTACTGACGGCGGAGCTGGAAAAGAATGGTATGAAAGAGCTCTATTTTAATATGGAGCTTCCTCTGTGTGATGTTCTCTTTAAGATGGAAAACCGGGGCATTGCCATTGACCGGGCTCAGCTGGAGCAGTTCGGCACCATGCTGACAGAGCGGATTGCCGCCTGCGAAGAGCTGATTTTCTCCTATTCTGAAGAGAAATTCAACATCAATTCCACCAAGCAGCTTGGTGAGCTTCTGTTTGAGAAACTGGGGTTGCCCCCTGTGAAGAAAACCAAGACCGGTTATTCCACCAATGCGGAAGTGCTGGAAAAGCTGAAGGGAAAGCATCCCATTATTCCTGCTATTATGGACTATCGGATGCTGACCAAGCTGAAATCCACCTATGCTGACGGTCTCATCAAAGAGATCCGGGAGGATGGCAGAATCCACACCACCTTCCAGAATCTGGTGACCGCCACTGGAAGACTGTCCTCTACGGAACCCAACCTGCAGAATATTCCTGTCCGCACCGATCTGGGCAGTGAGATCCGCAAGATGTTTGTCCCCAAAGAAGGCTGCGTTCTGGTGGATGCGGACTACAGCCAGATCGAACTGAGAGTCCTGGCGCACATTGCCGGTG
>JAFZGL010000022.1 GCA_017555395.1 Oscillospiraceae bacterium | reverse complement strand
TTTTCAGCCTGATCGGCGGTGGCCAGGGCGTTGATGATCTCATCAATATCGCCGTTCATGATGGAATCGATCCGGTACAGGGTCAGACCCACCCGATGGTCGGTGACACGGCCCTGGGGGAAATTGTAGGTGCGGATGCGCTCATTGCGCATGCCGGTGCCCACCTGGCTGCGGCGCATGCCGCCGTGCTCGGATTCAATGCGCTCCTGCTCGATTTCATAGAGTTTGGAAGCCAGCATGCGCATGCATTTTTCCCGGTTCTGCAGCTGGCTGCGCTCTTCCTGGCAGGCCACCACAATGCCGCTGGGTTTGTGGATCAGACGAACGGCGGAGGAGGTCTTGTTGACGTGCTGACCGCCGGCACCGGAGGCACGGTAGACCTGCATTTCGATGTCCGCAGGATTGATCTGCACGTCCACCTCTTCCATCTCGGGCAGGACTGCCACCGTGGCGGTGGAGGTGTGGACACGGCCGCCGGATTCCGTTTCGGGGACACGCTGCACCCGGTGAACGCCGGACTCGTATTTCATCCGGGAGTAGGCACCCCGGCCGTTGATGACGAAGTCCGCTTCCTTCACGCCGCCCAGTTCGGTCTCGTTGTAGTTCATCAGTTCAATGCTCCAGCCCTTGGAGGCGGCGTACATGGAGTACATCCGGAACAGGCTGTGGGCGAACAGGGCGCTTTCCTCACCGCCGACACCGCCCCGGATCTCCACAATGACGCTCTTGTCGTCATTGGGATCCTTGGGCAGCAGCAGGATCTGCAGCTTTTCAAACAGCTCTTCCTTCTGCTGTTTGGCAGCGGCATAGGTCTCCTGGCAGAGCTCCTTCATTTCCGGATCGCTCATCAGTTCTTCGGCATCCAGCATATCCTGCTCTGCCTGCCGGTAAGCCTGAAAAGCTTCCACGATGGGCTCCAGGTCATTCTTTTCCCGCAGCAGCTTGGCAGCCTTCTTGGGATCGTTATAAAAATCCGGCTGTTCGGATTTAAAACACAGTTCTTCAAATTTATTGACAACTGCCTGTAATTTATTCAGCATAAAATCTCCTGATTCTCGACAATTTTCCAGACATATATCCCGGTTCAGACGGGAAAGTTATAGTAGTTCTTGATAAAAAGCGCTATCTGCTTTTTATAGCGCCACAGGCGCGTCAAGAACTCTATGAGACGGGATTCCATGATTTTATGATTCAAAATCATGGAATCGGCAGCGATGTCGCGATGCCTTCTTATTAAAATTTCATAATTTTTAATAAGAAATAGTATTAAACCCGACGGAACACATTCAGCACGCAGCTGGCGGTGTCCGAAAGGACTGCTGTCTCATTAAGACGCCGGGCGCCTTCTTTTCCGATGCGGAATACATGAGGCGTCATGGAGAAGAGATTGCGGATTTGCTCTCCCTCCACAGTAAAGTCAAAGCGGATGGGAATGGATTCCAGACGTTCAAAGCCGGGCAGCTCCGGAACAGAGTCCTTCTCCTTCAGATGAAGTTCATCGTAAATGATGGACTTCAGCCCCAGCAGATGATCCTGGGCGGCCAGCACCTGAAAGTACAGACCGTTTTCGCCGAGGACACGGTGGAATTCCTCCGGCAGTGTCAGGGCAAAGAGGCTGGTCAGTAAAGAGGCGCTGCCCTCCGGCACCGGGATATGGGCAGCGGTGGCGCAGAGCCACAAATGCTGCTTGTATTTGGCGGCAGCGGCCCGGACAGCCTCCTTGGAGATGTCCAGTCCGGTCAGCGGCAGATGCAGGGCATCCGCAAGCTGGGCAGAATACCAGCCTTCGCCGCAGCCGATATCCAGAATCTCACCGGCAACACCGTATTTTTCCGCGGTTTTGATGAGGGTTTCGGCAATGGGGGCGTAGAATCCTGCCTCCAGAAAGGCCCGCCGGGCAAGCACCTGCTCCCGGGTGTCGCCGGGTGCCAGAGAATGCTTCTGCTGTACCGTCAGCAGGTTCACATAGCCCTGCCGGGCGATATCAAAGCTGTGGCGGTTGGGGCAGACATAGCTTCGGTCTGCCTGATTCAGTTGATTTTGACAGATAGGACAGATCAGCTGCATTGCGGCACCCCCTTTTTACTCATCTTATATCATACCCTATTTTTCAGATTCCGTCAAATAAAATAAAAAGGAAGTGATCCCATGCGGAAGGTGACAGCCTGCATTCTTCTGCTGTGGCTGGCAGTTATCCCGGCACAGGCCTCCTCCGGCAGAAAATACATCGCCCTGACGTTTGATGACGGCCCTTCCGGGCGGTATACCCAGACGCTGCTGGACGGCCTGAAGCTCCGGGGAGTAAAGGCTACGTTTCTGCTCTGCGGCTATCGGATGGAGCAGTATCCGCAGCTGACCCAACGGATTTTTGACGAGGGCCATGAGATCGGCTATCATGGATTTTCCCACGATTCCATGCAGCGTATGAGCCGCCGACAGATCGGCCAGGAGCTGATCGACTCCCGGGTGCTTCTGCCGGAGGGCTGCGATCCGGTCTGGTTTCGTCCTCCCGGCGGCGTGGTGACAGACGGAGTCCGCCAGGTGGCTCAGGCACGGCAGTTGGCGCTGCTGAGCTGGTCCGTGGATCCCATGGACTGGAAGATTAAAAGCACAGCCACCATCGAGCAGACTGTGCTGAAAAAAGTGGGGGACGGGGATATTATCCTGCTGCATGATATGTCTATGACCTCCGTCCAGGCGGCGCTGGACATCGTGGATGCGCTGCAGGAGCAGGGCTTCCGGTTTGTCACCGCCTCAGAACTGGCCAAACTCCGGGAAATAGCAATCAAACCCGGCGCAGTCTATAAAAGTTTTCCGGCAGAAGATGAAATAAAGTAAATGATCGTTTATCATTGGTGACGATGTTACTTTCTTGTCTCTGAACAAGAAAGTAACCAAAGAACTCAGTTTAAGAGGGGGCTTTTTACAAAGACGCCCCCTCTTAAAGATCTCCC
>JAFZGL010000169.1 GCA_017555395.1 Oscillospiraceae bacterium | reverse complement strand
GCGGCCGACGGCATCGATCTCATCGATAAAGATGATGCAGGGGGCCACTTTGGCTGCCTGCTGGAACAGGTCGCGGACACGGCTTGCGCCCATGCCCACGAACATTTCCACGAAATCGGAACCGGAAATGGAGAAGAACGGAACATCTGCTTCACCGGCAACCGCCTTTGCAAGCAATGTCTTGCCGGTACCGGGAGAACCCACCAGCAGAGCACCCTTGGGCAGTTTGGCACCGATGGCAGTATACTTTCCGGGGTTATGCAGGAAATCGATGATCTCCTGCAGGGATTCCTTGGCCTCATCCTGACCGGCAACATCCTTGAAGGTGACACCGGTCTGCTTTTCCATGTAGACCTTGGCCTTGGACTTGCCGAATCCGCCCATCATGCCGTCTCCGCTCATACGCCGGGTAATGGATCGCATGAAGAAGAACAGGATGGAGAACATCATGACATAGTACAGAATGGACAGGATCATGGAGTTATCTTCCATGATCTCCGCATCGCCGTCAACACCCATGGCATGGAGCTCCTGCAGCAGAGCATCACCGTCCGTACCCACCGGCAGGCCGGTATAGCAGGCACGCTGCTGGGAGGGATCCTTGGCGGCTTCCTCCTTGGTCATATAGAGGATCCGGTCATACTTCAGTTCCACCTCTGCCAGCCGGCCGGCTTCCTTGGCTTCCAGGAACTGAGAATAGGTGGTCTGGGTATACTGGCTGTTGGAGATGGTATTGTACACCCAGGTGAACAGCAGAATGATGGCCAGGGAGATGATCACGGCTGTGCCGATGTGTTTACCCTTGTCACCTTCGTTATTTGGCTTGTTTTTTTTAGGGTCTTTGTGCTTGTTATCCATTGAATTGCCTCCTTGGGGCATTTTCATTTTGCCCATCATAGCACATTTTCCTGCGGTAAGCAACGAAGGAAAACGCTGCAGCAGGTAAACTTTCTGTTAATTTCCGTTAATTTGTTAAATTTTTTAATGAAACCAAAATGCTATTGTGAAATTGCGAAAAATCTGATATACTGCTATTATCTATAAGTATGTGCAGGAAAGCTGCCGTTTTTACCGAATATGGAGGATAATTATGAACGAGAAACGTCGTCCTCAGGGACGTGACAATCAGCGCCGTGAAGCGCCCCGCCGGGCAGACCGCTTTGCCGAGCGCCCCGCTGTGGTGGAAGAAGTGGAAGGCCAGCTGGAAGGCCGCAATGCCCTGACCGAAGCGCTGAAGGCAGGCCGCACCATCGACAAGGTCTTTGTTGCCGCCGGCGACACCGACAAGGGTCTGCAGCGTCTGGCTGCCCAGGCAAAGGAAGCAGGTGCCGTGGTTGTCCCCGTTGACCGCCGGAAGCTGGATCAGATGTCCACCACCCGCTCCCATCAGGGCATCATCGCCCTGGCTGCCGCCCATGACTATTTTACCATTGATGATCTGCTGGAAGAAGCCGCTTCCCGTGGCGAAGCTCCCCTGCTGGTGATCTGTGATGAACTGAGCGACCCCCACAACCTGGGTGCCATCATGAGAAGCGCGGAATGCGCCGGTGCCCACGGCGTCATCATTCCCAAGCGCCGCAGCGTTGGTCTGACCGCTACTGTAGCCAAGGCTTCCGCCGGTGCCGTGGAATACATGAAGGTAGCCCGTGTGACCAACATCAACAATGCCATCAATGAACTGAAGGAAAAGGGTGTCTGGATCTTCGGCACCGCCGCCGAAGGCTCCATCCCCATGTACAAGGCAGACCTGACCGGTCCTGCCGCCATCGTCATCGGCAACGAGGGCGACGGCATGAGCCAGCTGGTCCGCAAGAACTGCGATGTCATGGTCCATATCCCCATGAAGGGCAAAATCTCTTCCCTGAATGCATCCGCTGCCGCCTCCATCCTGCTGTATGAAGCTGTGCGCCAGCGCCTCGGATAACAAACTCTCAGGAGGAATCTCCCATGCAAGATAAGAATGACTTACAGGAATTCGAACTGGACGATCTGATCAGCGAATTCCAGGATCCGTCGGAGGTATCTGATGATGCCGGCGAACTGACCGGTGAACTGGCCGACCTGCTGGGCGACTGGGGCACGGAAGAAACTGCCGTCCCCATGGACACCATCCGGATGAACGATCTGATCTCCCAGCTGACTTCCGGCGAAGCCCCCGCAAGCGAAACCGGTCTGGAAGCAGAAACGGCTCCTGCAAAAGAATCCGCTGCCTCCGCTCCCATGGATACCCTTCGGATGAATAATCTGATCTCCCAGATTATTGAGGAAACGCAAACACCCAAGGATCTGCCGGAGGGAGCTACCATCCGCCTGGATGCAATACCTGACAAGGTACCTGTGGATACCGCCGACGATGATATGACCATCCGGCTGGATTCTGTGCCGGAGGGCGAAACCATCCGCCTGGATCCTGTTTCCGACTCTCCCACTATCCGTATGGAGCCGCTGGTGGCAGAAACTTCCGAAGCAGAGGAAGAGGCACCGGAATCCAAGATCATCTACAATCCCCGTACCCGTCTGCGGGAACTGAAAAAGAAGCTGATTGCCGGTCCCGAAAAACGCTACTATGAGCTGTCCGAACTGGGCATTGGCAAAATTCAGATCGCACTGATCGCCAACCTGGCAGTCTGTGCGCTGTGTATCCTCACCACCGTCCTGTTTTCTCTGGACATGATGCCTGACAGCCGTCTGCGGTTTGTGATTTTCTCTCAGATCCTGGCCATGCTGCTGTCCGCCTTCTTTGGCTGCAGCCAGATGATCGACGGTATTGCAGATATCTTCAAGGGTCGGTTCGGTGTCAACTCCATGCTGCTCTTCACCTTCCTCGCCTGCTGTGTGGATGCCGTGTTCTGCCTGTCTGAACTGCGGATCCCCTGCTGCGCTGCCTTCAGCCTCCAGATGACCATGGCGCTGTGGTCTTCCTATCAGAAGCACTCCACGGAAATGGCTCAGATGGACAGTCTGCGCAAGGCAGTCCGTCTTCAGGCCCTGGTGAAGGCACCCGATTACTTTAACAAAAAGCCCGGCATTCTCCGCCGGGAGGGTGATCTGGAAGATTTCATGGATCACTATACCAAGCGCTCCGGTCCCGAACTGGTTCAGAGTATCTACTGCATTCTGAGCCTTCTGCTCTGCACCGGCATTGCCGTATTTGCAGCTATGACCCACGGTACCAGCATGGGCATTCAGATTCTGTCCACCTCCCTGCTGGTGGCTGTTCCTGCCGGATTCTTCATCTGTCTGAGCCGTCCCGCTGCGCTGCTGGAGCGCCGACTGCATATGGTCGGCACCGTACTCTGCGGCTGGAGAGGTGTCAAAGGACTGTGCGGCAAGGCGGCCTTCCCTCTGCGGGATGAAGATCTCTTCCCCAGCAACACCACCAAGATGAACGGTGTAAAATTCTACGGTGACCGGAATCCCGACGAAACCGTTTCCTACGCTGCTTCCCTGATCTGTGCCGCCGGCGGCGGACTGGTTCCCCTGTTCCGCCAGATGCAGGAAAGCCGCAGCTGCGCCACCCACCGCGTTGAAAACTTCCGGGACTACGGAAGCGGCGGCATCGGCGGTGAAATCTGCGGCGAGCCCGTCCTTGTGGGCAGCCTGGATTTCCTGCAGGATATGAACATCCATATCCCCGAGGGCACCATGGTCAGTCAGGCCGTCTATGCCGCCATTGACGGTCAGCTGTGTGCCGTATTCGCCATTTCCTATGCCAAGATGCGTTCCGCCGCCGCCGGCATCGTTTCCCTGTGTGGCAACCGGAAGATTACACCTGTCCTCACCGGCATTGACTTCATGCTGACCGATACCCTGCTGCGCACCAAATTCGGCGTCAATACCCGCCGCATTGCCTTCCCCGATCAGGAGATCCGCAGCGATCTGAGTGTCCATTCCACCGATTTCGAAGCACCTGTCCTGGCACTGGCTACCCGGGACGACCTTGCCTCCTATGCCTATGCCGTATCCGGTGCATCCGCTCTGCGCACCTCCTGCCGTCTGGGTACCTCCATCAATCTGATCAGCGGTATTCTGGGCATGCTGATCATGGCTGCTCTGGCATATCTGGGCACCACCGATCTGCTGACCCCGGTTCACATTCTGCTGTACCAGCTGGTATGGCTGATCCCCGGTCTGCTGATCACCGAGTGGACCAGAACCGTATAACCTAAAACCCTCTGCCCACCGGCAGAGGGTTTTCATATCTCCGTAAAGATCCCCGGAACCCATTCGGTTCCGGGGATCTCACATTGGTTATTCGAAGAGAGGCTTGATTTTCTGACGGTAGATGCGCAGGAAGAAGGCCACGGTGATGATTCCGCTGACCAGATCCGCAGCAGGGAATGCCAGCCAGACCAGATTTACATTGCCGGTCAGGCTCATCAGGTAAGCCACCGGCAGCAGCACCACCAGCTGGCGGGCCATGGAGGTGATGGTGGCATAAATGCCGTTGCCCAGAGCCTGGAAACAGGCACCCAGAATGATACACACCGCCGCAATGGGGAAGCTGTAGCTGATGGTCCGCAGGCAGACCCGGCCAAGAGCCAGGAAGCTCTCACTGGGATTGAACATATTCAGCAGCATATCCGGCGCAATCTGGAATACAGCAAAGCCTGTCAGCATCAGGCACATCGCCGCTGCGCCCGCCAGTTTCAGGGTCCTCATGATCCGCTGGGGCTTCCGGGCACCGTAGTTATAGGCAACGATGGAAATCGTGGCGCCATTCAGACCGAACAGGGGCATGAAGAAGAAGCTCTGCAGCTTAAAGTAAATACCGAAGACACCGGTGGCGGTTTCGGTAAATCCCTGCAGGATCTGGTTCATGCCAAAGGTCATGATGGAACCGATGCCGTTCATGATGACAGAGGGAATGCCCACCGTCAGGATCTGGCCCACAGTACGCTTCTGCAGCGGGAAATACCGGGCGCTCAGATGCACATCAGGGTTGTGCTTCAGGTTCAGATACAGACCCACCAGTGCGCCCATCCACTGTCCGATCACCGTAGCAACCGCAGCACCGGCCACACCCATGGCAGGCAGACCGAACCAGCCGAAAATAAAGACAGGATCCAGAAGGATATTGGTAATGGCACCCGTACCCTGGGTGATCATGCTGAGTGTGGTCCGGCCAGTGGACTGCAGCAGACGTTCGCACCAGATCTGAACAAAGGAGCCCAGCACAAAAATGCAGCAGATGCTGACATAGTCCGTACCGCCCTCCACTGTTTCCGCCACCGCAGACTGCATCTCATAGTAAGGCCGCACGCCGGTAAAACCAAACACCATAAATGCCGCCGCTGCCATCAGCATCAGCATCAGGCCGTTGCCTGCCGTCCGGTTGACCGCATCCTGATTCCGCTCGCCCAGACTCTTGCTCAGCAGGGAATTGATACCCACACCGATGCCCACCGCAAAACCGATCTGCAGGTTCTGGATGGGGAAGGCCAGGGACAGCGCCGTCACGGCACTTTCCGAAATCTGGGAGACATAGATGCTGTCCACCACATTGTAAAGAGCCTGAACCAGCATGGAAATAATCATGGGCAGCGCCATATTGGCAAGCAGCTTGCCTTCGGACATAACGCCCATCTTGTTCTCTTTTATCGTTGTCGTACTCAAATCGATTCTCCTTCATCGCATAATCTCACATAATACATTATATCGCTATCTTCTGATTATGCAACTGTCAAATTACGTAAAAAAGCACCGCTGTGAAAAACACAGCGGTGCCGCTCGGGAAGAATTAGATGTACTGCTTGATGACATCGGATGCCTCTGCGACATCCTCGGAGATGGTCATGGTGATCTCCATGTTGTTCTCGGCAGCAAACTTTGCAGCCCATGCAACAAACTCCTCACCGGCAGCGTTGCCGATGGTCTTGTACAGGTTGTCGATAAACACATGGGTGATATCGAAGTTGCCGGCGTGCAGACCGCTGATGAAACCCTTCAGCATTTCGGAAGAGTTGATGCCGTACTCCTTGGAGTCAACCAGACGAACCTTGTAGGTCACGTCATAGGTCAGCTTCTTGCCATATTCGATGCAGACAACATCGCCGTGTGCCTCAGCAACAGCGTTGTGAATGGAATCGAGCAGCTTCTTGGTCTTACCGGAGCCCTTCAGGCCCATAATAACATGAATCATCGGAATGTCCTCCTTTGCTATGCCAGATTACTTGGCTTGTACACATTCTAACAGCTATTGTAAAATTTTGCAACTACTAATTTTGGATTTGCAGATTTGTTTTTCTTTTCAAAAAAACATGCCGCAATCAGTCTTCACAACCGGGTTTTCCCAGTAAATTGAACATATTGCCTTTATAAGCCTCCACGCCGGGCTGGTCGAAGGGATTCACACCCAGTGTATAGGCGGAAATTCCGCAGCTCAGCTGCAGGAAAAAGAACAGCTCGCCGACCTTGCGGTCAGTCAGTTCCCCGCAGTCCACAGTGATCACAGGCACACCACCCTCTTCATGGGCAGCTGCAGTACCCTCAAATGCCATCCGGTCCACATAATCCAGAGATTTCCCCTCCAGATAGTTCAGACCGTCCAGGTTCTTCCAGTCACTGCCGATGAGATACTCCTTCTGCGGGCCGTCGAACCGAACCATGGTCTCAAAGAGATTCCGCTGTCCTTCCTGGATCAGCTGACCCAGGGAGTGCAGATCTGCCGTCAGCTCTGCCGTTACCGGAAAGATACCCTTTCCTTCCTTGCCTTCGGACTCTCCGAAGAGCTGCTGCCACCAGCCGCCGAATGCTCTGAAGCCCGGCTCAAAGGAGGCAAATACTTCAATTGCCTTGCCTTTCCGGTACAGCGCATTGCGGACACCGGCATAGAGCCATACAGGATTTTCAAAGGAACGGAGGTCATATTCCTCCTTTGCGTCCATAGCGCCGTTCAGCACCTCCAGGATGTCGATGCCCGCCACCGCCATAGGCAGCAGTCCCACCGGGGACAGCACGGAAAAACGCCCGCCCACACCGGCAGGAATGGCAAAGGTCTCCCAGTTCTCCTGTGCCGCCATCTGCCGCAGAGCCCCGGTTTCCGGATCTGTCACGGCATAGATCCGCCTGGCGGCCTCATCGGTACCGTATCTGCGCTCCAGCAGCCACCGCAGTCCACGGAACGCAATGGCCGGTTCCAGGGTGGTTCCGGATTTGGAGATCACGATAACAGAAAAATCCTTTCCCTCCAGCAGCCGCATCAGTTCGTTCCAGTGACGGGTACTCAGGGAATTGCCCGCAAAGAAGATCTGGGGATCACCCTTGCCCCTTCCAATGTTTCTGTTGGGACCCTGCAGCAGTTCAACCGCCGCTCTGGGGCCCAGATAGCTTCCGCCGATACCAACCACAACACAGACATCGCTGTTTGCCCGGATGGTCTGCGCCGCATTCCGGATCCGCTCCAGTTCCTCCGTGGTTTCCCCGCAGGGCAGTTTCAGCCAGTCCCGGAACTGTGCTCCGGCTCCGGTGCCCTCCGTCAACATTCTGTGGGCCGCACCGATCTCCTGTTCAATACTCAAAAGATCCGGCAGGGAAATATCGCCCCACACATTGGAAATATCCACATTGATCATCGCTGGATCACAACCTTTCTCTCTTCTTTTTATATTTTACTGCATAATGCGTCAACACGCAAGCATTCTCATATGCCATGAATATTTTTGTTTTTCCTCTGGCTTTTTTCCGGGAAGGATGTATAATGAAAAGGTAACATTAAATTCCAATGGAGGTACTCTTCATGAAATACGGTTTTGGCATTGATCTGGGCGGCACCACCGTAAAGCTGGCCTACTTCGACGAGAACGGCACCATGCTGGACAAATGGGAGATCCCCACCGTCACCGCAAATGCAGGCTCTCAGATCCTGCCCGACATCGCCGCATCCGTCAAGGATTATCTGGCAAAGAACAATATCGCCCCTGAATCCATCCTGGGTCTTGGCATCGGTGTACCCGGCCCCGTCGACGGTAAGGGTGTTGTCAACAAGTGCATCAATCTGGGCTGGGGTGTGTTCAACATCGCTGAGACCCTGTCTTCCCTCACCGGTTTCCCTGTGAAGGCAGGCAACGACGCCAATGTTGCCGCTCTGGGTGAATACTGGAAGGGCGGCGGCGCAGGCTGTGAAAACATGGTCTTTGTGACCCTGGGCACCGGTGTCGGCGGCGGTATCGTCATCGGCGGCAACCTGCTCCACGGCACCCACGGCTCCGGCGCTGAAATCGGCCACATGGTCCTGAATCCCAAGGAAACCGTTGCCTGCAACTGCGGCAAGTACGGCTGTGTGGAACAGTACTGCTCCGCCACCGGCATTGCAAGACTGGCAAAGAATCACCTGACTGCCACCGAAGCTGCTTCTGCGCTGCGCGCTGTGGACAATGTCACCGCAAAGGATGTCTTTGATGCCGCAAAGAACGGCGATGCCGTGGCGCAGGAGATCCTGAATCAGTTCTATGACTACATGGGTCAGTTCCTGGGCAGCCTCTGCTCCGCTGTGGATCCCGAAGTTGTGGTTCTGGGCGGCGGTGTCAGCAAGGCCGGTCAGGTTCTGATCGACGGTGTGTCTGCCTATTTCCACAAATATGTCTTCCATGCCGCCTCCGGTGCAAGATTTGCCCTGGCATCCCTCTTCAACGATGCCGGTGCCTACGGTGCTTTCAAACTGGCACTGGACGCATTCGGTGCATAACAGAACCCCTGACAGCAGGTTTCCCGAGGGAAACCTGCTGTTTCTTGTTTACGAGCAAAAATTTTTGTAATTCTTTTTACATATTTCCTTGATATTTTTACCAATGCGTAGTATAATTTATGCCAGTACAAAATAATTACCGATTTTTTATCAATAACTAGGAGGAGATTCCCCATGATTACCTGGAAAAATATGGACACCCTGGCCGCTTACGCAGAACTGCAGGCCGCTGACAAGGTCTGCCTGGCCTGCGCTATGTCCGGCGAAAACGGCGCAGAGCGCGTGAAGAACTACACTGTCCCCATGGGTGCAGGCATGGACTTCAACTTCGGTGCCCGTCCCGTCAACGACAATATTCTGTCCATCCTGGCCAAGTTTGCCCAGGAGCAGCAGATGGTAGATAAGTTCGCTGCTCTCTATAACGGCGAAGTCATCAACACCGGTGAAAAGCGCAAGGTCCTGCACCATATGTGCCGCGGCCAGTTGGGCGATGCTGTCATGGCTGACGGCGTTGACAAGCGGGAATTCTACGTGGGCGAGCAGAACAAGATCGCCGCCTTCGCCAACAAGGTTCACAACGGCGAGATCCTGAACGCTGCCGGCGAGAAGTTCACCACCGTCTGCCAGATCGGCATCGGCGGCTCCGACCTGGGTCCCCGCGCCATCTACCTGGCTCTGGAGAACTGGGCAAAGGTCAATAATACCCTGAAGATGAAGGCAGCCTTCATCTCCAACGTTGACCCCGATGACGCAGCAGGCGTCCTCAGCAACCTGGATCTGCCCCACACCCTGTTCGTTCTGGTGTCCAAGTCCGGCACCACCCTGGAGACCCTGACCAACGAGTCCTTCGTCAAGGACGCCCTGATCAAAGCCGGTCTGAATCCCGCCAACCACATGGCCTGTGTCACCTCCGAGACCTCTCCTCTTGCAAAGAGCCCTGACTATCTGGCTGCTTTCTTCATGGATGACTACATCGGCGGCCGTTTCTCCTCTTCCTCCGGCGTCGGCGGCTGTGTCCTGAGCCTGGCCTTCGGCCCTGAGGTCTTCGCAGAGATCCTGAACGGCGCTGCCGAGGCTGACAAGCTGGCCACCAACACCGATCTGCTGAAGAACCCCGCTCTGCTGGACGCCCTGATCGGTGTCTATGAGCGCAATGTGCTGGGCTATCCCTGCACCGCCGTCCTGCCCTACTCTCAGGCTCTGAGCCGCTTCCCCGCTCACCTGCAGCAGCTGGACATGGAATCCAACGGCAAGTCCGTCAACCGCTTCGGCGAGCCCGTCAACTACCTGACCGGCCCCATCATCTTCGGCGAGCCCGGCACCAACGGCCAGCACTCCTTCTATCAGCTGCTGCACCAGGGCACCGACATCGTTCCCCTGCAGTTTGTGGGCTTCAAAAACAGCCAGATGGGTTCTGACGTTGTCATTCAGGGTTCCACCAGCCAGCAGAAGCTGTGCGCAAACGTTGCCGCTCAGATCGTTGCCTTTGCCTGCGGCAAGGATGACACCGACCTGAACAAGAAGTTCCAGGGCGGCCGTCCCTCCAGCATCATCGTGGGCGAAAAGCTGACTCCCGCTGCTTTGGGCGCACTGCTGGCTCACTTTGAGAACAAGGTCATGTATCAGGGCTTTGCCTGGAACGTCAACTCCTTCGACCAGGAAGGCGTCCAGCTGGGTAAGGTTCTGGCCAAGAAGGTTCTGGCCCATGACACCGACGGTGCTCTGAAGGTCTACTCCGATCTGCTGAACATCTGATCCCAATACATAACAAAAGCACGCAGCGCAAGCTGCGTGCTTTTTCTGTTAAAGACTGATCTCCCAGATGTTGCGGATCTGGCCTTCCAGCTGTTCATAGCTCCAGAGTTTCTCAGAATTGAGAACACTGTTGGGATCGTTGAGGGTGAACTGACCGTCCTGCAGTCCGGTCAGTACGATGTAGTGGCCGGTGGTGGTAAAATCTCCCGCTCCCAGAGCAAGGATCACCGGATGTCCTGCCTCCAGGGCATCCGTCATTTTCTTCTTTACCAGAGGAAGTTCCGTGGCTTTCAGTCCCAGCCGGGCGCTGCCCTCACTGATCAGGGTCCAGGAGGAACCGTAGCCTTTGGCATAGTATCCGTTTTCCTCCGCGAATTTTGCAAGATCCCGGGGATTCATATTCAGCGATCCGGTGAGATAATATCCAGCCATGGCCAGGCAGGTTGGGCCGCAGCCTGTCACCGCCAGAAAGTCACTGCCGTATTTTTCGTAGCCCCACCGGGGATCCCACTGCAGAAACAGGGGAACGGTCTGCCGGTCAACACCGGACAGGTTCGCTTCCCCCTCCTGCCGAAGAGGATAGCCTAGCACAAACTCCTCCGTCTCCGGGTTGCGCTCCAGCAGTTCAATGAGGCTTTTGGGATACTGAACAAAGTGGAGGCCGTTCTCCTCGGCATAGGTTTTTACTTTGATTTCTGTCTGCGTCCGGTCCTGCCAGTAAAAGGTCAGATCCGTCACCGCATACCAGGCAGACTTTGCCCCCAGCACTGCAATCAGAAGCACCAGCACAAGGGTGATCCACAGCCATATTTTTTTGTTTTCTTTGAAATCTGTCATGTTCATGGCGGCTTCCTTCTTTCTCTATAGGGGTATCATATCACACCTTGCCTTAGGAAGTCTTTATCAGGACATTAATTTTTCCTTATTTTTTTCGGTTTTCCGGCAGAATCTGAATCACGGTCACTGCCAGCAGTGGAGAGACGATCATCCCGCCGATACCCCAGAGCCGATACCCCGCATACAGCGCAAACAATGTCACCAGCGGATCCAGACCCAATTGTCTTCCCACTAGTCTGGGTTCCAGCACCGACCTGCTTACGGCAATGACCGTATACACCCCCAGCAGCCCGATCGCTCTTGCCCGGTCACCCTGAAGAAACAGGATCAGTCCCCAGGGCAGCAGAACCGTGCCGGTACCCAGCACCGGCAGCGCATCCAGCAAACAGATCCCCGCCGCCCAAAACACACCATACGGAATCCGCAGGATTGTCATGCCCAGAAGCAGGATCACAAAGGTCACACCGGTGAGTCTCAGCTGTGCCAGCACCCAGCCGCCCACAGCGGTTTTGACCCGTTTCAGCGTTCCCAGCAGCGGCTGAAGACGCTCCCGTGAAAACCGTTTCAGGATCCCGCTGCGGATCCGGGGAAGCTTGGCCGAGATCATGTATCCGGAAATCACCGCGGTACCGACATTCAGCGCGCTGTCCGGTACCTGTCTGAGCAGGGAGCCTGCCAGTCCCAGCATGCAGGAAAATCCCCTGTCCAGCAATGCCGTACCCCCGGAGAAGAGCGTATCCACATTCTGCCGCAGCAGCGGACGGACACTCTGGGGCATGGCATCGGTCATGTCCACCAGGTAATTGCGCAGCAGCAGAATTCCGGAATGAGCTGTCTGGGTCAGATCCGGCAGGATACCTGCCAGGCTCCGCAGCTCCCGTACCAGAAAGGCGAGGATCAGCACCGTCAGCATGGTGATACCCAGAAAGGCTGCGGTCACACCGATCCCGGCAGATACCGCCCTGGGCAGATGCAGCCGCCGGTTCAGGAGTCCCACAGCCGGCTCCGCCGCCAGGGCCAGACCGGTTCCCAGGAGAAACGGAAAGCAAAGGGGAAACAGAATTTTTCCACCCAGCCACAGCAAAAAACAGATGCCCAGTATGGACCAAACGCCTTTTGTTCCGGACCGCAGAACAATCCCTCCTTTCATTTTCCCGTTTTGGGGGTTGCATTTTCAAAATTTTCTGTTACAATACATAGATGAAATACAAATGTCGCTCGTATAAGCACAAAACAAGGAGGCCATCCATGTCCACGAAACCGAAATACTACATTGTAGAAGCATCGGCCTTGCCTGAAGTCTTTCTGAAAGTCGCAGAGGCAAAGCGCCTGCTGTCCACCGGTGAAGCCACCACCGTCAATGAGGCAACCCGAATGACCGATATCAGCCGGAGTGCGTTCTACAAGTACCGGGATGCTGTTCTGCCCTTCCAGAATATGATGACCGGCCGAATCATCACCTACCAGATCCTGCTGCACGATGAGCCCGGTCTGCTGTCCCAGATCCTGGGACTGTTTGCCGCTGCCAGAGCAAATATCCTGACCATCAATTCCATCGTTCCCACCAACGGCACTGCCGTTGTCACCATCTCCGCAGAAACTATGGATCTGACCATCTCCCTGGAGGAGCTGCTGCACTCCATCGATCAGACCCCCGGTGTTGTCAAGGCCGAGGTCCTTGCAGGTTAATTCCAGACTGCCGTCCGCCCGGACGGCAGTTTTTATTTTTCCTTCGGCAACTTTCCTCCCTACCTGACATAGATTGTACCGGGAGGGATCGCTATGCTGATCGTTCAGAAATACGGAGGAACATCCCTGGCAGATCCGCAGCGGATCCATGCTGCCGCTTTGCGGGCTGTGCAGCTTGTCCGCCAGGGCAACCAGATTGTGATGGTGGTATCCGCCCGGGGCCACACCACCGACGAACTGCTTCATACCGCCCGGACCGTTTCCCCGGCAAACAATCACCGGGAGCTGGATGCCCTGCTGTCTGCCGGAGAACAGATCTCCGCCGCCCTGACCGCCATGGCCGTTGAAGCACTGGGGCAAAGTGCCGTCAGCCTCACCGGCTGGCAGGCCGGGATCCGGACAGATGATACTTACGGAAACGCCCGCATCACCGATATCAACTGCAGCAGAATCCGCCGGGAACTTCAGCAGGGGAAGATCGTCATCGTGGCGGGTTTTCAGGGTATCGGTCCGGGCAATGATATCACTACCCTGGGACGAGGCGGCTCCGATACCACCGCTGTGGCCCTTGCCGCCTTCCTGAAGGCAGACAAATGCCAGATTTTTACGGATGTAGACGGGGTTTATGACCGGGATCCCCGGATCTTTCCGGATGCCTGCCGGTACGAAACCATCGGCTACGGGCAAATGATGGAACTGATCGGGCACGGTGCACAGGTGCTTCATGACCGCAGTGTGGAATTTGCGGAAAACCACGGAATCACAGTAGAAGTCCTGTCCGCTTTTTCCGGGAAGCCCGGAACATTGGTGGGCCGTTTTGAATCATTGTAGCCGGATCCGGGGATCAATATTCCATCCGGGAGAAAAATTGCCGCCGGGGTTCCCGGCGGCAAAACAAGGAGGAGAGAAGAAGCACTATTCACTCAGAGACAGAAATTCCATGGGATCCATGGGCTTGTCCTGACAGGTGACACTGAAATGGACATGGCTGCCCATGGCCGTCTCCACCAGGGCGGTGGTTCCGGCATAGCCGATGGTCTGGCCTGCCTGTACCGGATCTCCGGCGCTGACCGCCAGATCCTCCGTCAGGCTGGAATACCTGGTGGTATATCCGCCGTCATGCCGGATCACCACCGTATATCCCATGGAATCATCCTGATAGGTGGTATAAACTGTACCGTCACAGGATGCGCAGACCGGCGCCCCCTCTTCCGCTGCCAGATCCACGCCGTTGTGGACACGCCAGTCCCGGGTGGTCTGGTTATAGCTCAGGGCTTCCATGGAATAGCCGAAGATCTCCTGGCCGGACACCGGGGAGCAGATTTTCCGCTTCTGTTTAGGAACTGTGGCGGGCTCGGTCTGCTCCGTTTCCCGGCTCTCATTTTTCTGCTCCGGCGCCTGGGTGGCAATGACGGGGATGTCCTCCCGCGGTGCCATGGTTCCCACAGGAATCACATTTTCTTTCTGAAGCAGAATCTCTTCTTCTGCAGTGTAACGGCTGTATACATAGCTGGTGATCCCGACGGCAACTGCGCACAGGATCAGGGCTATGTAATAGCCCCTGCCGCTCCGGCCATGGCCGGCGTGGTTGTTTTCGCTCATAAATAAGCACCTCCGGGGATGAGTATTGCCTTCCTTTCCGCGGATTAAACAGCCGCTTTTAAAAATATATCCGTCTGACCGTCATGGAAAACGCAGGACGCATCCAAGTCCTTCCGCCGGTGGAATACAAATATTTTTCCTTAAGAGATTGACTTTGCTGTAAATTACGATATAGTATATTTGTCAAATTGTGACGCATTTTAGAAAAAGAAACGGGGGAGGATAATGTCCAAGGAACTCATCAGACTCCAGAATCTTGTCATGGAGTTCGACGGGGAGCGTATTCTCGACGACATCAATCTTTACTTCAATGACCATGAATTCCTCACACTGCTGGGCCCCTCCGGCTGCGGCAAGTCCACCACTCTGCGGATCATCGGCGGCTTCCTGACGCCCACTTCCGGCAAAGTGCTCTTCGACGGCAAGGTCATCAACGACGTTCCGCCCTACCAGCGGCAGGTCAATACCGTGTTCCAGCGGTATGCTCTGTTCCCGCATCTGGACGTCTACGACAACATTGCCTTCGGTCTGAAAGTGGCAAAGCTGCCCAAGGATGAGATTGACCGCCGTGTGACCGAAATGCTGGAGATCGTCAGTCTGAAGGGCTATGAAAACCGCCGCATCGACAACCTGTCCGGCGGTCAGCAGCAGCGTGTTGCCATTGCCCGCGCACTGGTAAATCAGCCCAAGGTCCTGCTTCTGGACGAGCCTCTGGCTGCTCTGGACCTGCGTCTGCGCAAGGATATGCAGAACGAACTGAAGCGGATCCAGCAGGCCACCGGCATCACGTTCATCTATGTCACCCACGATCAGGAAGAAGCACTGTCCATGTCCGACACCGTGGTTGTCATGGACAAGGGCCGCATCCAGCAGATCGGCAGACCTGAGGATATCTATAACGAGCCGAAGAACGCATTTGTTGCGGACTTCATCGGCGAATCCAACATTCTGGACGGCGTTATGCTCTCCGACTACAAGGTTCGCTTCTTCGGCCGCACCTTTGTCTGCGTGGACAAGGGCTTTGCACCCAACGAACCTGTTGACGTTGTCATCCGTCCCGAGGATATCGACATCGTCCCGCCCAATGAAGGCCACCTGGTGGGTACCGTTACCTCCGTCACCTTCAAGGGTCTGAACTACGATATCATCGTGGACTTCCGCGGCTTCAAGTGGCTGATCCAGACCACCGACTTCCACGGAGAAGGCAGCGTCATCGGCATTCGTCTGAATCCCGAAGACATTCACATCATGCACAAGAGTGAGTACTCCGGCATGTTTGGCGACTACAGCTCCTACTCTGCCGAGTACGATGGGCTGACGGAGGATGCCGAGGATGAAGAAGAATAACTCGATTCTGCTCAGCACCCCCTATATTCTGTGGATGCTGGCATTCACCCTGATCCCCCTGGGCGTGGTTGCCTACTATGCCCTGACAGATCCTGCCACCGGTGCCTTCACCCTGAGCAATGTTCAGCATCTGAGCATGTACTGGGGCGTCCTGTGGGAATCCATTCTGTATTCCCTGATCTCCGCCTTCATCTGCCTGCTGCTGGGCTATCCTGTGGCGTATTACATTGCCCACCGGGGAGTCGTGGCCCAGAAGATCCTGTACATGCTGGTCATGCTGCCCATGTGCATGAGCTTTCTGCTGCGCACCCTGGCATGGGTCGGTCTGCTGCAGGACACCGGTATCATCAATACCCTTCTGGGTGCTGTGGGCATCGGTCCCATCCGGATGATCCGCACGCCCGCGGCCGTGGTTCTGGGCATGGTCTATAACTACCTGCCCTATATGATCCTGCCGCTGTACTCCACCATCGTGAAGATCAACCCCCGGCTCATCGAAGCTGCGGAAGACCTGGGCTGCAACACCTTCCAGGTGTTCCGCCGGGTCACCCTGCCTCTGAGCATTCCCGGTATTCTCTCCGGCATCACCATGGTCTTCGTGCCTGCCGTGTCCACCTTCTACATTTCCCAGAAGCTGGGCGGCACCGACACCGTTCTGATCGGCGACGTCATCGAACGCCAGTTCAAGCAGGGCAACAACCCCAACCTGGGCGCTGCCCTCAGCCTTGTGCTGATGATTCTGGTGTTCGTCTGCACCGGCATCATGAACTACTTTGGTGCTGATGAGGAAGGCGGTGTCATCGCATGAAGAAGACAAACCGCATCTTTACCATCCTGATCTTCATCTTCCTGTATATCCCCATGGCGGTGCTGATCGTGGCATCTTTCAACACCGGCAAGGATATCGCCCATTTTGACGGCTTCACCCTGCACCGGTATGTGGAGCTCTTCCAGGACGAGCACCTGCTGCAGCTGCTGCGCAACTCTCTGGTGGTATCCATCCTGGCAACTGCCATCTCCACCGTCTTCGGCACGGTGGCGGCCGTGGGTATTCACAACCTGAAGCCCAAGATGCGCTCCGTGGTCATGAGCCTGACCAACATCCCCATGACCAACCCCGACATTGTCACTGGTGTCAGCCTGTCTCTGCTCTTTGTCTTTGTGGGCACCAAGATTCTGGGACAGCGGGACGCCCTGACCTTCTGGACGCTGCTGATCGCCCACATCACCTTCAGCCTGCCCTATGTTATTCTGAACGTGATGCCCAAGCTGCAGCAGATGGACAACTCCCTGACAGATGCTGCCATGGACTTAGGCTGCACCCCCATGCAGGCCTTCTTCAAGGTGACCCTGCATGAGATTATGCCCGGCATCGTCTCCGGTGCCATCATGGCCTTCACCATGAGCCTGGATGACTTCGTCATCAGCTATTTTGTCAGCGGTCTGGACTTTGTTACCCTGCCCGTTGAGATCTACTCCTACACCAAGAAGCCCATCCAGCCCAAGATCTACGCCATGTTCACATTGCTGTTCCTGCTGATCTTTGTGCTGATGGTCACCATGAATCTGCTGCAGATCCGGGCAGACCGGAACAAGACTGTCCGCCGCAAGACCATGGACAGCCCCGGTATGCGAACCTTCAAGCGGGTCTGTGCCGGTGCCCTGGCTGCCTGCCTGATTCTGGTCAGCGGCTACCTGATCTTCTTCGCCAATCCTCAGGAGCAGATCACTCTGAACGTTTACAACTGGGGTCAGTATATTGCCGACGGCAGTGACGACTCCATGGAAGTCATCCGTGAATTTGAAGCCCGGTATCCCCATATCAAGGTCAATTATTCCACCTATGACTCCAACGAGATCATGTACTCCAAGCTGGCCAACGGCGGTATCACCGTGGACCTGATCATCCCCTCTGACTATATGATCGCCCGGCTGATCAGTGAGGATATGCTGCTTCCCCTGGACTTCAACAATATCCCCAACTATCAGTATATTGACGAAAACTTCCGCAATACTGCCTACGATCCGGAGAACCTCTACTCTGTCCCCTATACCTGGGGTACTGTAGGCATCCTGTACAACACCAAGTACGTGGATGAAGCGGATGTTACCGGCTGGGAACTGCTGTGGAACGAAAAGTATGCCGGCAAGATCCTGACCTTCGGCAACTCCCGTGATGCCTTCGGTGTGGCGCAGTATCTGCTGGGATACGACGTCAACACCACGGACAAGGAAGAACTCCGGAAATGCGCTGAACTGCTGAAGGAGCAGAAGCCTGTGCTGCAGCAGTACGTCATGGATGAGATCTTTGCCATCATGCAGAATGAAGAAGCCTGGATCGCCCCCTACTATGCAGGCGACTGCCTGACCATGATGGGCGAGAACGAGAATCTGGATTTCTATCTGCCGGAAAATCAGGGCTTCAACCTGTTCATTGACGCCATGTGCATCCCCACCTGCGCCAAGGAGAAGGAAGCTGCTGAAACCTTTATCAACTTCCTGTGTGATCCCGAGATCGCCGGTGCCAATATGGACTGGATCTGCTACGGCACTCCCCTGTCCGCGGCAAAGGAATTCATCGATCCCGAAACCGTCAGCGATCCTGTCACTTACCCTGACGAGGAGATTCTGGTAAACGGCTCCAGCTACGCCTATCTGCCGGAAGAAATCACCCGGTATGTGGAAAGTCTGTTCATGGAAGTCCGCAACGGCTAAATATTCACTGCGAGGACAAACACATTGCGTTTGTCCTCGTTTTGTATATATTGTCCCAAGGCCCTCCGGGTTTTTGCACAAAAAGCATCTGTTTTTCTTTCACGCATTGGCTGCCCCAACAAAATCCTTTTGTGGAATTTGTATGTTTTGCACAGAAGGACATGTGTCCATGTGCCATTTTACACAATTTTCCGTTCCTGCAAAAGAAATCATTGAAATCTATAAATTTATAATGTATAATGGCAACATTCGGGTGTCACAGAACCCCAATGGAAGGACCGTCCTTCCCGAAAGGAGTAAAAAACGACCATGTATACTGTTAATGCGATCCGTAATATCTGCCTTCTGGGCCACAGCGGCAGCGGTAAGTCCGCCCTGGCCGAGAGCCTGCTCTACATCACCGGTGCTATCGACCGTATGGGCAAGAATGCCGACGGCAACACCGTTTCTGACTATGATGCTGAAGAGATCCGCCGCAACATTTCCATCTCCACTTCTCTGATCCCCGTGGAGTACAAGAATGTCAAGGTCAACATCCTGGATACTCCCGGCGCATTCGACTTCTCCGGCGCTGTCATGGAAGCTCTGCGTGCCGCTGACGCCGCTATCCTGGTTCTGTCCGCCAAGGACGGCATCACTGTCGGCTTCGAGAAGGCATGGAAGTACTGCGAAGAGCGCAACATGCCCCGCATGATCTTCATCTCCAAGGTTGATGAAGACAACTCCGACTACAACGCCACCTTCGAAGCTCTGCGCGAGAAGTACGGCAACAAGATCGCTCCCGTCATCGTCCCCATCTGGGATGCTTCCAAGAAGATCACCGGTGTTATCGACGTGCTGAACAAGCGCGCATGGGAATCCGTTGGCCTGAAGCGTGCTGAGATCGACGTTCCCGAGGACAAGGTTTCCGTCGTTGAAGAGTTCCACGACGCGCTGAAGGAAGCTGTCGCCGAGACCGACGAAGAGCTGATGGACCGCTTCTTCGAGGGTGATGACTTCACCTACGCTGAAATGATCAACGGCCTGTACACCGGTGTCCGCGAGCTGAGCCTGTTCCCCGTGCTGTGCGGCTCCGCTGTCACCACTCTGGGCACTACCCTGCTGCTGGACTACATCTGCGACCTGCTGCCCAACCCCGTTCAGGGCAACTACCACAAGGCTACCAATGCTGACGGCAAGACCGAAGAGTTCGTTGTCTCTCCCCAGGCTGCTCCCGCTGCCTTCGTCTTCAAGACCGTTTCCGACCAGTTCGGCAAGTACTCCTTCGTCAAGGTTCTGTCCGGCGAAATCACTCCCGATACCACCCTGGTCAACGCCCGTACCGGCGAAACCGAAAAGCTGGGCCGTATGTACGCAATGTGCGGCAAGAAGGCCACTGAAGTCAAGGTCCTGTCCTGCGGCGACATCGGCGCCTTCGGCAAGATGGACAAGGTCAAGACCGGCGACACCCTGTGCGATCCTCGTAAGGTCGTCTCCCTGAAGAACATCCCCTACGCAGAGCCCTGCTACTCCATGGCCATTGCTCCCAAGACCCGCGGTCAGGAAGAAAAGGTCGGCACCGGCCTGAACCGCCTGAACGAAGAAGATCCCTCCTTCACCCTGGTCAACAACGCCGAGACCCATCAGCTGGTTCTGTCCGGCGC
>JAFZGL010000168.1 GCA_017555395.1 Oscillospiraceae bacterium | reverse complement strand
GTCTGGCTCAGCTGCGCAAGATGGAAGAGGACGGCACCTTCGCAATGCTGCCCAAGAAGGAAGTCATCAAGCACCAGGGCGAGATCGAGAAGCTGGAGAAGTACCTGGGCGGCGTCAAGGAAATGAAGAAGCTGCCTGCTTGCCTGTTCATCGTTGACCCCCGCAAGGAGCGCAACGCCATCGCTGAGGCCCGCAAGCTGAACATCCCCATCGTCGCTATCGTTGACACCAACTGCGATCCCGATGAGATCGATTACGTCATCCCCGGCAACGACGACGCTATCCGCGCTATCCGTCTGATCGCTTCCGCTATGGCCAACGCTGCCATCGAAGGCCGTCAGGGCGAGGACGCAGAGGCTGTCGAGGCTGCTGAGTAATTTTTAAAGCACATTGTCAGCCCGGACCGGCTACCGGGCCGGGCTGAACTTATCAAAAGAAATTCTTAGGAGGATATGTAAAATGGCATTTACTGCACTGGATGTTAAGAAGCTGCGTGAAATGACCAACGTCGGCATGATGGACTGCAAGAAGGCACTGCAGGCTTGCGACGGCGATATGGACAAGGCAATCGACTGGCTGCGCGAGAAGGGCCTGGCAAAGGCTGCCAAGAAGGCTGACCGCATCGCTGCTGAAGGCGTTGCATACGCTACCGTTATCGACGGTGTCGGCGTTGTGATCGAAGTCAACGCTGAGACCGACTTCGCTTCCAAGACCGACGCTTTCATGGGTCTGGTCAAGAGCCTGTGCGAAATCATCGCTAAGGACGCTCCCGCTGATGTGGAAGCTCTGAAGGCTTGCACCTACCCCGGCACCACCCTGTCCGTCACCGAGAAGATGCAGGAGCTGGTCATGTCCATCGGTGAGAACATGCAGATCCGCCGTTTCGCCCGCTACGCTGAGAACACCTCCGTTGCTTACGTCCACATGGGCGGCTCCCACGGTGTTCTGGTCAACCTGGCTGTCGAGGGCGGCATCGATGCTACCGAGATCGGCAAGAACGTTGCCATGCAGATCGCTGCTATGAAGGCTCAGTACTGGGACAAGGCTCAGGTTCCCGCTGATGTCGTCGAGAAGGAGCTGGCTGTTCAGGTCGCTCTGATGGACAACGATCCCAAGATGGCCGGAAAGCCCGCTCAGGTCAAGGAAAAGATCGCTCAGGGCAAGATCGCTGCTTTCTACAAGGATATCTGCCTGCTGCAGCAGGAGTTCGTCCGCGCTGACCTGTTCAAGGGCGACGTGGCCGGCTACATCGCTGACGCTGCCAAGAAGCTGGGCGGCAAGGTTACCTTCGTCGACGCCATCCACTACACCAAGGGTGAAGGCATCGAGAAGAAGGAAGAGGACTTCGCTGCTGAAGTCGCTGCTCAGATCGCTGGCTCCGCCAAGTAATCTGATCTTCAGAACATTCAAACACCCCAACCAACAGGTTGGGGTGTTTTTCTTATCCCACCTCGCTCAATGAAATGCTCGTTTATACGCCTTCGGCGAAATGCAGAATGCAGAATTATGAATGCAAAATGAGGTGGGCCATAATCATTCTGCATTCAGCATTCATCATTTTGCATTTGGACGTTAGTCCGCTAAACGATCATTCATCTTCTCATTGACTTTCCTTCCATTTATGATAAACTGATGGTATACAATCATTATTTCAGGAGGTACCCCCATGGCACCCAAGGTTTATTTCACCGATTTCTGCACCGGCACTTCCGAGACCCTGCCTCAGAAGCTGTCCCGGCTGATCCTCAGCGCCGGTATCGATCAGATCGACTTTAAGGATAAGTTCGTGGCCATCAAGATCCACTTCGGCGAGCTGGGCAACATGGCCCACCTGCGCAGCGGTTATGCCCGTGTTCTGGTGGATATCATCAAGGATCTGGGCGGCAAGCCCTTCCTGACCGATGCCAACACCATGTATGTGGGCTCCCGCAAAAACGCCCTGGATCACATTGAGACTGCCTATCTCAATGGTTTCACTCCCTACTCCACCGGTGCCCACGTCATCATTGCCGATGGTCTGAAGGGTACCGATGACGTCCGCGTCCCCGTGGTCGGCGGCGAGTATGTGAAGGAAGCCAAGATCGGCCGTGCTGTGATGGATGCGGATATCATCATCTCCCTGAACCACTTCAAGGGTCATGAGGAAGCCGGTTTCGGCGGCGCCATGAAGAATC
The DNA here is from genome assembly GCA_017555395.1 of Oscillospiraceae bacterium. Classification (GTDB taxonomy): domain Bacteria; phylum Bacillota; class Clostridia; order Oscillospirales; family Oscillospiraceae; genus Faecousia. Next base: position 27,911 of record JAFZGL010000168.1, on the reverse strand, counting down.
TGGGCATGGGCTGCGGCTCCAATGAGGGCAAGCGCGAAATGCACTCCGACGGCCGCCCCACCATCGATGCCTCCAAGTGCATCGGCTGCGGTGCCTGCGCCAAGAACTGTGCCCACGACGGCCCCCAGCGCGACGGCAATGTGATGAAGATCAACCAGGGCAACTGCATGGGCTGTGGCCGCTGTGTGGATGTATGCCCCGTCAAGGCCATCTATCATGACAATCACGAGGCTGTCCGCCTCTTAAACTACAAGATTGCCGAATACACCAAGGCCGTTGTGGACGGACGTCCCCATTTCCATGTGAGCCTGGTCCGGGATGTAAGTCCCTACTGCGACTGTCACAGCGAGAACGATGTGCCCATTGTTCCCGATGTGGGTATGTTCGCCTCCTTCGACCCCGTGGCTCTGGATCTGGCCTGTGCCGAGGCTGTCAATGCCCAGCCCCGCACCGCAAACGGCAAGGCCGGCAAGGCAAACCGCCCCGACCTGGACAATCTGACCGCCGGATTCCCCCATATCGACTGGCGCAGCCAGATTTCCCATGCCAAGAAGATCGGCCTGGGCGAGGATTCCTACGAACTGATCACCATCTAACAGATACAAGAAAAAGGACGCTGAAGATTCAGCGTCCTTTCTTTTTATACATTCAGCAGCACCAGCGCCGTCAGAATCACCGCCACGCCGATCCACTGCTTCCGATCCAGACGTTCCCGGAAGGCCAGCACGCCTGTCAGGGTCACCGCCAGAATGGTGCCGACGCTGAATACAGGATAGACGATCACCGCGCTCAGGCTCTCCAGCGCCCCCAGAAGGAACTTGGAGGAGAAGAAATTCGGCACCGCAATGAGAATACCGAAGGCCGCCTCCCGGCCGCCGATCTTCTGTCCGGAAACCGTCATGCACACAGCGCACAGACCCATGGCCACCGCAAAGGTGTAGAGTAAAAACTGTCCTTCCAGCGCTGCCGGACCGGACTCCTTGAAAATCTTGGACATGGCATCTGCCGTACCGCAGGCAAGGAGCATGGCGATCAGTGCCCCCCGGGAGCCCACCTTTTCCCCGCCCTTTCGATAGTTCATCAGGAAAATCGCCAGGATGGCGAGGGCAAAGCCCAGACTCTGCAGCAGATCCGGGATCTCCCGGTAGAACACAACCGAGACCACCAGAGTCACCAGCAATCCCAGCTTCTGGAAGATGGAGGAAAGCACCACACCGTTTTTCCGGATGTTTGTCTGCATCAACATAAAGCCGGCCAGATACAAAAATCCGTTGACGGCTCCCATAGCCAGGGTCATTCCAGTCAGGGGACTGCTCAGGTCGAAGGCACCCGCAAAGCCGCCGAAGAGACCGGAAAGCAGTGTACATACAATATAATTCATGGTCAGCATGCCCAGATTGAACTTCACACGGCCGGTGCTGAGCCGCATGACAATGGACACCAGGGAGCTGCTGACCACAGACAGGATCAGAGAAAGCATACTATCCTCCCAAATTTTTTCTTTATTCTATCAAAGGCCACCTTACTTGTAAAGTCCGGCACAGTATGTTAAAATGGAGAAAACTTCAGGGAGGATCATGAACATGGATCATTCTATTCAGGCAGCGGAGCTGTTTTTATCCGGCTGCAACTGTGCGCAGGCCGTTCTGGTGGCTTTTTGTGATGTGACCGGACTGGAACCGGAGTTTGCAAAAAAGATCTCCAGCGGCTTTGGCGGCGGTGTGGGACGGCTGCGGGAAGTCTGCGGTGCCGTCAGCGGCATGGTGATGGCCGCAGACCTGCTCTACGGCTACACGGAGCCCGGCGAAGATGACGTACACAAGAAGGAATACTACGCTCTGGTACAGCAGCTGTGCAAGGCATTCCAGGCGGAGAACGGCAGCTATATCTGCCGGGAGATTCTGGACAATCCTCCCACTGACCCTACCCCCTGCCCCCGGACCGCGGAATATTATGCCCAGCGTCCCTGTGCCCGGATGGTCATGTCCGCCGCCCGGATTCTGGATGACTATATCAAGGAACATCCTGTTCAGCAGTAACCGGTCATTTCTGTCAGGAAAGGAAGCTTTATGGATCTGATCTACAATCAGCGTCAAATCCCCAGAGACAAATGGCGCTACGGTCTGCGCTCCAGTGCTGCCACCGGCTGCGGCTGGATTGCCACCTGGAATGCCCTGCAGCTGCTGGGCTGCAAAACCGACATCAATGAACTGATCCGCTACTACGAATGGCAGCTTCCCCTGATCCACGGCAACGCGGGTACCTCCTTCTGGGGCCCCGCAGCCTGCTTCAAACACTGGGGATTTCCGGTGGAGGTCTGCGCCGACCGGAGAAAATTCGACGCTCTGGCAAGCCGCAGTGACGTGAGCATTCTCTTCTACCACTGGCATAGAGGCTGCAAACTGGGCGCCCACTTTATCGCCCTGCACCGCACACCTGACGGCTTCGTTTCCTACAATACCTACCGCAGTTCCACCGGCCCGGACAACCTGGGCCACAGCCTTCAGGCCCATATCCAATCATCCGGCTGGTTCGGCTGTGTTCTGATGGGTATCCGCAAAAAACAGTAAAAAACCGCCTCAAAAGAGGCGGTTTTTCTTATTTCAGCTGCTTGCCGTCAGAGAAGGCATTGCCTACCTTTTCGCCCAGGGTATAGTAGCCGTGGCCGCAGGGATCATAGGTAATGGGGTGGAATTTGGTCAGGTCGATGACGCCGTCGGTCAGAATACACTCATCGGCACAGACATTGATCACCTTGCCGATGAGCAGGCCGGAATCATCGTCATAGCTGACGAATTCGCACTCCAGAGCCATGGGCAGTTCATCAAAGAGAGGTGCATCCACAAATTCACTCTTGGTTGTATGCCAGCCGGCCTTTGCCACTTTGTCAGGGGCGGTATCGCCGGAGACGATGCCCACATAGTCGGCACCTACCACATTGGCCGCATCCGCCATGCTGACAGTGAAGGCCTTCCGGGCGAAGATATTCCGGGTGGTTCTGTGCTCACCCAGGCAGATGCTGATGAGCTCCGTGTCTGCCATACCGCCCCAGGCGGCATTCATGGCATTGGGCGTACCGTCCTCGTTATAGGTGCCGATGATAAACACAGGCATGGGATAGAGCATGGGCTTGGCACCAAAGTTTTTACGCATAAGGGATTCCTCCTTTTTTTGATTGCTTTTATTATACATAGAAAAACCGCAAAAGAAAAGAGGCTGCGGAACATCCGCAGCCTCTTGGGGATCATTTTTTCGGAACTGTTACGCTTTCCCGTTCCCACAGTTCAAAGGGAACGGTCTCATGGATGGCACCCGCTTCGCCTTCAATCCGGGAGATCAGGATCTCCACGCTCCGCTGAGCCATCATCTGGGCAGGCTGAACCACACTGCTCAGCTTGGGCACCAGATAGGAACCCACTTCCAGACCGTCAAAACCAATGACAGAAACATCCTGGGGCACCTTCAGGCCCTTTTCATGGAGCGCCCGGATGGCACCCACAGCCATAACGTCGGAGGCTGTAAACAGGGCAGTAAATTCACTGCCGTTTTCCAGCAGATCCAGTGTGGCCGTATATCCATCCCGGAAAGAAAACCGGACGCCCCGGAAATCCCGCGCAGGATCAAAAGCGATGCCGTGGTTCTTCAGGGATTTCAGGCAGCCTTCGTAACGGGCCCGGCCAACATCAGATGTTTCGGGATCACCGCTGATGACAGCGATCTTCCGGTGGCCGCGTTCAATCAGCGAATCCACCGCGCAGCGGCAGGCTTCCGCGTCATCGACAGTGACACTGGACAGATTCTCATAGGCCAGAGCAGACATATCATTGGTCAGCACCACGCAGGGCACATCGATCTTCTCAAATTCTGCCCGGAAATTCTCGGCGTTGCCGCCCAGGAACAGAATACCCAGAGGCTTCTTCTCCCGGCAAAGCTGCAGCGCCCGGCGGACTTCGTTGGCCTGTTCGTCCAGATAATCCACATGAAGGGGATATTGGGTCTCCGCGATCCGGCTCTGAATGGTCTCCAGCAGTTCGCTGAACAGTTCATTGGCGGTACCCTTGACCACCACAAGAATGGAGGTTGCATGCTGCTGCTTCAGCTGCTTGGCATTGGCGTTCAGCTGGAAACCGCTTTCTTCCACGGCCTGCAGGATGACTGCCCTTGCCTTTTCGCTGACATTGGGGTGATTATTTAAAACCCGGGAAACGGTGGCAACCGCATAGCCGGTCTGAGCGGCCAGATCTTTAATTGTCACAGCTTCACCTCCTTCGGAAATACAGGGCACACAGGGTGTGTGCCCCGGCGGGAATGAATTAACCCTTGACTGCGCCGGCAGCGACACCCTTGATGATGTGCTTCTGGCAGGCCAGGTAGAAGATAATAACGGGAATGATGGACAGCAGGATCAGGGCCATGGTGGCACCCAGATCCACGGTGCCATAGGAACCCTTCAGATACTGGATGTGAATGGGCAGGGTGCGGTACTCGGTGATGTCCAGAACCAGGTAGGGCAGCAGGTAGTCATTCCAGACCCACATCATCTCCAGAATGGTGACGGAGACCAGGGTGGGCTTCATCATGGGAAGGACAACGCTGAAGAAGGTACGCAGGGGGCCGCAGCCATCGATAGAGGCAGCCTCTTCGATATCCAGGGGGATGCCCTTGACAAAGCCCACAAACATGAAGACAGCCAGACCGGCACCGAAGCCCAGGTAGATCACAGGGATGGTCCAGGGGGTGTTGAAGCCCAGATTGTCAGCAGTCTTGGACAGGGTGAACATCAGCATCTGGAAGGGAACGACCATGGAGAACACGCACAGGTAATACACCGCACGGCAGAAATCAGTGTCGACACGGGTGATATACCAGGCAGCCATGGAGGTAACCACGATGATCAGAGCGGTGGACAGCACGGTGATGACCACGCTGTACATAACGGAGTTGACGAAGGGATAACCGCCGAAGGTCATGCCCTTGATGAAGTTGGCCCAGCCAACAAAGGACTCGCCGGTGGGCATGGCGAAGGTTTCAGTCTTGACGAAGGTGTTCTCCTTGAAGGAGTTGACCACAACCATGAACACAGGGAATACGTATGCAATGCTGATCAGAGCCAGGAAAGCAGTCAGCGCCTTCTTGCCGTATTCAGCCATCTTGAATGCATTGTCTTTCATTATGCAGCGACCTCCTTATCACGGGTTGCGCGCAGCTGCAGGATGGAAAGGCCCGCAACCAGAATGAAGAACAGGACAGCCTTTGCCTGAGCAACGCCGCGGGCGCCGGTGTTCTGGCCGTAGAAGGTATTATAGATATTCAGCGCCAGCATTTCTGTGGTGTGAACAGAAGTGCCGTCGGGATTGATGATGTAGGGATAACCACCGGTCAGTGCCAGGTTCTGGTCGAACAGCTTGAAGCCGTTGGACAGGGTCAGGAACATGCAGATGGTAATGGAGGGCATAACATTGGGGATGGTGACCTTAAACAGGGTCTGCCAGCCGTTGGCGCCGTCGATTTTGGCGGCTTCCAGCATGTCCTCGGGAACAGCCTGCAGGCCGGCGATGTAGATGATCATCATATAACCGATCTGCTGCCAGCACATCAGAATAACCAGGCCCCAGAAACCCCAGGTGGAGTCAGTGAGGATAGACTTGCCATAGCCGGAGAGCAGACCGTCAAAGATCATGCTCCAGATGTAGCCCAGAACGATACCGCCGATCAGGTTGGGCATGAAGAAGACGGTACGGAACAGGTTTGCGCCCTTGATCTTCTGGGTCAGGGCATAAGCCACAGCGAACGCCAGAACGTTGATCAGGATAACGGATACGATGGCATACAGCGCAGTATAGCCAAAGGAGTAGCGGAAGCTCTCATCGGCCAGAGCCTTGACATAGTTGTCCAGGCCCACCCAGGTCCACTTGGAAGTGGTCTTGAACTTGGTGAAGGACAGGAACAGACCCTGTGCGAAGGGCCAGATAAAACCGATGCAGAACGCTGCCACCATGGGCCACAGGAAGATGGGGGCGCAGCGCTGGATCGGCCGGCGGATAATGTCACTATTAACCGCTGCGGGATCTCTTCTACGTTTCATGTTTTTGTCTCAACTCCCAAAAACAGGTATTTTTGGAGGCTTTTTCAGGCCTCATGGTATAAAAAGGGGGCGAGCGCAAGCTCGCCCCGCTTTCCATAGAGGGTAATTTAAATAACGGAATTAGCCGTTAACAGCAGCGTACTGAACAGCCCAGCCATCGACGAATGCAGTGACGACCTTCTCCCAGTTTGCATCGGAGGGATCAGCATTGTACTCGTTCATAGCGGAGACAGCGGTAGCACGGTATGCATCGACATTGGGCTGGAAGCCGTTGACGCACTCCATGATGTCGCAGCCGGCTGCCAGGTACTCGTTGGCAGAGCCGTAGAAGGGGTTGGGGGAAGCAACAGCCTGCTTGTAGGGCATGGTGCCGAAAGTGCCGACAGCGATAGCGGAAGCTTCGGGATCGGTGACGACCCAGTACATGAAGTCCAGGGTAGCCTGGATGTCTTCCTCGTCAGCCTCAGCGTTGACAGCCCAGTAGTTCTCGGTACCGGCATTCAGGCCGATCTTCTCTTCGCCTTCAACGCCGCAGTAGTAGGGGTACATGTGGACCTGATCAGCAGTCATGCCCTTGCTCTCCAGGTTGGACCACTCCCAGTTACCGTTGACGTAGAACAGAGCCTCGCCGTTTGCGAACTCAGCGCCGGCGTCGAAGCCGCCGTTGGCCAGGTCAGCACGGGGGGTCGCGCAGTTGACGACCATCAGGTCATACAGCTGCTTGAAGTTGTCCATGTAGGTGCCTTCGATGGAGGGGGGGCAGGTAACCCATGCGTCGGGGTTAGCAACGGACTCCCAGTAGTAGGCAGCGTTGATCAGGTGGCCGGTGTAACGCCAGCTGGAGGAACCGTCCATGCCGGCGGAGGTGAAGGCGTCGAAGCCCAGCTCAGCAGCGCGGGCGTGAACGTCCTCAGCAACTTCCTTCAGGGTAGCGAAGTTGGTGATGTAATCCTTGGTGTAGCCAGCCTTCTCCAGCAGCTCAACGTTGCAGATGATGCCGTAGCACTCGTAGCAGTAGCCCAGGGAGCACAGCTTGCCGTCTGCATCGTACAGCATGTAAGCGTCGGTGGAACGCTCTTCAGCAACGGGAGTACCGGTCAGGTCGTAGCAGTAGTCGCCCCAGTTGTTGACAGCAGCCTGGTTGCCGACAACGATCAGGGTGGGAGCATCGGACTTGTCGATCTGAGCAGTCAGAGTCTGCTCGTAGGTGCCGGAAGCAGCGGTGACGACCTTGACGGGAACGCCGGTCTCAGCTTCGTACATAGCGCCCAGTTCCTTCAGAGCCTCGTCGGATTCGGGCTTGAAGTTCAGCCAGTAAACGGAACCCTCAGCCTTCTTCTCAGCGGGAGCCTCTGCAGCGGGAGCGTCAGCCTTGGGAGCTTCAGCAGCGGGAGCATCGGATGCGCCGCAGGCAGCCAGGGACAGAACCATAGCCAGAGCCAGCAGCAGAGCAATCAGCTTTTTCATTCTTATTTTCCTCCTAAAATTTTCCGGTTAAACCGGCAGTTTTGGCGTTGGAAACGATTCCAACTTTCCAATGACATAAATATAATACATTTATTTTCTGATTTCAACCGAAAAGCAGCCCCCGGCAGAAAGTTCTGCGCTTCATACAATTGTAACATTTTCTTTTTGTGTACTTTATCCAATCCATTTAAAGATTTATCAAATAATACTTTGGAAACGATTACAATTATATTTTTTCATTGCGAAATATCCTGTCCCCGCTTATAATGAAAACCAAAAAAACGGAAGGACAGATTCATTATGAACCAGATCATCCACTCTCTCTTTGCCCGCAAATCCGTCCGGGTCTTCACCGACCGGGAGATCACCCCTGAGGACAAGTCCCTGATCCTCCGCGCCGCCACCCAGGCGCCTACCGCCGGCAATCAGCAGCTTTACACCATCATTGATGTCACCGACCAGGCCATCAAGGATACCCTGGTCAAGACCTGCGACAATCAGCCTTTCATCGCCGATGCCAAAATGGTGCTGATTTTCTGCGCCGACTGCAAAAAGTGGTACGATGCCTTCCGGTTTGCCGGATGTGAGCCCCGGCTCCCCGGTGTGGGTGATCTGGCGCTGGCCATCTCCGATGCCACCATCGCCGCCCAGAATGCTGTGGTGGCCGCGGAAAGCCTGGGCATCGGCTCCTGCTACATCGGGGACATCATGGAAAACTGCGAATCCCACCGGGAGCTTCTGCACCTTCCCCGCTATGTGTTCCCCTGCTGCATGCTGGTCTTTGGCTATCCCACCGAGCAGCAGATAAACCGGGCAAAGCCCCAGCGCTCCCCCATGGATTCCATCGTCCACGAAAATGTGTATCACGAGATGGACGGTGCGGAACTGGAAGCCCTGCTGGACATCCGGGTTGCCGCCGGCAATACCTACGAAAACTGGATTCACGCCTTCTGCAAGCGCAAGTACAACTCCGAATTCTCCCGGGAGATGAGCCGATCTGTATCGGAATACCTGAAAGACTTTGCCGAATAAACAAAACCCCGAAGCTTATGCTTCGGGGTTGATCTTTTCAATGGTCACAATGGTAGGCTCATGCCCCATGGCGGGGATGATCTTTTCCATCAGATCCGCAGTTTTCAGTCTCAGGGAAGAGGTATTGATGCAGGGATGGAATCCGATGTATTCTCCCTTCAGAATATCCGCATCCATATAAAGCTTTACATGGTTTTCGTGATCGTTCATCAGTCCCATGACACTGACAGACCCCGGCGTGATATCCAGATATTCCTCCATGTACTTGGGATCCGCGAAGCTCAGCCGGGAGGATCCGATCTGCTTGGAAAAAGCGGATGTTTTAAACGTCTTTTCACCGGGCAGCATCAGAAGATAAAAGGCTGTGCACTGCCGGTTGCACAGCAGCAGGTTTTTGCAGATGGTGGCATCCAGCACCCGGTCGATTTCGGCACAGGCCTCCATGGTCATGGCCGGCTCATGATCGATGCGCTGATAGCTGACACCCAGCTTGTCCAGCAGGTCATAGACCCGCACTTCCTTGGGCAGTCTGCCGGTGCAGTCCTGGGGACGTCCCTGAACCAATGTCATATTGCTTCCTTCTTTCATTTTTTCGCCATTATACACCGGGATTCCCGAATGTGCAAGCTTGTATTCTAACCGGGTTGTGCTATAATACGTTCAAACAAGGGAGGTGCCCCCATGACCAATCAAAAAACCGATCAATATGACCGGTTCCCCAGATTCTTAAGCGGCAATACCCTGAAAATCCTGGCCGCTATTTTTATGGCCATTGACCATATCGGTGTGATCCTGCTGCCCCGGGTACTGCTGCTGCGCCTCATCGGCCGTCTGGCCATGCCCATCTACGCATTCATGATCGCAGAGGGCTGCAAGTATACCCGGAACAGGAAAAAATATTTCGGCACTGTCTTTGGACTGGGTGCTGTATGCCAGGCAGCCTATTATCTGTTCGACGGCAGTCTGTATTTTTCCATTCTCATTACCTTCAGTCTCTCCATCCTGATAATCTACGCCCTGCAGTACTGGAAAGAAAAAAAGACCGTCCTGTCAGGACTGGTCTTTGGCGCGGCGGTGGCAGCCGTTTATCTGCTGAATCAGGTATTTGAGATTGACTACGGCTTCTGGGGCTGCATGCTGCCGGTATTTGCCGCCCTTGCCCACGGCACAGAATCCGACTGCATTCCCATGAACACCGCCATGCTGGGCATCGGTCTGATTTTCCTCAGCTGCAGCCTGGGACCGCTGCAGTTCTTCTGTCTGGCGTCCCTTCCCCTGCTGTATGCCTACAACGGCAAACGGGGTAAGCTGAATATGAAATACTTTTTCTATATCTTCTATCCCACCCATCTGGTGGTGCTGGAAGGCATCGCCATGCTGATACAGTTTTTCAAGTAAAAAGAAATAACCCTTGACTTTGTTTTGTCGTTCAAAGTCAAGGGTTATTTCTCTTCACTCTTGGTATCTAACATCATTGGTTACCTCACATTTCTGCAGATTTGATACCTGTTTTCTCATTCCAATTTCATTTTCTTTATTTCTTTGTATGTCCCTTTCAGCGGGATGCTCTTAAATGTTGGATTTATTATTTTCAGGTATCTTTGTTGGTTTGAAGATCTGTTTTTCAGTTCTTCCTTGTGACTATAAGATACCATACTTTTTCGCCGAACGCAAGGCGTATTGTTGTACAAATCTCATAATTACGGCTTGTAGAAAACGCAGATTCCCGTCATTTTATCCATTTTCCCGTTGACAAAACCTTATTGCATCTGATATACTGAATTTGTTGGGCGGCCCTGGAAGCCGTCTGTTTTTATGCTTATGAAAGGAGGATCTTCCATGATCCGTCCCCTTGTTCATGACCCCCTGCTGCTGGCCCGGAAATCCGTTCCGGCAACAAAAGAAGATCTGGAAACTGCCCGGGATCTGCTGGATACCCTGGTCTCCCACAAGGATGCCTGCGTGGGTATGGCTGCCAACATGATCGGCATCACCAAACGCATCATCGCCTTCGACTGTGAAGGAACCTATATGGTAATGCTAAATCCGGAAATCATCTCTTCTTCCGGTGAATACGAAACCGAAGAAAGCTGCCTGTCCCTGCTGGGCGGCCCCCGGAAAACAAATCGGTTCCAGAAGATCAAGGTCCGCTGGCAGACCGAAGCCCTCCAGACCCGGATCAAAACCTTCACCGGCTGGACTGCCCAGATCATCCAGCATGAGATTGATCACTGCAACGGAATTCTGATTTAGGTGATACCATGAAAATAACGACCCTGATTGAAAATACCACCCTCCGTCCGGAGTTGAAAGCCGAGCACGGACTGAGCCTGTACATCGAAACCGGTGACCGCAGGATCCTTTTTGACTCCGGTCAGTCCGGTGCCTTTGCGGACAACGCAGAACAGCTGGGCATCGACCTGACCCAAGTGGATCTGTGTATCCTCTCCCACGGTCACTATGACCATGGCGGCGGTCTGAAACGGTTCCTGGAGGTTAATGACCATGCGCCGGTCTACATAAACCGTCACGCCTTCGGAGAATACTTCAGCAGCGGAAAATACATTGGTCTGGATCCTGCCCTGGAGGAAAATCCCCGGCTGATCGGTGTGGAGGATGTGCTGGAAATCGCCGAGGGCATCACCCTGTGCTCCTGCAATGATCTGCTGCGCCCCTTCTCTTTCGGCGTCTTCGGCCAGTCCATCCGGAAGGACAATGTCCATGTGGACGATGACTACCTCCACGAACAGTATCTGCTGCTGGAGGAAAACGGACGTAAATACTGCTTCAGCGGCTGTTCCCACAAGGGATTGCTGAACATCCTCAGTTGGTTCCGTCCTGATGTATTCTTCGGCGGCTTCCACTTCATCCGCATGGATCCCCACGGACGGGAGCTTGGAGATGCGCTTCGCCAGCTGCAGAAATTTTCCACCCGCTATTTCACCGGCCACTGCACCGGACAGGAACAGTACGCCGTGCTGAAGGAAGCCCTGGGCGACCGGATCGGGTATCTGCACACCGGCACCGTCATTGAACTGTAAACAAAAAAGCCGCCCCCTGGGCGGCACCATAAAAAGAAATAACCCTTGACTTTGTTTTGTCATTCAAAGTCAAGGGTTATTTCTGTGCACTCTTGGTATCTAACATCATTGGTTACCTCGCTGTTCTTCAGATTCAGACGAGACTTTCTCTTGACGAAATTTGAACTCCTCCGGTACATTCATTTTGTTTCTCTTACAATTTTTATATAAACGGAAGATAATTTGGAAAGTCTTCGTCTTATTTAGAAGCTCCTGTTAAGGAGGTTTCTTTGTATATACAGAATATCACAGGCAGCTGGATATTTCAAGACGGAATACTGTACAAACTGAATAATTTCCATTCGTGCAAAACATAAATTTAAGCAGTTATGCACAAATCACAGTTGACAAACCAGGATGATCTTTGATATACTGAATATGTTGGGGCAGCAATCGGCTGCCTTCTTTTTTTGAGCTGCGGAGCACACGATCCGACTGCCGGAAAACGCAAAAGAAATGACCCTTGACTGTTTGTTCTTTTTAAGAACTTCTTTTTCAGTCAAGGGTCATTTCTGTTCATTCTTATTATCTAACATCATTGGTTACCTCGCTTTCTTAAATTAGGACTTTTTGCTTTTCATCTTTTCCTTTTTCTGATTTTTAAAGAATCTGCTTTGCCTGACCTCTTCTATTGAAAAAGTCACATTTTCTTTTTTGCCTCTCAGATTTCGGTTTTGATGAATTGCTTTTGTCCTTTTTGATTCCCGATGTTTAGGAATCTTTTTTGATCCGTAGATTTTTTCTCCGGATCTTAACGATTCTTCTTTCCTTTCTGATTCCGGTTATGTTGCTTTTTCATCCTCTTTTGGTCTACCTCTTTGCGATCAACCGGTTTCTTTATTTTGAAAGATTCATCGTTGTGTGACTCATTTTTTGATTTCATTTGATTTTTAATTTGTTTTTTTCGTTAGTTATGATTTCTCATCTTTACGATTTTTCAAATTTTAAAATCTTTTTTTACTTTCTTTTATGAGTCTTTCAAAGATTTGATTTTACAGCTTTTGTATTGCTGTTTGATCTCTTCTTTGTTGTAGATATGGTAACACAGTTTTTTCTCTTTTTCAAGACGGAATGTTGTACAAACTGAATAATTTCCATTCGTGCAAAACAGAAATTTAAGCAGTTGTGCACAAATTGCAGTTGACAAGCCAGGATGTTCTTTGATATACTGAATATGTTGGGCGGCTTATAAAAACCGCCCCTTTTCTATCAGGCAAGGAGAATGACTATGATCGTAAAACGCGACTTTATCTACCCGCCCAAGAACGCCTCCCGGCCCCTGCACATCTGGCTGCCGGATGACTATGACCGCACGGACGACCGCTATCCCGTCCTCTACTTCTTTGACGGCCACAACCTCTTCCTGGATGAAGATGCCACCTACGGCAAGTCCTGGGGCATGAAGGAATTTCTGGAGGGCTGGTCAAAACCCATGATCGTGGTGGGCATTGAGTGCGGCCACGATGGCTATGAGCGGCTCAGCGAATATATGCCCTACCCCTCCGAAGGCTGGTTCGGCCAGTTCCAGCCCTGCGGAGAAGTCACCATGGACTGGATCGTGGGCGAGATCAAGCCCATGATCGACCGGGAATACCGCACCATCCCCTTCCGGGAGTGCACCGCCATCGGCGGTTCCAGCATGGGCGGCATCATGGCGCTGTATGCCGGTGTCCACTATAACCGCTGGTTCTCCAAAGCTGCCTGTGTTTCCACTGCCATGGGCTTCTGCATGGAGCCCCTGAAGGCAGATCTGATCACCAGCGATATCAGCCCCGATACCCGAATTTACCTGTCCTGGGGCACCAGAGAGGCCAAGAAGGATCACTATGACCGCTCTGACCGCAGCAGCCCCACCTATCACAATCACAAGTACGTCTCCGACACCCTGCGCAAACGCAAAGTAACCGTCAAGCTTCACTGCCAGGTGGGCGGCGGACACTGCGAAGCAGACTGGGAAAAGCTGGTGCCTTCCTTCATGCACTTTTTGTGGCTGGAATAATGGAATACACCCTGATCCGCAGCCGCCGGAAAACCCTGTCCATTGAGATTACGCCCCGCGGTGAACTTCTTGTCCGGGCACCGGCCCGGATGCCCAGGCGGGAAATCCAGTATTTTCTGGAGAGCCGCCGGGACTGGATCACTGCCCATCTGGCAAAGCTGGAACCAGCACCGGAACCGCTCTCCGCTGCAGAGCTTCAGCTTCTGGCTACCATGGCAAAAGAAACCATCCCCCCCAGAGCCGCAGCCTTTGCTGCGCGGCTGGGCGTTACCTTCGGACACATCACGATCCGCGCCCAGAAAACCCGCTGGGGCAGCTGCTCTGTGCAGGGCAACCTGAATTTCAACTGTCTTCTGATGCTGGCTCCGGAAGCAGTGCTGGACTATGTCATCATCCATGAACTGTGCCACCGGAAGCAGATGAACCACTCCGCTCAATTCTGGGCAGAGGTGGAGCGGATCCTGCCGGATTATACCGAGCAGTGCCGCTGGCTGAAGCAGCAGGGAGCCAATCTTCTTGCCCGGCTGCCGGATGCACAAAAATAGTCTGTTTCTCTATTGAAATTCCTCCCAAAAAGGAGTATAACTTGTTGTCGGAATCTGAAAAAATCTGGTGATCTTTATGGACAACCGTATCCGAAACAACAAACTCCGGGCTATTTTCGCCCTGGCGCTGCGAACTGCCGCGCTGCTGGCCTGTACCGGTCCCATCATGCAGACCTTCCTGGCCAGTCTGGGCTTCTCCAGCCGGTTTATTTATATCAACACCACCCTGGTTCAGGCAGCCAATATCCTGACCTCCTCCCTGTGTGCCCAGTGGGCCGACCGGGGCAGTGTCATCAAACGGTCTGCCATCTGCGAAGTGCCCCATGCGCTGCTGTACCTGTGCTATATCCCCCTTTGCCTGTGGAAATCTCCCTCCTTTACTTCTTTTGCCCTGCTCACGGGGATCTGCCTGCTGCAGGCTGTCTGCATTGCACTGTACACCGTCTGTGAATACAAACTTCCCTATTACATCTACGGCCCCAAGGATTACGGCACAGTTCTCGCTGTCAGCGGCATCGTCTGTGCCCTCATCTCCCTGGGTGCCGGTGTGCTCATCAGCCGGCTGGCGCTGGTGATGGACTACAGCACCCTGATGATGGGTGCCTGTGTGGTCTCCTTCGCCATGATGGGCATCAGTGCCCTGCTGCACTCTCTGCAGAAACCCCTGCAGTCCATGCGTGCCCCCGGGGAAACGACAGACAACCGCTCAGCAGAAAACAGACTTGCCATCTTCCGGGAGCCCATTTTCTATCGGATGGCGCCCGCCAACCTCTTCCGGGGTTTCTCCTACGGCACCACCACCGTCATGGCCGCTGTGGCCCTGGACTTAGGTCACAGCCAGAGCGCCGCAACCGCCCTGGTTTCCGTCCAGTCCGGTGCTATGCTTTTGGGCTGCGGACTCTTTGCCCTCAGTGCCAGGATCATGTCGCCCCGGACTGTCACATTGCTGGGCAGTCTCACCTTCTGCCTGCTGCCTCTGATGCTAATCCAAAATGAACTGCTGTTTCTGATTCTGTTTGCCATCGTGTACTTCGGCAGAACCCTGGTGGACTATGCCACCCCCTCTCTGCTCCGTCTGGCGGTTCCTGTGGAAATCGCAGGCCCCTACAACGCCTGGCGGATGATCATCCATTTCACCGGCACCATCCTGGCCACCACCATTGCCGCCATGATCCCCGTGTGGGCACTGCTGATTCTGACAATGGTCGTCCAGCTTCTTTCCGGCATCTCCTATTTCACAGACCGGCAGATGCGCAATATCCATTAAACACAGCAGGCGCTGCCACTGGCAGCGCCTGCTTCTTATTCCTTTCCCAAGCGGAAGGTCTCGATCATGGTGCCTGTGAGACTCAGCAGATTCTCCTTCACCGGCTCCAGCTCCTGCCGGCTGATCCAAAAGGCGGACTGCAACTCCTCGTGATCAAAATTGATCTCGTCGCTGCCCTCCAGCTCGCAGAAATAGCCCAGCAGCAGATTGGAGGCATAGCCCCAGGGCTGGCTGTCAAAATAGCGGACATTCTTCACCCGCAGACCTGCCTCTTCCATCACTTCCCGGCGGACGGTATCCTCTGCCCGTTCACCGATCTCGCAGAAGCCCGCCACCAGAGCCATGCCCTTGAATTCCCGTCCCGCGTACCGGGTCACCAGCAGCTTATCCCCATTGGTCACCGCTACGATGACAGCAGGCGCGATCACCGGGAACACCAGATTGCCGCAGCTGCACTGAAGGGCCCGGAGGGTTTCATGGTGATGCAGCGGCTTGCCGCATTTGCCGCAGAACCGGTGACCGTCATACCAGTTGTACAGATGCCAGGCGGTCATGCCCGCAAAGCAGAGATCCTGTGGCCTGCACTGCCGCAGCAGCCGCATGGACTGAAACTCATAGCCCGGTACCGGTTCTTTTCCCAGATAGAATGCCCGGTCATCAATGGAGAACAGATACTGCACCGTCTCCTTGATTTCCGCACCGGCGGGAAAATGAAACCCGTCTTCCTCTTCCCGCAGCAGCACTTCCCTGCCCCGGAACACAAAGACAATGTCATCTGCCCGGATCGCTCTGGGGGTGTATTCGTTATGATATACCTTGGGCTGAATGTCCTGGATCATGTGGCAGCCTCCTTTTCATTTCCACCAGTATAATGCAAAAAGAAATGAGATTCAACAAAAATTCCTCTTGACTCTCCCCCTGCGTCATGGTCTATACTGATTTTACCGGGAGGGATGATTATGAAAACTGTGAACCAAATCGCAAAGCAGACCGGCGTGAGTGTGCGCACACTCCACCACTATGATGCCATCGGTTTGCTGAAACCCACTGAAATCACTGAGGCAGGCTACCGGCTGTATGACGCGGATGCACTGGAACGGCTGTACCTCATCATTGTCTACCGGGAACTGGGCTTTTCCCTGAAGAAAATCGCAGAGATTCTGGATGCACCGGATTTTGACCGGAACCGGGCTCTGGAAGAGCAGATTGTCCTTCTGGAACAGAAACGGGAACAGCTTCAGAACCGGATCACCTTCGCCCGGGGATTAAAACTGACAGGAGTGAAAAATATGAATTTCAAAGATTTTGACCATAAGAAACTGGATGACTACAGTGCCCAGGCAAAAGCAACCTGGGGCAAAACCGAGGCCTGGAAAGAATACGAGCACAAGAGCCAGAATCGCAGCAAGGAAGCAGAAAAAGATTTGGGCAACGACCTGATGGGTCTTTTCACCAGGCTGGGCACCCTCCGGGATCAGGATCCCGGCAGTGACACTGTCCAGGACTGGGTCGCTCAGCTGCAGGCTTTCATCACAGCGCACTACTACACCTGCACCAAGCCCATTTTGAAAGGCTTGGGCGAGATGTACGCCGGCGGCGGCAGCATGACTGAGAATATTGACAAGGCAGGCGGCAGCGGCACCGGTGCCTTCGCAAAGGCTGCCATCGATATCTTCTGCGCAGAGTGATATTTACAGTTCGTTGATTATCTTCTTCCTCTTTTATGGTAAAATAAAGAAAATCCAAGAAGAGGAGATATGAACATGAAGAAACTGACCGCACTGGTTCTGGCATTTGTCCTGGTCTTTCTGATGGCCGGCTGCAACAAGCAGATGGTGGACCTGACCTATTCCTACGAGCGGGCCGTCCTGAGTCTGCCCAACGGCGAAGTCATCGAAGGCAAGGTCTCCAGCTGGACCGACTTTGAAGACGGTGACCAGATCCAGGTCCGCATCGACGGCAAGACCTATCTTGTCCACAGCAGCAATATCGTACTGATTTCCGATTAAGAGAAAGGACGGCGCCTGCGCCGTCCTTTTTTCGTTGCCAAAGTCCCCCGCCTGTGGTAAACTGAAAAAAACGCATGTATTTTCGGAGGCGCTATGTTACTGACCGCAGAACATCTTTCCATCAATTTCGGCATGAAGCAGCTGCTGACAGATGTGAATTTCTACCTGACTGAAGGGGACAAGGTGGGCATCATCGGTATCAACGGCACCGGCAAATCCACTCTTCTGAAGGTGCTGGCAGGTGCCATTGAGCCGGATGAAGGCCGTCTCATCCGCAACCCCAATGTCCAGGTCAGCTATCTGTCCCAGAACCCGGAGATGGACGACAATGCCACCGTTCTGGAGCAGGTATTTCTCCACTTTCCTGCCGACTTCCGGGAACTGAATGAATATGAAGCCAAGACCATGCTGACCAGGCTGGGTTTTACGGACTTCGGCCAGAAGATCGGCACCCTCTCCGGCGGACAGCGCAAGCGGGTGGCACTGGTGGCCGCCCTGGTTCGCCCTGCGGATATTCTCGTCATGGACGAGCCCACCAACCATTTGGACAGCCAGATGGTTGCCTGGCTGGAAGACCGGCTCCGTGCCTTCCGTGGCGGTCTCGTGATGGTGACCCATGACCGGTATTTCCTGGAGCGGGTCTGCAATCACATCACGGAGCTGTACCGCGCCAAGCTCTATCATTATGAAGCCAACTACTCCAAATATCTGGAGCTGAAGGAACTCAGAGCTGAGATGGCGGAAGCCAGTGAGCGCAAGCGCCAGTCCATCCTCCGTGTGGAACGGGAATGGATCATGCGGGGCTGCAAAGCCAGAACCACCAAGTCCAAGGACCGTATCGAACGTTATGAAACCCTGCTGAATCAGGCTGCCCCGGAAGAGGACGAGGTTCTGCAGATGTCCGCCGCATCCAGCCGCCTGGGACGGAAGATCATTGAACTGCACAATGTCTCCAAGGCCTTTGACGGCCGCACCATCATTGCAGATTTCTCTTATAATCTGCTGCGTACCGACCGCATCGGCATCGTCGGCCGCAACGGTGCCGGCAAATCCACCCTGCTTCACATGATCGCAGGCTCCCTGAGCCCGGACACCGGATTTGTGGAGACCGGCACCACCGTAAAGATCGGCCATTTCTCCCAGGAAGGGCGGGAGCTGGACTTAAGCCAGCGGGTCTATGATTTCATCCACGAGATCGCCCGGGAGCTGAAGACAGCGGAAGGCACCTTCACGGCCAAGCAGATGATGGAGCGGTTCCTGTTCCCCTCCGATCTGCAGAGTGTGCCCATCGGCAAGCTCTCCGGCGGCGAGCGCAGAAGACTGTATCTGCTGTCTGTGCTGATGGAGGCCCCCAATGTTCTGCTGCTGGACGAGCCCACCAATGACCTGGATGTGATGACCCTCTCCATTCTGGAGGACTATCTGCAGACCTTCTCCGGTCCCATCATCACTGTATCCCATGACCGGTTCTTCCTGGACAAGCTGGCAGAATCCATCTTTGAAGTCAAGGGCGACGGCCGGGTGGAACAGTTCACCGGTAACTGGAGCGACTGGGACAAAAAGCGCACACAGGAAGATGCCCCTGTCAGGATGGAAAAGCCAAAAGTCCAGACAGAGCGCCAGAAGGAAAAGAAGCTGAAATTCTCCTTCAAGGAGCAGCGGGAATTTGAGACCATCGATGAGGATATTGCCGCCCTGGAAGCTGCCATCGAAGAAAACCAGAAAGCACAGATGGCCGCCGGCAGTGACTTCACCAGGCTGCAGCAACTGACCGACGAACTGACCGAACTGGAAAACCAGCTGGAATACAAGACAGAACGCTGGATGTATCTGACGGAACTGAAAGAAAAGATCGACGCCCAGAGCAAGTAAGGAGGGCTGCCCATGGCTCAATTCTGCGACCTGCACACCCATTCCAATTATTCCGACGGCACATATTCCCCTGCTGAAATCATTGCGGAAGCAGAAAAACTGGGACTTTCCTCCGTGGCACTGACGGATCACAACACTGTGGCCGGACTGCCTGCCTTTATGGAAGCCGCGCAGCACAGCCCTGTGGAAGCCGTTCCCGGCGTGGAGATCAGCTGTCAGTACGGGGACACGGAGCTGCATCTTGTGGGACTGTATCTTCCCATGGAAAACCTGGATGTGATCACCGTCTATCTGGAATCTCTGAACCGGAAGAAAGAAGAAAGCAACCGTCTTCTGATCCGCAATCTGAATCAGGCAGGTTACTGTCTGGATTACGAGGAGATCCGTCAGGCACACCCGGACGGCACCGTCAACCGGGCTGTCATTGCCGCAAGCATGCTGGAAAAAGGCTATGTCTCCAGCATCAATCAGGCCTTTCAGGATATCCTCAGTGTCAAAGCCGGCTTTTATGTACCGCCCCAGCGGCTGACCTTTTTCAATGCCATTGCCCTGCTGCGCTATGTGGAGGCTGTTCCGGTACTTGCCCATCCCTTTCTGAACCTGAAAACGGAAGCTGTCCTGCGGGAGTGCCTGCAGGAAGCTGTTCCCAAAGGTCTCGTGGGCATGGAGACCATGTATTCCTCCTACTCCCCGGAGACGGAGGCCGATGCCCGGCGCATCGCCCGGGAATTCGGTCTTCTGGAAAGCGGCGGCAGCGATTTTCATGGAGCTACCAAACCCCATATCCGCCTCGGCTGCGGAAAAGGAAATCTTGCCGTTCCCGCATCCTTCGCAGATACCCTGAAAAACAGCAGAAAAGCTGCCGTTCTTTAAGAACGGCAGCTTTCACTTTACACACAGGCTCTCAGCAGACCGAAGGCAGCTCCAGCCAGCGCCAGCGGCAGCAGCAGGACGATCCCGCCCGCAAAAATCAGGCACAGCACCAGCATCGGTACCGCCACTGCAAACAGCAGCGAAGCCAGGATTTTCGCTGTCCCCCAGGTCATCCGGAAGGCCAGGCCGGCGGCCTTGAAAAACAGCCAGCAGAACAAAATCACCAACAGAACATCCAGCATGGCAATCCCTCCTCTTTTCTCTTTGTTATGTTCAGTATATCAAAGATGTTTCAGGAATATGTGGATGTTGTGTAACATTTTTATCACCGGAGTGTGACGGACTTTTCAAACGGCTGCGCCTATGCTATACTGACATCAGATCACAAAAGGAGGAACCGATATGCTTCTCTCCGCGAAAAACGGCACCCTTTCCATGGACGGTACCACCATGGACTATATCCGCTTCGGCACAGGAAAACAAGTACTGGTTATGCTCCCCGGTCTGGGGGACGGTCTTCGCTCCATGAAGGGCACTGCCCTGCCCATGGCGCTGATGTACCGCCGGTTTGCCAAAGACTTTACCGTGTATGCTTTCAGCCGGAAAACGGTGCTTCCGGAGGGACATACCACCCGGGATATGGCAAAAGATCTGAAAACCGCCATGGTTCTGCTGGGAGTCGAAAAAGCCCACATCTTCGGTGTCTCCATGGGCGGCATGATCGCCCAGCATTTTGCCGCGGACTTTCCGGATGCTGTGGACAAGCTGATCCTGACGGTGACCGCTCCCTGTCCCAACCCTCTGCTGACGCAATCTGTGGAAGAATGGGTCAGTTGCGCCCGGCAGGGTGACCACACGGCTCTGATGGAGAGCAATCTGCGCCGGATCTACTCCCCGGAATACTGCCGCAAAAACAAATGGATGGTTCCCTTCCTGGGGATACTGACCAAGCCCAAGTCCTATGACCGGTTTTTCATCCAGGCTCAGGCCTGCCTGAATCACAATGTTCTCCACCGGCTCCCCCAGATCCGTGCAAACACCCTGGTCATCGGCGGCGAGCAGGATCTTTCTCTGGGAGGCGATCCTTCCCGGGAGATTGCGTCCCGAATCCCCGGCGCGAAACTGAAAATGTATCCCCAGTGGGGACATGGGCTTTATGAAGAAGCCCCGGATTTCAATCAAACCGTCCTGGACTTTTTACTGTCCTGAACAGGAGTTCCTATGCACGATATCATACTGACACCCCCTGAGCGGCTTTCCGACTGGCTGCAGCTCTATGTCCTGTACCGCCGGTCTTTTCCCCGGGCGGAGCGGAAACCCTTTCTCACCATCCTGAAAAAATACCGCGCAAACTCCACGGACATATGGTGTATCCGCAGGGATGACCGGTTCCTGGGGTTTGCCGCCACCATGAATTCTCCCCGGTTGGTGATGCTGGATTATCTGGCAGTTTCCCCCGGCCTCCGTGGCCAGGGAATCGGCTCTGCGGCACTGAAGGACCTGATGCATCGCTATGCCGACCGGGAATTCATCCTGGAGATCGAAAGCCCCTATGAACCCGGCCCGGACCAAATGCTGCGTCAAAGCAGGAAGCGGTTTTATGTAAACTGCGGAATGCGCCCGCTGCATATCATGGCGGAAGTTTTCGGTGTAAAAATGGAGCTGCTGGGACAAAATACTACCATTGACTTTGAACGGTACCGGAATTTCTACCGGGATTTCTACAAGGAGTGGGCCGCAAAGCACATTCTCCCTGCTGACTATCCGGAGCAATAAAAAAAGCGCCTTTCCGGCGCACACAGACAAAATAAATGACCCCTGATCTTTTTCTTACGATCAGGGGTCATTAAAAGTAGATGGGATCAATCATTTACGTAACCTCTCTTTCTACAGCGTTCGGAGTCAGTTTACATGATCATTGGTATCACTCCTTATTTGTACTTTTATGATACCATACATTCTCTTTTTTTCAAGACGGAAAACCTGACAGAAATGTTGACAGAATCCTGTGCAGATGGGAGAATTACATGTATTCAATCGATTTCAAGTTGACTGGAATTCTTCTGTATGATATGATATTTTTGTTGGGGTGGTCGGTCGGACTACCCATTTTTTGACCAAACGGAGGGACTGCCATGGAAGAGAACAAAGAACTCACCCGCCATGACCAACTGAAATACCGCCTTAAGCGGCGCATCAGCCCTGAACTTTTTGAAGCCATGCCCATTGAACTCCAGGACTACCTGATGGAACTGGATCCCGCGGACATCAAGGAGGCATATTTAAATACCCTGCTGAAACTGCCCTGGCTGGCAGACCGGAGCATTCCCGATGTGGATCTGCCCTATGCCAAAAAGATGCTGGACAAGACCCACTATGCCATGTTCGACATCAAGGAGAAAATCCTGCGCTACATGGCCTGCCAGAAGCACCTGGGCAAAAACTACGGCGCTGTTCTACTGCTGGTTGGCCCTCCCGGTGTGGGCAAGACCTCCATTGCCTCCTCCATCGCCAAAGCCATGGGCCGTCCCTTCATCAAGATCTCCCTGGCCGGTATCTCTGATTCCCTGTTCCTGCGCGGCACCCAGACCATCTTCAAGGATGCCCGTGTGGGCCGCATTGTGGATGCCCTGATCCGGGGTAAGAGTTTCTGTCCCCTGATTCTGCTGGACGAAATCGACAAGATGGGTGATTCCAAGGAACACGGCGATCCGGAAAGCGTTCTGCTGGACGTTCTGGATTCCGACCGCAGCAAGTTTGTGGACAACTTCCTGGGCTTCTCCATGGATCTGTCCAATGTCATCTTCATCGCCACTGCCAACCGGCTGGAGCCTCTGTCCCCTGTGCTGAAAGACCGTCTGGATATCATCCAGCTGCCCCCCTACAAACCTGTGGACAAGAAGCGGATCGTAGAGAAGCACATGTGGCCCCGGCTGACTGTGGAATACAAGCTGGACTGCCTGGACTATCTGGTGGATCCCCTGCAGGAGACCCTTGCCCATCCGGAAGCGCTGCGGCTGGAAGAGGATGCCGTGGACGAAATGATCGCCCGCTGTCCCGAGGAAGGTGTGCGAAATCTGGAGCGTCTGTGCCGTCAGCTCTGCGAGAGTGTCATCGGCACCTATTACGCCACCGGCGAGATCATAAGTTCCATCGACAAGCCCACCATGGATCGTCTGCTGGCACCCATCTATTACAAGTAAGGTGCTGTCATGGCCTGGAATCTGAATGAAGCGCTGGACTATTATAAGCGCATGGGTGCTCCGGGTGATCAGAATGCACTGATCTCCCTGTTGACGGAAATTCAGCAGGAACACGGCGGCAGCATCCCAAAATCGATTCTTCCCGATATTGCAGCATATTACGGCACCAAAGAAGCCTTGCTGACAGCCCTCATCCGCCGGATCCCCCGGCTGAAGCTGTCCGACATGCATACGCTGGAGCTCTGCGCCGGCCCCAACTGCGGCAAGGCTGCGGTGCTTGCAAAGGCAGCAGAAACCCTCTGCGCTGCCCATCCCGGGAAAATCAGCCTGAAATTTACACCCTGCATGCGTCTGTGCGGCAAGGGGCCGAACCTCAAATGGGACGGTGACCTGCACCATAAGGCAGATGAAACACTTCTGCGGGAACTTATCAAAAACCTGTAAAAAAATCCGCCTGCCGAAACCGGCAGGCGGATTTATGCATTTCTTACAGCTTGGTCATCCACAGGCCGTGCAGATTGCAGTAGGCATAGACCGCAACCGCCTTGTCCTCGCCCAGTTCAAACACCACATGGGGTGCGGATTCGGGATGCAGTTCCTTGCGGTAGCCGCCGTTCTCGGTCTCCACATAGACCCACTCGATGAAGTGCTCGGAGACCATGGGGTGATTGACGGAGCCCACATTCACATGAACCTGGCTGCCCTTGACCTCCACAACGGGGATGTGCTTTTCACCGCTGGCTTCCACCGTATTGGGAACCAGCTCCTCCATCCGTTCGCCGCAGCAGAACACGGGAACCTTTGCGTCGTGAACCATTTCTACCTGATTGCCACAGTGACGGCAGATATAAAACTTCTTCATATTGTTATCCTCCTGTTTTTGGGTGAGTTGTTTTTCTTTATGGCCTCAGTATACCACGGCATTCTGTTTCCTTCCGTGATAAAATCACATTTTAAAAAGAAAAAACACCTGACGTTCCGTCAGGTGTTTTTGATTATCTGTAGAAGTCCGCATACCGGGTCATGGCATCCATCAGAGCCTTCACGTTCTTCAGAGGAACACCGGGATAGAGGCCGTAGATCATCATCAGGCCGCCGTCTTTGCAGCCCACCGCTTCGATGCAGTGTCTGACATGGGCATCGATCTCGGTAGGAGTGCCAAAGGGGGTGATCTTCTGACGGTCGATGTCCAGATCCACACAGGTTCTGCCCCGGAATTTGCTGCCGATCCAGTCCACGCCGTTGACCAGATCCTGCAGATTGATGATGTCCACACCGCCCTCGATGATGTCATCCACCAGGGAACGGATATCGCCGTCGGAGTGCATATGGATGATTTTTCCTGCCTGACGGACCGGCTCCAGCATTCTCTGGTACAGAGGCTTGATATATTCCCGGAACAGCGCAGGGCTGATCATGGGACCGATCTGCATGCCCAGGTCTTCCGGGATCCGGATGATATCCACATCCGCCTTCAGGAAATGGCTGATCTGGGCCAGATTGAACTGGCACAGCCGCTCCAGCAGATCCAGAACCTCCGGCTCCTCATCTGTCAGATCCATCAGAGTGTCCATGTAACCCCGGATGTCGCACAGCTGCTGGAAGGTGTGGCCATGGCGCAGATCGCCGTAGGTCATCTCGCCCCGGGCCTTCTGCTCCGCCACCTGCCGTTCAAAAGCCGCCCAGTCAACAGGACCCAGGCCCATGCTCTTCTCCGGATCCGGAAAACGGTAGGACGCGAACTTGCTGATATCTGCCAGGGGATGCTCCAGCACGGAGCCCACAATACCGTCCATGGAAGTCTTCCAGACGCAGCCGAAGTCATCGGTATAAGGAACTCCCGCCCGGGCGTTGGCATCGTAATCCGGGATCACCGGCAGGTCGGGCCGCTGGAAATCAGGAAACAGGAAGGGATGATCCGCCATCAGATCCAGCAGTGCATTCTGATCATAGTAATTCCAGCAGGCGGCATTGATGTGGAAGGTCATGGGGATATAGTCCGGCTTTTCGAACCGGATGGCCTTCAGCAGATTGTCCCGGCCGCTGGAAGAAGTGGATACGTACATGCTCTGCCTCCTTAGTGATACCGGCCGATCTCATCCAGAACCTTCATAGCATGCAGATAGGTTTCCAGAGAGACCTCCGGGGGAATGGAGTGGTCGGAGTGATAGATATAACCGCCGCCGGCCATGGCCACAGGGATCTTCTCCCGCAGCTCGGCTTCAATGGCTTCGGGGCCGTTCTTGAAGTTCTGCTCGGAGATATTGCCGAAGAAGGTGATCTTGTCGCCGTACCTGGCCTTCAGATCCACCACATTCATACCGGTATTTGCCTGCAGCGCCTGGATCACATCCAGACCGGCTTCGATGAGATCCGGCAGGAAGGGTTCAATAAGGCCGCAGGAATGCATGAAGAAATAAATGCCGTTTTCATGGAGGAAATCGCCCAGCTTTTTGTGGCAGGGCCACAGCAGTTCCCGGTAGACATTGTGGGAGAACAGGGTGGAACGGGTACAGCCCATGTCCTCTGCCAGCCAGATGGCATCGGGTTTGCAGTCCATGGTGATCATATGGCGGACAGTGTCGATCATCAGATCCGTGGCCTTCTCAAACATCTCCCGGATCATCTCCGGCTCTGCGATCAGATCCATCAGGCTGTTCTCATAGCCATGGTGCCGCCAGGTCTCCTCCCAGGGGCCGTAGACGAAGACAGAAATAAACTTGTCCAGCTTCCGGTACTCGTCAAAAATCGTCTTGAAGCCCATCCAGCTGGGGTATTCCTTGGTGTGCAGGTAGTAGTTTTCACAGTCCACCCGGGCGGTATCGGAAAGATTCAGGCGGAACCGGCATTTGTATTTCTCCCAGTCATCGGGATCTTCCGTCATGTGGGAGATGAAATGCATGGAGGATGCTCTGCCCTTGAACTTCTGGGCTGTATAGCCGCAGCGGTCGGCCACGGTGATCTTCACACCGTCATCTGCCACCACACCGGTGGGGAACCGCATGGAGATATCCATGAACAGCTGCACCATATCCAGATCAAAGCAGAAATCCACCGGTCTGCCGATGGACTTTTCCTGGCCTTCTACTGTAATCTTCTTCACTTCAGGCAGCTGCAAACCCTCCTGCTCCCAGCGCTGGATGGTATCCTCCCAGAAACCGTCATAGCGGGGGATCCGATCCAGAGGGGTGCGCTCAATGGCCGCGATAACACGTTCTCTTCCGGTCATGGATTATTCTCCTTTTGCGGCGGCAAAGAAGGCATCGATATTCTCCCAGGGAGACTGGGGTGGAATATCGCAGCCGCCGGAAATCACAAAATTAGGATAGGCTCCGCAGGTTTTCAGCAACTCTTTTGTCACTGCGGCGATGGATTCGGGGGTGCCGCCCCGAAACTGAGCTGCGGGACTCACATTGCCCATCACCGGCACGTCCCTGGGTGCCTGGGGCAGAACCGCCATCATGTCAATGGCATCGCCAAAGTGATAGCCCGCGGCCCCCAGCTGATAGATGTCCGTGATCATGTGGGGTACATTGTCGCCGCAGTTGTGGTAGATGACGCAGAAGTCCTCTGTCTGAACTGCAGCGATCAGTTTTTCAACATAGGGATGGGAAAATTCCCGGGCAAGACCGGGGGACAGCAGCCCCGTGAGAGGTTCTGCAATCACAACGCCGTTTGCTCCCGCTTCCCGGAAGGCACGGCAGTATTCGGTCAGAAACGCAGTGCATTTTTCCATGACGGTATGCACCATATCCGGCTCGTCATAGCACAGGATCATGATCTCGCTGACATCCATCAGCCGTCCTGCCAGGGAGTATGGGCCAATAACACCTGCCAGCACAGGCCGGTCGGGGATTGTTTGCGCAGCCTGACGGATGGCTTCCACACAAAGGCCGGTGCGGCCCGCACCCACTGTAGGGATCTTCAGGGCATCTGCCTCTTCCTCTTCGGAGATCAAAGCCCCCACCACCGTGGGAACTTCATCCTCACTGATGTGAATGGATGCACCAAAGGCCTCCGCCTCCACAGAGAGATCCATCAGGCTGACCGATGCCGCCGCATCCACCCGGTCGGCAACCAGTTTCATGCCCTTCGCCTGCAGGTCACTGCTCATGACCAGCTGCTTCACGCTGACGTCCATCAACTGTACACAGGGAAAGGACAGCAGCGGCAGAGGCTTCTTCACGGGAGCGGCAATCAGATCCGCAACCCACTGTTTCATATTACGCTTCACGTTTTTCTCCTTATTCAAAGCGGCTGGTTTCCGTCTATCCTCAGCATCGCCCGCCATGTCCAGTGTAAAATCAGGCGCAGAACTCCACAGCCTTTTCAGCGGCGGAGGTTGCGTCGGGGGTGTAGGCATCGGCACCCACCTGCTGGCAGAAGGCCTCGGTCACAGGGGCGCCGCCGATCATGATCTTCACCTTGTCACGGATACCGGCCTCTTCCGCAGCCTTTACCACGTCAGCCATGACACCC
>JAFZGL010000167.1 GCA_017555395.1 Oscillospiraceae bacterium | reverse complement strand
GTCCAGGTGACGGCCGTAGATACCCTGCA
Source organism: Oscillospiraceae bacterium (assembly GCA_017555395.1). Lineage (GTDB taxonomy): Bacteria > Bacillota > Clostridia > Oscillospirales > Oscillospiraceae > Faecousia. The sequence goes on along the minus strand of JAFZGL010000167.1, from coordinate 7,138 downwards.
GGGTCAGACCCTTGCCGATCAGGGTATTCATGTTCATGGGGATGGGCTTGTTGCTGATGCCCAGCAGAGCGATCTTGCCGCCGTTGCGCATGGAATCGATCATCTGGTTCAGAGCCATGCCGTTGCCGGACATTTCCAGACCAACGTCAAAGCCTTCCACCAGACCCTGCTCCTTCATGATCTGGGGCAGATCTTCCTTGGCGGTGTTGACAGCGGCGTCAACGCCCATCTTACGGGCCAGATCCAGACGGTAGTCGTTGATGTCAGTGATGACAACACGGCGGGCGCCTGCGAACTTGCAGATACCGGCAGCGATGATGCCGATGGGGCCTGCGCCGGTGATCAGAACGTCTTCACCGATCAGGTCGAACATCAGAGCGGTATGGGTGGCGTTGCCGAAAGCATCGAAGAAAGCGACAACATCTTCATCCAGGCTTTCGTCGATCAGGATGATGTTGGTCTCGGGGATGCAGACATATTCTGCAAAAGCACCGTCACGGTCAACACCGACAGAAACGGTGTCCTTGCACCACTGGATGTTGCCGTTGTGGCAGTTACGGCAGTGGTGGCAGGTCAGGTGGCCTTCGCCGGAAACACGCTGGCCGATCTTCAGACCGGTGACACCGGGGCCCACGGCAGCGACTTCACCCACATATTCGTGGCCGATGGTCATGGGGGGCTTGATGTGATCCACAGCCCAGGGATCCCAGTTGTAGATGTGTACGTCGGTACCGCAGATGGCGGTCTTATGAACCTTGATCAGAACTTCGCCGGGACCGGGGACAGGCACGGGAACCTTGCGCAGCTCCAGACCGGGGCCTGCTACGGGCTTGACAATGGCGTCCATATACTGTTGCATATTGAATTCCTCCAAAATATATATTTCGCAGAGAATGGTAGTCAGAATTACCTTACTATATAGTAATGGTTTTACTTCGATTTTGCAAGATATCTTTTAAGGAAATTATTCATGTGAATCGTAAACTTGCCTTGCAATTTGCATATATGCAATGTATAATATGCAGTATTATACAAAAGGTGGGAAATGCATGAAAACTGGTCTTGTATTGGAGGGCGGCGGTGTCCGGGGGCTCTATACGGCGGGTGTTCTGGATGTATTTCTGGAACATGGAATTCATTTTGACGGTGTGATCGGTGTGTCTGCCGGCGCCATTCACGGCTGCTCCTATTTATCCAAACAGCACGGCCGCTCCATCCGGTATTATACGAAATACTGCTCGGATCCCCAGTTTATGAGCTTTTCCAGCCTGATCAGAACCGGTGATCTGGTGGGAGCGGATTTTTGCTATCATGAGATCCCGGAAAAGCTGGATGTCTACGACAATGAGGCATTTCTGCGCAACGGCATCCCATTTTACGCGGTCTGCAGCAATGTGGAAACGGGAAAACCGGAATATTTACAGATGACCGACATGTTCCGGGATATTGAGATCCTTCGGGCATCTGCTTCCATGCCCTATGTGTCCCGAATTGTGGAGATTGGCGGAAAGAAATATCTGGATGGCGGCAGTACCGACAGCATCCCGGTGGAAGCTTTCCAATCCATGGGTTACGGAAAAAATGTGGTGATCCTGACCAGAGACAGTTCCTACCGGAAAAAACCGGAGCTGCGGGGTCTGGCAAAACTCTGGTATCGGAAGTATCCTGCCTTTGCGCAGGCACAGGAGAACCGCTATCTGCATTACAACCGCACACTGGACCGGATCCTGGAACTGGAAAAAAAGGGGAGTATCTTTGTAATCCGTCCCAGCCTTCCTCCGACGGTTGGCCGGATGGAAAATGATCCTCAGAAGGTCAGAGAGCTGTATGATCTGGGTCGGGCAGACGCGCTGCAGGCTGTGGATGACCTGAAAAAATGGTTGGACAAATAAGAAAAACCGTTCCGGATCACCGGAACGGTTTTCGGTTTTAAGGCTTCCAGAATTCGGAAAGGCTGTGGCGCACCTTGCCGGAATATCCGGTGACAGTGTGGGCATGGAGCATGGAGCGCAGAACCGCCTCTTCCGTGGCTTCTGCAGCAGCCCGGAAGGCTTCGTTGATGTGGGCTTCGTGGATGCACTTGAAATCCATGAAATCCGCATCGCAAGGTATCCGGTTGGCGGTACTGAAGCCGATAAAGACCTCGCCGCTGCCGTGTCCGATGAAGCTTCCCAGTCTTGCCAGACCCACGCTGCACCGTCTGATGATCCGCCCCAGCTGCCGGTCTGTCACAGGAAGATCCGTGGCGAGAATCAGAATGCAGCTTCCCTCATCCGGGGTATCTTCTTTGATTTTTCGCTCGATGTCCATGCCGATGTTATTACCGCCAATGGTCAGATCCTTCAGACTGCCGTGATTGGTCAGGGCAAGGACGCCCAGGGTAAATTTCTGCTGCCCGATCTCGATGATCCGGGAGGAGGAACCGATGCCGCCCTTTAAATCATGGCAGGTCATGCCTTTACCAGCACCCACATCGCCCTGTTCAAAATCTTCACAGGCAGAACGGATGGCGCAGAAGACTTCTTCCTGTCCGATGGCACGGCAACGGATATCGTTGAGCGAGGCATCGTTGCATTCAGCCACCACCGGATTGACGGAACGGATGGTATATCCGTTATCTTCAGCGGTCTGACACAGATATTCCACCATTGCATCGTGAACAAGGCCTACGTTCAGCGTGTTGGTCAGAGCGATGGGGGATTCCAGGGTTCCCAGTTCCTGGATCTGCATCAGTCCGGCAGTTTTGCCGAACCCGTTGAGCACATGGCAGGCGGCCACCATTTTGTTTTTGAAGATATCATCCCGGCAGGGCATGACCACGGTGACACCGGTTTTATGCCGGTCGTTATCCACCGTGCAGTGTCCCACGGTGACACCGGGCACATCGGCTATGCTGTTTTTGATGCCGTAATCCATTCTTCCGATGTTCAGTCTCATAATGCATTCCTCCAACTGTTTGCACCATTATACAATGGCTACATCAGGGTTTCAAGCCGAAATTATTCTTGTCAGAACTCTGCTTTTCTGCTACACTGAAGAAAACAATGTGGAGGAACGATTATGACACGGTTTTTTGTGACACCGGAAGAACTGCTTCCTGAATTTCTGGTGCTGACTGGAGAAAATGCCCAGCATGCCAAGGTGCTTCGCCTGAAGGAAGGGGAAGAGGTGCTGGTCTGCGACGGCGAAGGCCGGGAGTGCCTGTGCGCCATCAGCGATGTGAGCCCCGGACAGGTGAGCCTGGTGGTAAAGAAGCGCCAGGAATCCGAGTCCGAAGCCCGGGTGAAGGCTTCTGTCTATATGGCCTTTTCCAAGGGTGATAAGCTGGAGCATGTGATCCAGAAGGCTACAGAACTGGGCGCCTTTGAGATCGTGGCATTTCCCTCTGCCCGGTGTGTCTCCCGTCCCGATGACAAGAGCCTGAAAAAGAAGCTGGAGCGCTGGCAGAAAATCGCAGCGTCTGCGGCAGAGCAGTCCGGCCGGGGCAGAATCCCGGAGGTCATCACGCTGAACAGCTACAAGGAAGCCCTTGCCCGGGCAGCCCAGGCGGACAAGGCCATCCTGTTCTATGAAAATGAACGTGCCACCACACTGCGGATGGCGCTGGAAACCGGAGAATACAGCACCATCAGCCTGCTCACCGGCCCGGAAGGCGGCCTGGAGGAGAAGGAAGTGGCGCAGGCACAGGAGGCAGGCCTGCAGGTCTGTACCCTGGGCAAACGGATCCTTCGCTGTGAGACGGCGCCCCTGTGCGCCCTGTCCGCAGTGATGTACGCATCCGGAGAATTTTAAAAGAAACCGGCTCATCCGATTTGGATGAGCCGGTTGTTTTAGTTTTTGACCTGTTTCATGCTGAGACTGATGCGCTTTCTCTTCTCATCCACAGACAGGACGATGACCTTGACCACATCACCAACCTTAACGGCTTCACTGGGATGCTTCAGCCGGCGGCTGCAGACCTCAGAGATGTGCACCAGACCGTCCTGATGGACGCCGATGTCCACAAACACGCCGAAGTCAATGACATTGCGTACAGTGCCGGTGAGTTCCATACCGGGAATCAGATCCTTCATTTCCAGCACATCCTTGCGGAGAATGGGCTTGGGCAGCTCATCGCGGGGATCACGGCCGGGTTTTGCAAGCTCTTTTGCGATATCCAGCAGGGTGGGTTCGCCCACAGCGCATTCTGCTGCGGCTTTGGCAAGACCGTAGGTTTCCAGTCTGCTGACCAGGTCGCCCAGATTGTCTCTCTTTTTGCAGCCCAGCAGAGTCAGCAGGGCTTTGGCGGCGGTATAGGATTCAGGATGCACACCGGTATTGTCCAGCATGTCCTTGCTCTCCGGAATCCGCAGGAAACCGGCGCACTGCTGGAAAGCCTTGGGTCCCAGCTTGGGAACCTTCTTCAGCTGGGTGCGGGAGGTGAAGGGACCGTTTTCTTCCCGATAGATAACGATGTTCTTTGCAGTGGTGGCGGTCAACCCCGCAACCTGCTGCAGCAGGGAAGGAGAAGCGGTATTGGCATCTACGCCAACCGCATTGACGCAGTCCTCCACAACGCCGCCCAGAGCGGCGTCCAGCTCCTTCTGGGGGCAGTCATGCTGATACTGTCCCACACCGATGGCCTTGGGATCGATCTTTACCAGCTCTGCCAGAGGATCCTGCAGCCGTCTGGCGATGGAAACAGCAGAGCGCAGATTTACATCAAACTCCGGGAATTCTTCGGCAGCCAGGGGAGAGGCGGAATAGACGGAAGCACCGGCCTCATTGACAATCATATAGCTGGCGTTGGGGAAGGCATGCAGCAGTTCCACTGTCATGGCTTCCGTCTCCCGGGAGGCAGTGCCGTTGCCAATGGCAATGTGGCGGACGGCGTGCTTTCTCATGAGGCCGGACAGGACGGTGATTGCCTCCTGCTTTTTGCGTTCACTAAAGGTAGGATAGACCACAGCGGTGTCCAGAACCTTACCGGTGGGATCCACCACGGCCACCTTGCAGCCGTTGCGGTATCCGGGATCCAGACCCATGGTGACGAAGCCCTTTACGGGAGGCTGCATCAGCAGAGGTTTCAGGTTCAGTGCAAAATTGTGGATGGCACCGGCATAGGCCCGGTCGGACAGTTCATTTCTGACTTCCCGCTGGATGGAAGGGAAGATCAGCCGGTCATAGGCATCATCTGCCGCATCCCGGACAAAGGTGGAGATCTGCATCACGGGCTTCAGAGCGGAACGGCGCACCACAGCATAGCCGTCATTACCGGCAAGGGTCACGTTGGGCTTCAGAATACCCTCTTTTTCACCACGGTTGATGGCAAGGATCTGGTGATCCAGCAAGCGGGAAACAGGCTGATTAAAATCATAATACAGTTTATAAACGCCGTTTTCTTCCGCATCTTCCGCGGCCTTGCAGATGAAGGTGCCCCTGCGCATCACCAGATTGCGCAGTGCTTTACGGATATCGGCATCGTCGGAAAGATCTTCCGCAATGATGTCGTTGGCACCCTGAAGGGCTTCTTCAACGGTGCTGACACCCTTTTCAGGATCGATGTAGCTTTCTGCCAGTTTGGCGGGATCCTGTCCGTCCTGGGCGAAGATGGCTTCCGCCAGCGGTGCCAGACCCTTTTCCCGGGCCATGGAGCCACGGGTGCGGCGCTTCTGCTTGTAGGGGCGGTACAGATCCTCCACTTCCGTCATGGTGGCGGCGGCATCGATGGCCTGGATCAGTTCTTCTGTCAGCTTTCCCTGATTTTCGATGGAGCGCTTCACTTCTTCACGACGCTCCTGCAGATTCCGCAGATAGGTCAGACGGGTCTCCAGGGCACGCAGGGTGGTGTCATCCATGGCACCATGCATCTCCTTGCGGTACCGGGCGATGAAGGGGATGGTGTTGCCTTCATCCATCAGGGTGATGACATTGTTGATGTATTCCAGTTTCTGGCCCAGTTCCTGAGCCAGAATTTCATTGATGGTCATGATATGGGTTCTCCTTTGCAAAGGGTTTCGGCGCATATCTTACCACAGTTTTGCCCAAAAGGGAAGTAAAAAAATGCAGTGATCCTGTGTGCACAAACCCATCGTATTTTTGTGCTTTTTCAGAATAATTGCATTGAAACAGTTGAATTTCTTCTGATTATGTGATAGCATACGGATGTTTTTGAAATGATGCAACCGATTGAATTCTGGAGGATATACATGGAAAAAATTACGACTGTGGCACAGGTTATTGTGCCGATCTTTGTGACACTCATACTGGGTGTCCTGGCACGGAAAAAGCAGATGATGAAGCCGGAAGAGATTCAGGGTCTGCAGAATTTTGTCATTCGTTTTGCGGTTCCCTGTGTGGTGTTCAATTCCTGCGTGACTGCGGAAATTGGCGGAGAGTCCCTGACAACCATGGGTCTTGGCTTTGCCATGATTCTGCTGGGTACCCTGTGGGCATTCCGCTTCGGTAAAAAGAAGTTCCCTTATCACAATTTCCCCATGCTCTTCGCGGCACAGGAGACCGGCATGTTGGGTATCCCCCTGTTCCTGATCCTGTTTGGTGCGGATCAGGCCTACCGCATGGGTGTGCTGGATGTGGCACAGGCGTTTGTGGCCTTTGCGGTGATTGCCATTTTGTCCTCTGATGCCGGTGAGAGCCCCAGTCCCGTGGAGATCCTGAAAAAGGTACTTTCTTCTCCTCTGATGATTATGGCGGCAGTGGGTCTGGTTCTGAACTTCTCCGGTCTGGCAGACCGGCTTGACAGTATCGGCGTTCTGGGAATCCTGACGGAGAGTGCCTCTTTCCTGACCCAGCCCATCAGTGTGCTGATGATCTTCAGTGTGGGTTATAACTTCTCTCTGGAGAAGGGCAACCGCGGTCCTGTCTTTAAAATCGCGGCGCTGCGGTTTGGCATCTGTGCGGCCTTCGGTGTGCTGATTCAGCTGGTTCTTTGCCTGGTGCCCAATGTGGACAATCTGACCCGGATCACCATGCTGATGTACTGCACCCTGCCCACCAGCTACCTGGCTCCCGGACTGGGACGGGATCAGGATGACTACACCGTTGCATCCGGTGTCTGCTCGGTCCTGACGGCAGTCAGCCTGCTGATTTTCTGTGTCATCGCTGCTTTTACGGTATAATGAAAACACCGCCGGTTTTT
>JAFZGL010000166.1 GCA_017555395.1 Oscillospiraceae bacterium | reverse complement strand
CGGACTGGCACTTGATGCCGGCTCGACGGCATCAACTCCCTGATTTATTCGACTCCCGTATCCCTACGGATTGGGAAAATTTTCTGATTCTTGTTTTTTCAAACCTGTACAACTGAAACCGCCTGACTTCCACTGAGAAGTCAGGCGGTTCTTATGTTCATAACGAAAGATTATTTATTGTAGAGGTCTGCGTCCAGCTTGCCTTCAGATTTTGCCACGGCAATGGAGGTCACAGAGTCACCGGTAACATTCAAAGAAGTAACCAGCATCTCAACGGGACGGTTGATGGCCAGAATCAGAGAATAGGCAATCAGTGCCTGATCTCCGGTGAAGCCCATGCCGGACAGAATGGTGAACAGAATAACCGCACCTGCACCGGGGGCCGCGGGAGTGCCCATGGATGCAATCAGTGCAAGAACCATAATGATCACCAGCTGGAAGGCTGTGACATCATAACCGCCGCAGCCGGCAACAAACAGCGTTGCAACAACCTGCATAATGGCAGTACCATCCATGTTAATGGTCATGCCCAGGGGCAGGACAAAGGAAGCAATCTGAGGATCAACACCCAGTTCCTTGGTGGTGGTGTCCTGATTCAGAGGCAGTGTTGCGGCACTGGAAGAAGTGGAAAAACCAAAAACAACAACCTTGAAGATCTTCTTGATGAAGATGATGGGGTTCTGCTTGATCACCAGAGCGACATACAGGGGGTAACCGATGAACAGGTAGCCCAGCAGCAAAGCCACAGTCAGAACCACGTACATGGCAGCAGGCTTCAGATAGTCAATTCCGTAAGTAGCGAAGGTATTGCTCAGCAGCATGAAGATGGCAACCGGGCCGAACTTCTTGACAACAAAGTTCAGGAACACCACGATGATCTTGCTGGTCTCGTCACACAGGCGGTAGATCGTGCATTCCTTGCCCAGGTTCAGGGTGTTGATGCCCAGACCGACAACAACGGCAATGAATACAACCGCAAGAACAGAATTATTGACACTGAAAGTAGCACCAACGTTGCTGGGAATGATATTCAGGATAACCAGCAGCGGATTGGAACCGGTGGTGCCGGACGCGGTAGCCAGACCTTCCACCTCCACATGGAACATGCCCATGTTAAAGCATACCAGCGCAATCGTGCCGGCCAGTGCCAGAGCGATGGTGGTGGTCATCATGAACCAGCCAATCGTCTTACCGGCAATACGGCCCAGGGTACGGGCCTCATTGATCTCACAGATGGCCATAACCACAGAGGAGAACACCATGGGGACAATGACCAGCTGCAGGGCACGGATAAACAGCTGACCACCAATGTAGAACAGGCCCAGTGCGCTTTCACCGCCGGTAGCGGAGATGTTCTGGAACAGCAGGCTGTTGAGCGCGGACCACAGTGCACTGTCAGTACCCGCATTTTCACGGATTGCCATGAATCCCAGTCCCACGACGATACCGGAAACCATAGCCACCAGCATCTGAATCGCAAGCTTATTGTTGTCGTTTACTTTTTTTCATTGACTTCGATCCCTTTCTGTCTTTCTTTCCAAACAAATACAGTATATCCGGTATCGGCGCAAAAGGCAATCTTTTTTACCAAGATCGGATAATGAATTATGTCAAACATGCACTGCCCCGCATCGATATCCATTGGTATCGATGCGGGGTGTTATTGTTATGAATTCCGTGCCAGATCCCTGATGACCTCTCCCGCCAGGATCAGTCCCGCCGCACCGGGCACAAAGGCCACACTGCCGGGGATCTGCCGCTTGCCCAGGGCCGCGGCCTCCTCTTCCCAGCCGGTGGGGGACAGGGCTTCCTCCTGGGAATAGACCACCTTCAGGTGCTTGATGCCCCGCTTTCCCAGTTCCTTTCGCATGATCCGGGCCAGGGGACACATGGAGGTTCTGGAAATATCCGCCACCTGGAAGGCCGAAGCATCCAGCTTGTTGCCGGTGCCCATGCAGCAGATGATGGGCGTATTGGCCTCCACGGCCCGCTGCACCAGCGCCAGTTTTCCAGTGACGGTGTCGATGGCATCCACAATATAATCGTATTCTGAAAAATCAAACAGGTGTGCCGTCTCCGGGGTGTAAAACACCTGATGGGTACGCACGCAGCACTCCGGATTGATGTCCAGCACCCGTGCCTTTGCCGCCTCCACCTTGGGCATGCCTACGGTGGAATGGGTAGCCAGAATCTGGCGGTTGATATTCGAAACACTGACGGTATCACTGTCAATGAGATCCAGCTGTCCGATGCCGGATCTGGCCAGCGCCTCCACGGTATATCCGCCCACACCGCCGATGCCGAACACTGCCACCCGGGCGTTTTGCAGCCGGGTTACCGCATCCTCACCCAGCAGCATGGCCGTCCGCAGGAATTGTTCATTCATGGTATCTCCTCCAAAAAAGGCTCTCCTGACGGAGAGCCTTCCATGTTTTAGTCCTCGAACTCCAGAACGTCCTGGAACTTGTCCTTGAAGATGGCGTAGACCGCATCCAGAACAGCCTCATCGGTGACGGCCAGGTAGTTCTCGTTCTCCTCGTCCACAGGCTCCACTTCCAGAATGACGATCTCGGCAGCCTCATCCTCCACGGGCAGCAGGATCAGGTATTCCTTGCCTTCGTACTCGATGCAGTCCAGATATTCAAATTCCACGTCTGCACCGTTCTCATCGGTGAGGGTCAGAATGCTGACTTCTTCTTCAGGGATCATGTTTTCGTTTTCCATGGTTGTTCCTCCTTGGTATGGTATGTATTCTCTTTTTGGATTATACTGCATTGCACGCGGAAAAGCAAGGAAAATGATCGATTGTCTGACCCTTGAAAAAGCGGAAAAACCATGATAAAGTATAGAAAACATTAACCAAAGGATGAATCAATATGTATCGCAGACTCATCGCCCTGCTTCTGGGCCTGGCTCTTCTGACAGGACTCGCCGGCTGCGGCAAAACTCCCGAAGAACCGACTGCTCCTATCGATCCCGGCCCCACTGTCCCCGCCGACGGCAATCCCAATGACGAAACCTGCAAGGGTTCCTATACCGTCAGCGATGACGAGATCATCGCCGCAAAGGATACCGTGGTTGCCACCATGGAGGGTGCCAACCTGACCAATTCCCAGCTTCAGATCTACTACTGGCTGGAAGTGGCTGCCCACCGGGCTTCCGATTCCCAGGATCAGCCGGATTACAGCCAGCCTCTGGATATCCAACCCTGTCCCATTGATGATTCTGTCAACAGCTGGCAGCAGTATTTCCTGCGCAAGGCACTGAACACCTGGCATGCCCAGCAGGCACTGGCGCTGATGAGCCAGCAGGAAGGTGTTCCCTCCTATGACCCGGAGTACAATCCCGATGAAGCAAAGCGGGCAGAATACATGACCGGAATGCCTGCCACCGAAGTGCTCTATCAGTGGAGCGACAGCTACAAGCCCAACCGGCTTCACCAGGCCTATCTGGATGCCGTTCCCGAAACCCTGAAGGCTCTGGCTGCCGACAGCGGCTTCGGTGATACCGATGCCATGGCAGCAGCAATCGCCGGTGCCGGTGCAAAAGGCCGGGATCTGATCAGCTACACCCACACTGCCAACCTTGCCTATATGTACTTTACGGAAATGGGCTATTACTTCGAGCCCACCCGGGAAGAAATCGAAGCACATATCTCCGCTGATGCAGAAACTGACGGCAAAACCGTGGACATCCGTCACATTCTGCTGATCCCCGAAACAGCGGAAATCTCGGCCGACGGCACCGTCACCGCTGACGAGGATGCCTGGGCCCGCTGTGAAACAAAGGCCAAGAAAGTAGCTGATGATTGGCGGAAGGCCGTAAATAAGACCAAGTATTCTCAGTTTACCACCACCAGTATACCGGAATCCCGTTTCTCCGAAACCGCAAAGAATTATTCCCAGGATCCCGGTTCTGCTGCCAACGGCGGTCTGTATGTGAATCTTCAGCCCGGTCAGCTGCTGCCGGAGCTGGATGCCTGGTGCTTTGATGATGTCCGTCAGCACGCCGACTGGGAGATCATCCGGGCTGCCGACGGCTGGCACATTATGTTCTTCTCCTCTGCCACCGAAAACCGTTATGCCGACGCAGAAAACCGTCTGCTCCATTCCCTGTATCAGGATCTGGTGCACAGCGCGCTGGAGAAGTATCCCCGTGAAATCGACTACTCCGCTGTAAAGCTGGGCAGCGCGGAGGACAACGGATCCTTCGTGACTCTCTCTGATCTCCTGTATCCCGATGTGGCCCATGAGCGTTTCCCGGATATGCCCCTGTACCTGCAGCAGGACTATCCCGACGCCCCCTTTGGCAACTACAAAGTCAGCACCCACGGCTGCGGCATCACCACCCTGGCCATGGTAGCCAGCTACCTGGCAGACGATGAGCTGACTCCCGCCGAACTGGCTGCCCGTTATGGCTATTACTGCGGTATCCGCGGCTCTGAGATCGTCATGTTCGACGACACCCCTGCGGAACTGGGTTTCCATCTTCAGAACCGCAGCCACAGCTGGCCGGAGATGAAACAGGCCCTGTGCAACGGGCAGGTTGTGGTTTCTCTGCAGTGGGCTGGTTACTGGACCCGGGGCGGTCATTACATCGCCATGATTGAGCTTACCGATGACGGAAACTATGTGGTTCGGGATTCCAATCTGCTGAACTACAAGCGCATTCAGCGCCATGCACAGGACAATCACTCCCAGAACAGCATCAGAGAGGCAGGCCAGTACTACTGGATCTATGAACCCAAGGTCACATCCATCCCCACCTGTGTCCGCTGCGGCGGCGGTGCGGAAGGTGCTCCGGAAATCCTGTTCCGGACAGATTACCACTGCGAAAAGTGTCTGACCGCCATGAACCGCCGGAATATCTTCCTCAATAGCCTCGCCCGATAACCAACATTGAAAACCGCGCCTGATATCAGGCGCGGTTTTTTGTATTTCGTAAAAAATATAGGGATTTCAAGAAAAAACACTTGCAAGTTTTCTTTCATAGGTGTACACTATTCCATGTGTCAAGAACAGTTGTTTTACTGATTTTTATTCTTACCCGGAGGTATTCACCATGAAAGAAACTCAAAACCGTGGCAGCTTTACTGGCTCCCTGGGCTTTGTTCTGGCCGCTGCCGGCAGCGCCGTTGGCTTGGGCAATATCTGGCGTTTTCCCTATCTGGCTGCCAAGGACGGCGGCGGACTGTTTCTCGTCTGCTATCTGATCCTGGCGCTGACCTTTGGCTTCACCCTGCTGATCACCGAAATCTCCATCGGCCGCAAGACCGGCAAAAGCCCCCTGACTGCCTATAAGGTCATTCATCCCAAGCTGGGCTGGGTTGGCCCCATTGCCTGCCTGATCCCGGTGCTGATCCTGCCCTACTACTGCGCCATCGGCGGCTGGGTTCTGAAATATCTGTTTGTCTATCTCACCGGAAACGGTATGGACGCTGTTGCCGATACCTATTTTACCGGCTTTATCACCGCCCAGTGGAGTCCCATTTTCTGGTTCATCCTGTTCCTGGGTGCCACTTTGTTTGTTGTCTACCGTGGTGTGAACAAGGGCATCGAGCGGCTCTCCACGGTTCTGATGCCTATTCTGCTGATCCTGATCCTGGGCATTGCTGTTTTCTCCCTGTTCCTGCGCCATACCGACAGCGCCGGTGTGACCCGTACCGGTCTGCAGGGTTTCCTGGTCTATGTGGTACCTAACTTTGACGGCATGACCCTGAAGCAGTTCCTGGTGGTTCTGACTGATGCCATGGGACAGCTGTTCTACTCCATCAGCGTGGCCATGGGCATCATGATCACCTACGGCTCCTACGTCAAAAAGGATACCGACCTGAACAAGTCTGTCAACCAGATTGAGCTGTTCGATACCCTCGTGGCATTCCTGGCCGGCATGATGATCATCCCCGCGGTCTATACCTTCATGGGCCGGGAGGGCATGTCCGCCAGCGGCCCCGCGCTGATGTTCGCCGCACTGCCCAAGGTCTTTGGCGAAATGGGTACTGTCATCGGTACCGCTGTGGGCATCCTGTTCTTCCTGACCGTTGCCTTCGCCGCCCTGACCTCCTCTGTTTCCATCATGGAAGCCATCACTTCCTGTGTCATGGATCAGTTTAAGATGGAACGAAAAAAGGCCGTCCTGTCTGTCTCCCTGGTGACTCTGGTCATGGGCATCGCAGTATGCCTGGGCTACAATGTGCTCTATTTCGAAGCCATCCTGCCCAACACTCCCGCCGGAAAGAACGCCCAGATCCTGGACATTCTGGACTACATCAGCAACTATGTGCTGATGCCTGTGGTATCCATCGCCACCTGTATTTTCATCGGCTGGATCGCAAAGCCCAAGACTGTCATCGACGAAGTCAAGCGCAACGGCGAAGCGTTCGGCCGGGAAAAGCTGTATATTGTGATGGTCAAGTATATCACCCCTGTCCTGCTGGCGCTTCTGCTGCTGCAGGCACTGGGCGTTATCAAGCTGTAACCAAAAACACCAGGGGAAAATCCCCTGGTGTTTTTTCATTTAAATTCCATCCAGCTTGTCTATTCTGCGCTGGTTGCGGATTCTGCGCCGTTCTTCGCCATGGGCCCAGGCCAGATGCTCATCCTCTGTCTGAAGGATCAGCCGGGGAACCTTTACGGGTTTGTCATTTTCATCCAGGGCAACCATCATAAAGTGGGCATTGTTGATCCGGTCCCGTTCGCCGTGAAGATTTTCCACATAGGTATCCACGCACACCTCCATGGAAGAGGAACCCACCCAAGTCATTTTTCCCTTGATGACCACCATTTCATTCTGATAGGCACCGTGGAGAAAGGTCAGATTATCCACTGAGGCTGTGGTAACATTGCAATTGGAGTGCCGCTTTGCCACAATACCCGCCACCTCGTCGATCCACTGCATCAGAATACCGCCAAACAGGCGGTTTGCGCCGTTCAGATGGTTGGGACGTACAATATGGACAGTTTCCACCCGGGATTCATCTACGGTCTTTGCTTCAATCTGCATTGTCTTCCCCCCTTTTCTTTGTGATTACTGCCTTCACTATACCAGTTTTTCCCTCCGATTTCAACATTCCTTTCCTGGTCCCGAAAAAAACAGGGAAAATACGCCTGCCTGTTTCCGGATCGGAAAAGTTCTTGAAATACTGCCGGTCTCCCGGTATAATATTAACAATCATGTATAGGAGGATATATATGTTACAAAGATCTGCCTTTTCCGCAAAACAGTATAAGGCATTTGCAATTATCGCCATTTCCATTTTGATTGTGGCGCTGCTGTTTGTGTTAAACCACTTCATGCCCATGTTTGCAGATGATTATTCCTACTCCTTTTCTTTTCTGACTGACGAGCGAATCACATCCATCCGCCAAATTCTCCCCTCCCAGATGGCACATTACCACAATGTAAACGGAAGAATTGTCACCCATACATTGGCACAGTTTTTCCTGATGATAGAAAAAACTACCTTCGATATTGTTAACTCTGTTGCCACGCTGGCCCTTCTGTTCCTGATCTATTTTCATGCCTGCGGTACGTTCCGGAATTTCTCCCTATCGCGTTTTTCTATTATTGCCATGCTGCTTTTTCTGGAAACACCGGATTTTGGACAAAGTTATTTATGGACGACGGGCGCAGCCAATTATCAGTACGGTATTCTGATTGTTTTGTGTGTTATGATCCCCTACAGGCTGCAGGCCGATGGCAAGGATGTTTTCTCCTCCCTGTTTTCCGGTATCTTTGCAGCTGTGGTTTTCTTCTTCCTGGGAATCCTCGCCGGATGGACAAATGAAAACACATCCGTGGCCATGATTGCCATGCTGATCGCATATATGATTCTCTTTCATGTACGATCCATGAAAATCCGCGCATGGAATATCTCCTGCTGCATTGGCGCAGTCATCGGATGTTTTCTTATGCTGACTGCCCCCGGTACTGCAAAGCGTTTGTCTCATCTTGGCGGCAGCGGCGGAATCATAATGTGGTGTAAGAATCTCATCATCCACTCTACCTGGCTGGTGGTATATGCCCAATCAATTCTCCTGATTCTGATGGCACTGGTCTGCGTATACCTGTTCCAGAAGCGCCATCTGCTGACGGATCTCACCCCCAAAAAATGTCTGAAAATTTTGGATGGCTGGGGTGTTTTCCTGATTTATCTGCTGGGCTTTCTGGGCTCCGTGTATTCCATGATTGTCTCCCCCGGCTTCCCGGAACGGACATGGAGCGGCCCCATTATTCTGCTGCTGATTGCAGTCTGTAATTTCAGCTGTCTACCGGATCTTTCCGGTATTTCTGCAAGGGTCGGCAAGACCATCATTATTATTTCTTTGCTGCTGTCCTTTGCCGGCACCTATGTACACGCTTTTCTCGAACTGAGGTATATAACCAACGCTTTCCAGGAACGTGTTGCCATCATCGAAACATCTCTGGAAAACGGAGACCGCGATATTGAGATCCCTTGTATATTTGGCGCCAATACATATTGCGGCTACAATGCCTGGGGTGATCTGAGTCTGAACAGCAACGAATGGCCAAATGTGGCCATCGCCAGATACTATGATGCAGACAGCATCATCCGGGTTGAAAGTTCCGGTGAACATTAAATAATCAAAGCTCCCGATTCAACGGTTCTGCCGAACGGATGAATCGGGAGCTTTTTCTGTTACAGATTAATATCCCTGCCAGTTTTCGGTTGCGGCGCGATCAAAAATTGACAACTTCGCCGCCTTTCAGCTGAAGCTGCAATTTGTCAGCGATAAGGGCGATGAATTCCGAATTCGTAGGTTTTCCCTTGGTATTGCTGACGGTATAGCCGAAAAATCTTTGCAAAGTGTCCAGGTCGCCTCTGTCCCATGCCACTTCGATGGCGTGTCGAATGGCACGTTCCACTCTGGACGGTGTGGTCTGGAATGTT
>JAFZGL010000165.1 GCA_017555395.1 Oscillospiraceae bacterium | reverse complement strand
TCCTCATTGGCGCCGGGACGGATGATACCGCCTTCCCGGACGGTCAGAGGAGGCTCGTCCACAATGGTATTTTCAATGAGATCAGCGCAGTCGGTCAGGGCATCGATGGATTGCTCCAGCTTGCGAAGCAGGGGAGAATCACACTGACTCAACTGCTTTTTCACTTCCGGCAGTGCCCGGAAACCTCTTGCCAGACCCAGCAGGTCTCTGCAGTTGACGGTGCCGGTGACGATTCTCGTCATGACACGTTCCAGATCGGTCACATCCCGCAGTGCTTCTTCCAGTTCGCCACGGATGATGACGGAGTCCACCAGTTCCTCCACGGCGGCGTGGCGGCGGGTGATCTCAGCAGCATCCAGCAGAGGCTTTTCCAGCCAGGAGCGCAGGAGTCTTCCGCCCATGGCAGTGTGGGTCTTGTCCAGCACCCACAGCAGAGTGCCCTTCTTTTCCTTGGAGCGCATGGTTTCAGTGAGCTCCAGATTTCTCCGGGCATCCAGATCCAGCTCCATGAACCGTCCGGTGGTGTAGTACTGCAGCTCCCGGATGTGGGCCAGATCGTTTTTCTGAATGAACAGCAGGGTCTTCAGCAGGCTGCCCGCACAGATGACGGCGGCAGGCATACCGGCCAGACCTAAATTTGCAATGGTGGCATTGAAATGGGACTCCAGAGTGGCTTCCGCGGTTTCCAGACGGAAATCCTCGGCTCTGCCCTCGTTGACGCAGCAGCTGAGGCGGCGGAAGATGGCGTCCTCGATGGGCTCTTTGTCCACGCTGGAGCCATAGCGGATCACTTCACTGGGAGCAAAGCGGCCCAGTTCAGAGGCCACATTCTGGGGATCGGAGCAGACGGTGACAAAAAATGCACCGGTGGATACATCGCAGAAGCTCAGGCCGTATTTGCCGCCTTCGCCATAGATGCAGCCGATGTAGTTGTTCCGGTTTTCATCCAGCATGCAGCTTTCGGTGACAGTGCCGGGGGTGACGATCCGGGTGATCTCCCGCTCCACGATACCCTTGGCAGTGGCGGGATCCTCCATCTGTTCACAGATAGCAACCTTGTAGCCCTTCTGTACCAGACGTGCAATGTAGGAGTCCACACTGTGGTAGGGAACGCCGCACATGGGCGTCTGCTCTTCCTTGGGCTTGCCCCGGTCCCGGGTGGTGAGGGTCAGATCCAGCTCACGGGCAGCGACTTTGGCATCGTCGTCAAACATTTCATAGAAGTCACCCAGCCGGAAGAACAGGATGCAGTCCCGGTTCTGGTCCTTGATGGCATGGTACTGCCGCTGCATGGGGGTGAGTTCTTTGGTAGGTTTTGCCATACTATCTATCCTTTACCGCATAATGCATCATTCGGAATGCAAAATGCAAAATGATGGTATCCGCTTTGCGGATGAATTGTAAAAATTGGGGAATAGAGAATGCTGCATTCAGCATTATGCATTCTGCATTTTTCCTGTGAGGCTCCAGGTGGTGCATCCGGTGATGGTCAGATCCTGGAAGGTACCGATGAGGCTGTCGCAGCCTTCAAAACGAACCAGTCTGCCGCCTTCGGTTCTGGCGGTCAGCAGATCCTTATCCTTGCCGTCCACCAGGCAGCGCATGGTCCTGCCGATATAGGCTTCATGGATCTGTTCAGAGATCCCGTTCTGAACAGTGCAGAGTTTATCAAACCGGCGGCTCTTGTCGGCCTTGGGGGTGGGATCTTCCATGGAAGCGGCAGGAGTGCCGGTTCTGGGGGAGAAGATAAAGGTAAACAGGGAGTCATAGTGCACTTCCTGAATCAGGGAGATGGTTTCTTCGAATTCTTCCTCGGTCTCGCCGGGGAAACCAACGATAACATCGGAGGTCAGCACCAGATCGGGCATGACGGACTTGGCGTAACGTACCTTTTCCAGATAGGTTTCCCGGTCATAGTGGCGGTTCATGGCCTTCAGCACACGGCTGGAGCCGGACTGGAAGGGCAGGTGCAGCTGCTTGGCGATCTTGGGATACTTTGCCATGGTGTCAAAGAGTTTGGTGCTGGCATCTCTGGGGTGGCTGGTCATGAAGCGGATCATGAATTCACCGGGGATTTCCGCAATGGCAGCCAGCAGATCGGCAAAGTCCACACCGATCTTCAGATCTTTGCCGTAGGAGTTGACATTCTGACCCAGCAGGGTGATGTCCCGGACGCCGGATTCAATCAGTTCCCGGCATTCCTTCAGAATATCCTCCGGCAGGCGGCTCCGCTCCCGTCCCCGGACATAGGGGACGATGCAGTAGGTGCAGAAATTGTTGCAGCCGTACATGATGGAGACCCAGGCCTTCAGCTCGGAATCCCGTACATGGGGAATGCCCTCGGCGATGGAGCCGGGTTCGTCGGCCACATAGAACTGCCGCTTCCTGCGGGTCAGGACATTGAACAGGATCTCGGGGAACTGCCACAGGTGGTGGGTGGAGAATACACCGTCCACATAGGGGTAGCTCTTCTTGATCCGGTCGGAGACCTTGGTCTCGCCGGCCATGCAGCCGCACAGGAAGATCTTCTGCTCGGGGTGGCGGCGCTTGGTGTGGGTCAGGGCGCCCAGGTTGCCGAAGACACGCTGCTCGGCATGTTCCCGGATGGCGCAGGTGTTCATCACCACCACATCGGCACCCTCGGCCTCTTTCTGAATGGCATAGCCGCACTGGGTCAGGTAACCCCGGATCTTTTCGGAGTCGGCTTCATTCTGCTGGCAGCCGTAGGTTTCCACATAGGCAGTGGGAGTGCGGCCTTCGATGCGCCACAAATCGGCGATTCTATCACAGAAGGCAAACTGGGTGTTCAGCTGCGCTTCGGAAATAACGGTTGTCTTGTTGCTCATGGGGGTTCCTCCAAACTGCAGTGCAATTGCCGCAGGCAATCAGATGATTCTGATCCGCTGCGCGGCGCACCACCAAACTAATGTGTGATTGCCGCAGGCAATCAGGTGATTCTGATCCGCTGCGCGGCGCACCACGGTACATAATATCTCAACTATAAATAATAGCATGAATTCCGGATTTTTTCAAGAGCGAAGGGAAGGATAAATGTTTGTAAACAATCTGTGTTTTATCTTGAAATTAAAAAACAACCGTGGTAAACTAACCCAGTTGATGTATTCCCCGATTTGGGGAGAAATGAGGAAAACCATATGGAAAATGAAAAGAATCTGGAAGAGGGTCTGGAGGAAACCGTTCCTGCTGCAGAACCTGTTCCCACTGAAGAAACAGCACCTGCCACCGAAGTTCCCACCGAGGAAGCGGCTCCTGCCGAAGCACCTGCTGAGGAAGAAGCTTCCGCCGAAGTACCCGGCGAGGAAGCAGCTCCCGCTGAGGAGGCAGCTTCCTCTGAAGCCCCTGCTGAGGAAATTCCCGCAGAGGAACCCAAGGCTGAAGAGAAGAAGGCAACCCCCGGCAAGATGGCTCTGGTCATCGGTGCCATTGTGGTGGTCATCGCTGTGATCATTGCCCTGCTGATGGGCGGTACCGGTGAGGTGCCTCCTGCCGCAGAGACAGCCCCCGCACTGACGGAAGCGCCCGAGACCGTTCCTGTACCCACCATCCCTGCCGACGGCAATCCCGATGATGAGACCTGCAAGGGTACCTACACCGTCACGGATGAGGAAGCTGCAGCCAATGCGGATACTGTGGTTGCCACCATCGGTGAGCACACCCTGACCAACGGTCAGCTCCAGGCATTCTACTGGATGCAGGTTCAGAGCTTCCTGTCCTCCGAATGGGGCAATCAGATGATGTATTACGGTGTTCTGGACTATACCCAGCCTCTGGATATGCAGGTCTGTGCCCTGACCGGCAGCGGCAGCTGGCAGCAGTTCTTCCTGAAGGAAGCACTGACCACCTGGCGCAACTACTGCGCTCTGGCAGAGAAATCCAGGGAAGCAGAAATGGAACTGTCCAAGGAGGAACAGGCTTTCCTGGACGGCATCGAGGAGAATCTGCAGGCCAATGCGGAGTACTACGGTCTGGAATCTGTTGAGGATCTGCTGAAGCACAACATCGGTCCCGGCGCAGCTGTGGAGGATTATATTTACTTCCAGGAGCTGCTGATGCGTGGCAACCTGTACTATGATGCAGAAGTCGCCAAGATCAACCCCACTGCGGAGGAACTGGAGACTTTCTATGCGGAGCATGAAGCAAGCTACGCAGAGAGCGGCATCACCAGGGAAGGCAAGTTCGTGGATGTCCGGCATGTGCTCTTTGTTCCCGAAGGCGGCACCACCGATGAGTCCGGTGCCACTGTTTATACCGATGCGGAGTGGGCAGCCTGCGAATCCAAGGCCAGGGAAATCATGAATGCCTGGTCCAAGGGCGAGTGCGACGAGGAGAGCTTTGCGGCCATGGCTGCGGTCTATTCTCAGGATCCCGGCTCCAAGGACAACGGCGGTCTGTACGAAAATGTGCAGCAGGGTCAGATGGTGCCTGAGTTTGACGCCTGGTGCTTTGATGAAAAGCGGGTTCCCGGCCACAACGGCATCGTCAAGACCACCTATGGCTACCACCTGATGTACTTCGTGAAGAGCACCCCCATCTGGGAGTACTATTCCCGTCAGGATCTGGTGTCTGAAAAGACCAACGCTCTGATGGCGGATATCACTGCCCAGTACCCCATGGAAGTGGAATACAGTGCCATTTCCCTGGGCCTGGTGAATCTGGCCTAAGACGAATTGTCAACAGCGCATACCGGAATCGGTATGCGCTGTTTTTGCGAAATTGTATACTTTTTGTTACAAAAAAGGATTTTGCTGGATTTTCCGTTTTTTCGACTTATAATAGATATCCAAAAGGAGGAGATACGGTATGCACGCAAAAGGAAAACCGCATTTGGGAAATTCGGTGCTCCGTGCAGCTTTTGTGGCGGCGTCCCTGGCACTGCAGGTGGGATGGATCCTGCTGACAGTGCTGGTGCTGAATGAAAGCTATCCATGGATTGCAGCCATTACCAGAATTCTGGCGGTTTTGGTGGTTCTGCGTATCAACAGCCAGTATTACAACGCAGCCTATAAAATGCCCTGGATCATGCTGATTCTGGCACTGCCGGTGATGGGTCTCAGCCTTTGCCTGATGTTTGGTGTGTTCGGGGATATCGGAGGCATCGGCAGACGGATGAGATCTGTGCGGGAAACCACCCGTCCCTGCCTGCCGGACAGTCGGGAAACCATGGAAAAGCTGACGCAGCAGGATCTTCCGGGCGCGGGTCTGAGCAGATACCTGCAGACCCGGGCAGGATGCCCTGTCTATGAAAATACGGATACCTGTTATTACGCAGAAGCGGCGCAGGCCTTTGAAGCCATGAAGCGGGATCTTGAAAAAGCCGAGTCCTTTATTTTTATGGAATACTTCATTGTATCCGGTGATTCCGGTTTCCGGGAGATTGCGGATATCCTGATCCGAAAGGCTCAGCAGGGTGTGGATGTCCGGTTTATGTATGATGATGTGGGCAGCGTGGGCTATGTGAATCTGCTGTTTGCCAAGCGCCTGTCGGATGCCGGCATCCGCTGTACGGTGTTCAATCCGGCGGTGCCGTTCCTGAACCTGTTTATGAATCACCGGGACCACCGGAAGATCACAGTCATTGACGGAAAGGTGGGCTATACCGGAGGATTCAATCTGGCGGATGAATATTTCGGACGCAAGATTACCTATGGAAGGTGGAAGGATACCGGCATCCGGCTGGAGGGTGAGGCGGTCAGAAGTCTGACAGCGGCTTTCCTGGAGATCTGGAATGCCTGTACCCGGGAACAGGAACCGGGGCACCCCTATCTGGAGGTCTGCCACAGGGTTCAGGGGGATGGATTTGTACAGCCCTATGAGGACAATCCGCTGGAGAAAGAACGGACGGCGGAAAGCGTCTATCTCAACCTTGCCTATGAGGCGAAGAAAACACTGTATGTGACCACACCCTATCTGATCATTACCGACGAGATGACCAATGCCCTGGGCCTGGCGGCCAAACGGGGGGTGGATGTGCGGATCATCACACCGGGCGTTCCGGACAAGAAAATCATCTATGCAGTGACCCGCTCTTATTATGCCGGCCTTGTCGCTCAGGGTGTCCGGATCTATGAGTACAGTCCCGGATTCTGCCACGCCAAACAGATGCTATGCGATGGTATGACAGCATCCGTCGGCACATCCAATCTGGATTTCCGCAGTTTGTATCTGCATTTTGAGAACAACGTGCTGCTCTACGGCGGCCGCGCTGTGGAACAGATGAACCGGGATTTTGAAGAACTGTTTTCTCAGTGTGAAGAAGTGACGGAGAAATATCGCAGTGGCCGTTCCCGGGTGCTGCGGCTGGGACAGTATATTCTCCGGCTGTTTGCGCCGATGCTGTAAAAGAAACCCGCCTGCTTTCAGCAGGCGGGTTTTGTTATACTGTTTTTTCGGTAGCCTTTACCAGTGCGGCAAGACCCGCGAACACGGATACCATCAGCGCTTTGTTGGTAAACCAGTAATGGATTACAGCATGCTGGGAGGAAATCAGATACCAGGCGACCGGAACAAATGCCAGAACCAGGAAGGGGAAAATGACCGATGCGGCATGGCAGACTGTTTGCTGCTTTCTGTACAGCTGCCGCAGCAGGACAATGCAGAAAACCACAGCCAAGAGGATCACAAGAACAGTAACGGGAGTATGCAGGAACGTTTTGATGTTTGCAGACAGTGCCGCATGGATGTTATGGAGCATGTTGCCGTCACCGGAGGAACGTTCTGTGACCTTATCGGAGGCAATGGCAAGAATATTCTTCCTCAAAATGAGGCTGCCAAACAGCCATTTTCCCGCCCACATCAGGCCATAGCCTACACCCCAGGCGAAACAAACCTTGACGCCCCGGCAGAAAGCATCCCGGACAGGGGAGTCCTTCCGGACACAGCAGTAGAAAACCGCGGGAATACCCAGTGTAGCGGCGGGGTAGGTCAGAAAGTCAAAATAGGCGGCGGCGATACCGATATACAGAAAAATCAGACCGTCTTTTTGATCCAGATGATCTTTTGCCAGAAGTATGGCGATGCTGCCGAGGGTCAGAATATAATAGCAGCTGGAGAACTGAAGACTCATGGCCAGAGCCACGGGCATCAGCATGGCAACAGAAATCAGATAGGGCAGGATATACCGCCGCATACCGCATCGGACCATCAGGACACACAGAATGATCAGCAGACCTGTCTGAAGGATACCGTTCAGAATCCGGATACCGAAATAGTTCAGCACAGAGAGAATCGGACGGATGATCACCTGATAACCGTGCCAGTACTGATAATAGGGTTCTGAGCCGTCAAAGGGAACACCTGCTCCATAGTGCTGGGCAAGGACATTGCTGGCAGTCTCAGCGGTGGAGAGGGTATTCCATGTACCGCTCATTGCCTGTGTAACCGGAGAATCATCTGTGTCGCAGGCGGAAATCAGCAGAATCAGAGCATCTGTGGTGCTGTCCAGGCGGCTGTTGCACCATGGGAACAGGACAGGGTAGATACCCTCTGCTTCAAATACGTCTGCAGAAGCATGCAAATTTCTGTCCATGGCTCCGGAGGGCATTGCGCACACGGCACTCAGCAGGAGAATGCCCACCAGAATTGCCAGGATGACACGCAGACATAAGCCGCCGAAGTAACGGGGAAATTTCTTGAACTGCTCCATTTATTCACCCTTCAGGCGGTTGAAGTTGTTCTGGATATGGATCAGGTCCATTTCAAAGTCCTGCTTGTTCTTGTGGCGGATGCTCTCCAGAAGCATGCCGGTAAAGAAGGACTGGATGGCTGCGATGCCCACAAAGCCGCAGGCGATGAGGGTGGGGAACTTGGGAACCAGGCCGGTGCGGATGAATTCCACCAGAACGGGGATGAAGAAGCCGGTGGCAAGCAGCAGCAGGATCAGGGCGATAATGCCGAAGAAGGCCAGAGGCTTGTACACCCGGAACAGCTTGGCGATGGTCAGCAGAACCTTGATGCCGTCGGAATAGGTGTTCAGCTTGGATTCGCTGCCTTCAGGACGGTCACGGTAGGGGATGACTACGTTTTCCAGGAACATGTTCCGGTCGATGGCATAAATGCTCATCTCGGTCTCAATCTCAAAGCCCTTGGAGAGAACAGGGAAACTCTTGACGAACTGATAGCTGAAGGCACGGCAGCCGGTCATGATGTCCTTGATGTCGCTCTTGAACAGCAGGTTGATGCTGCCGCGGACAACGGTGTTGCCCAGATTGTGGAAAGGACGCTTGTTTTCGGAGAAGTAGGTGGAGGAGAGCCGGTCGCCGATGACCATATCCACCTTCCGGTTCAGCACCTTGTCCACCATTTCCCGGGCGCAGTCGGCGGGATAGGTATCGTCACCGTCCACCATCACATAGCATTCGGCATCGATCTCCCGGAACATCCGGCGGATGACGTTGCCCTTGCCCTGCTTGTATTCGTTGCGGACAACGGCACCTGCCTTTTCCGCAATGGCGGCGGTATCGTCTTTGGAATTGTTGTTGTATACGTAAATGGTTGCCTCGGGAAGTGCGGTCTTCCAGTCGGTGACAACCTTCTCGATTGTCAGGGCTTCATTGTAACAGGGGATCAGAACTGCAATTTTATCCATGATTGTTTCTCCTGAATATTTGTAATATAGAAGTTAGTCGGAATGAATTTTTACCGGAGCAAAATGGTGGTATATCCGTGCAATAACATTTGCCCCAATGTCATAGAACGTATTGATGACCGCAGATAAGGTCAGGGAGCAAACGAAGACAATGGGAACGATCAGGAAGTAGTGTTCCAGATGAAATACATTTCCAAAAATTGTCTGGAAACGGGTATAGATCCAGTCATCAAAAATCCATGAGACCAGATATGCACCGAAACACAGTTCAGAGAGGCGTGAAATCAGACGGATAGTGCGAACACCAAATTTACTGTAATCAAATTTTGTAAACGTTGTGAAAATGAGTACGGAGAGAATGACAATGAAGAGGGAACAGTAATCATGCCAGTAACCTTGAACATGAGGCAATCCCCAAGATCTGTAAACATTGAAAAGACCGTTGAACAGATAGAATCCCATGGTTAACAGCAGGGTTCGCTTTGTACTTCCTGCCAACGGATAGTCTCTGAGATAAGCTCCAATAAAATAATATGTGATGGGAAAAGAATCAATCCATGCCATTGGAAGAAGCTTGTAGTAGAAATGATTGCTGGTAGGATTCAGCCACCAAGAGGGGTTGAAGCGATAGATATTCAAGACACCGGGGAAAGAGGTCAGCAGCAACATAGTCAGTATCAGATAACGTCGCTGCTGCTGTGTTTGAAGTGCATTATAGAGTATATTCAGCCAGGGAATTAGCAGGAACAGACCAATATACATTTCAACATACCAGGCATAAGGGGCAATGCTGTAATTTAACAATCCATCGAAAAGATTGACGAGATAGGATACCAGTCCATGTAAATCAGAGATAACGGGTTTCCTATACAGAGAGCAGCAGAAACTGGCCAGAACATAGATGACAATGGTGTAAACCAATTTGGCATAGTATCTTTTGCATGCCGTCCTGTTCTTTAAAAGATAGCCCGACAACAGAAGGAAAAGGGGAACACAGACCATAAAACCGTTGCGCATGATTGTTGCCGCAGCCATAACAGCATTTGTTACCGGGGTATCATAGAACGTTGTATGAAGAAAAAAATGGATAGAGACAACACAGAACAGGGCTGTAAGGCGGATCAGATCCATTGCGGGATTTCTGCTCTGAAGAGATGGGGAATGGCGCATTTATCTTACTCCTTTATCTGATGCTAACGTTAGATTATGAAAATCGGAAAGCTTCCGTTTTCAGCACCATAAGAAACAGGATTCCTATAATCCTGGAAACCTTTGATACCATATATTTATACAGTATATCGTAAATACAGAGGAAATGCAACCGGGATTTTAGGAAAGAGATAATGGGTATTGCAAAAGAAAGAAAAGCTGATTATAATAAATCAAATATTTTGGGGAAGTGTTTCCTGAGGAAAGGAGGATCCGCATGAGACGGCGATCCGGACTGTATGATGTATGGATGAAGAGTCGGCCCAAAAATCTGAGTGCTGCCAAAGTGATCGCACTGGCGTTTGCGGCAATCATTCTCCTTGGCACGGTATTGCTGACAATGCCGGTGGCTTCCCGGAGCGGCGTTTCATGCGGTTTCCGGCCGGCATTGTTTACCGCTACCTCCGCCACCTGTGTCACAGGGTTGTCCCTGTTTGATACCTGGACTCAGTGGAGCGGGTTCGGCCAGATTGTGATCCTCTGCCTGATTGAAATCGGCGGCCTTGGATTCATGTCTGCAGCGACACTGGTGGTGTTTCTGCTCAGACGCCGGATCGGCCTGAAGCAGCGGCTGGTAATGGCCCAGGCACTGAGTGTCAGCGATATGAATGGTATCGTGAAGCTGCAAAAAACAGTTCTTCTGGGTAGTTTTACCGTGGAAGGCATCGGCGCGGTGATCCTGCTGCTGCGGTTCTGGCCGGAATACGGTTTTATGAGAGCATTAAAATGGGGTATTTTCCACTCCGTTTCCGCGTTCTGCAATGCGGGTTTTGATATTTTTGGCTGCATGACACCCGGCGCGAGTCTGGCGGTATTCCGGTCGGATCCGGTGGTTCTGCTGACATTGGGCGCACTGGTAACAGTGGGCGGCCTGGGTTTTCTGGTCTGGCAGGAAATTACGGAAAAACGGAAGTTCCGAAGCTTTTCCGTGTATACCAAACTGGTGCTGGTCACAACTATGGGACTGATCTTTGTGGGATGGCTGCTGATCTGTCTGCTGGAATGGAACAACCCCGGTACACTTGGCTCGCTCAGCATTCCGGACAAACTTCTGAACGGACTGTTTCAGTCTGTTACGCTTCGTACGGCTGGATTTGCCTCCTTTGATCAGGCATTCCTGACAGAAAGCGGCAAGGCAGTTTCCATGGTTCTGATGCTGATCGGCGGATCCTCCGGTTCAACGGCAGGCGGCATAAAGACGGTAAGTTTTATTGTTATGGTGCTGTTTATTACGGCAAGAGCCCGGGGAAAAAACACAGTCTGTATTTTTAAGCGGACGATCCCGGAAACGCAGGTGCTGGATGCCATGACCATTGCAGTGATCATGCTGGGGCTCTCCTTTTTCGGCGGTGTTTTTATCAGTGCCACATCGTCCGTTGGCTTTGCCGATGCGCTGTTTGAAGCGGTGTCTGCCATTGCCACGGTGGGACTGACGGCAGGAGTGACAGGAAGCCTGAGCATCCCCGCCCAGCTTCTGATTATTTTGTATATGTATTTCGGACGTGTCGGCGTGCTGACCATCAGCCTGGGATTCCTGGCTGGAGACAGAGCAGAGGAGCGGTTCCGGTATGCGAAGACCAGTCTTCTGATCGGTTAGGAGGAAATATGAAAAGTTATCTTGTAATTGGTCTGGGTTTGTTCGGTCAGTCGGTGGCCCGGCAGCTCTGCGAGCTGGGTGCGGAAGTGCTGGCTATTGACAAAAACAGTGACTTTGTTCAGCAGGTTGCCAATGATGTGACCCATGCCGTGGTGGGAGATGCCCAGGATAAAGAAGTGCTCCGGGCACTGGGGGTTCAGGATTTTGACTGCGCCATCATTGCCATCGGGGATGATCTGGCGGCATCCGTGCTGATTACCATGAATCTGCAGGAACTGAATGTTCCTTATCTTGTCTGCAAAGCCCATGACAGCATTCATGCGAAAGTGCTCCGGAGACTGGGTGTGCACAAAGTTGTGATCCCGGAACAGGAGTATGCCCAGCGGCTGGGCAGAAGTCTGTATTCCCATAATGTGCTGGACTATATAGAATTGTCCGAAGAATGCGGTATTCTGGAAGTACCTGCCCCAAAAGCATGGATCGGAAAGACCCTGAAGGAACTGAATGTCCGTGCAAAACTGGGTGTGAATATCATTGCCGTGGAAAGTGATAAAAAGACAAATGTGGCGCCCGGTGCGGACTATCTGATCCGGACCGGAGACATTCTGGTGGTGCTGGGCGAAAACCATGCCCTGGAGGCGGTGCAGAAGCTATGATGGAAGAGAGAATTACATCCCGGAAAAATCCCCTGCTGCAGCAGGTCAAAAAACTGCTTACCTCCAAAAAGGCCAGAGAGGAAGCAGGGCTCTTTGTTTCCGACGGCACCAAACTGCTGATGGAAGCTGTAAAATACTGTCCCGGACTGGAGACGGTGATCCTGTCCGACGGTATTCAGGCGGAAGTTCCCGGCCATGTCCGGGTGATCCGGGTGCCGGGAGATGTGATGGAATCCCTCTCCCCCATGCAGACTCCTCAGGGGGCGCTGTTCCTCTGCCGTCTGCCGGAAAAAACAACGTTTGAAGCAAAGCCCGGCATGCTGTTGCTGGACGGCATCCAGGATCCGGGCAACTTAGGCACTATGCTCCGGACGGCAGATGCGCTGGGTGTTTCCGTGGCGCTGCTGGAGGGCTGCGCCGATCCCTACAGCCATAAGGTGGTCCGTTCTTCCATGGGTGCGGTGTTCCGCACCCCGGTGGTGCAGGCTGCCTGGGCAGAGGTTGCAGAAAGCTGCCGGGCATCGGGTGTTCCGGTGGCGGTAACTGCCCTCAGCGACAGAGCCTCCGACATCCGCCGGGCGGATGTGAAAAAAATGGCAGTGGTCATCGGCAGCGAGGGCCAGGGTGTCCGCAGGGAAATCCTGGAAAGTGCCGATGCGGAACTGATCATTCCCATGACAGCCCACTGCGAATCCCTGAATGCGGCGGTGGCGGCATCCATCGTCATGTGGCAGATGACCACATTATAATGTAGAAAGAAGGACTGAAAATGCTGATACACTGGATCTGGTTTGCCCACCGTCCCGGTCTGTCGGACCGGATGAAGATGGGACTTTTGCAGCATTTTCAGGATCCCGAGGAGATGTACTTTGCGGACAGCAGTGCTTTTGATCATATTGAAGGCATCAGCCCGGAGGCAAAACAGTCTCTTGCGGACAAGGACCTGACTCAGGCGGAGAAAATCCTGGAAATATGCCACAACCGGCAGATTCATATTATGACCATCCGGGATGCGGGGTATCCCATCCGGCTGAAGAATATCCCGGATCCTCCGGCTGTGCTGTATTACAAGGGCATGCTGCCGGATCTGGACGGAAGTCCCGTGATTGCGGTGGTGGGAACCCGGAAAGCCTCTGCCTACGGCCTGACCACAGCCAAGCGGATGGGTTATCAGATCGGCCGCTGCGGCGGAATTCTGGTATCCGGTATGGCCTGCGGCATCGACAGCATGGCCATGTCCGGTGCGCTGACCGCCGGAATGCCGGTGGTGGGTGTCCTGGGCTGCGGTGCGGACATTGTCTATCCGCCCTCCAACCGGGCGCTGTTCCGGGATACGGAGAATTACGGCTGCATCATAAGTGAATTCGCGCCGGGCACGCCTCCCCTGGGTTATCATTTCCCCAAACGCAACCGGATCATGGCGGGCCTCAGCTGCGGCGTGCTGGTGGTGGAGGCGCCGGAAAAGAGCGGCGCTCTGATCACCGCAAGGCTTGCGCTGGATCAGGGCCGGGATGTGTTCGCGGTGCCGGGAAACATCGATGTTCCATCTCTGGCAGGCAGCAATCAGTTGCTGCGGGACGGCGCGATCCCTGTTTTTTCCGGCTGGGATGTGATCAGTGAATACCAGGCGCTGTATCCGGATAAAATCCGCAAAGATACTGCGCCGGCACATCAGACGGTCTATCCCGATGAGATCCGGCAGGTGCCGGAAGGGGAAAAAGAGGCCGCAAAGGTGGCGCAGAAACCCCGGATGCCGGAGAAAAAACAGGCAGACAGCGAAAAATGTTACAAAAAAGTCATTGACAAGGCGGAATCTTCGCCGTATATTGACCTAAATGATAAATTACCGAAACTGTCGGCAGAGGAAGAATCTGTAGTCGCCCTTCTGAAAAGCGGGGAGCGGCTGGTGGATGATATCATTGCCGAAACCGGAATGACCGCAGGCAAGCTGCTTGCGATGCTGACCATGCTGGAACTGAAGGGCGTGATCCGACGGCTTCCGGGAAAGCGCATTTCTTTAAAGTAGTAACGAAACGGAGTATATTCATGGGCAATCTTAACAATCTTGTGATCGTGGAGTCGCCCTCCAAAGCGAAGACCATCGGAAAATACCTGGGTTCCGGCTATACCGTCCGGGCCAGTATGGGTCACCTTCGGGACCTGCCCAAGAGCACGATGGGTGTGGATCTGGAAGGTAATTTCGAGCCCCACTATATCCCTGTCCGGGGCAAGGAAGAGCTGATCAGGGAACTGAAGAAAGAATCCGGTAAGGCGGATATCGTCTATCTGGCAACGGACCCTGACCGGGAGGGCGAAGCCATCTCCTGGCACTTAAAAGAACTGCTGGATCTTCCTGACGAGAAGGCCCGCCGGGTCACCTTCAATGAGATCACCCAGAAGGTAGTCAGGGAGTCCATTGCAAATCCCCGCCAGATCGACTATGACCTGGTGGATGCCCAGCAGGCCAGAAGAATTCTGGACCGGATCGTGGGCTATCAGCTTTCTCCCCTGCTGTGGAAGAAGGTCCGCCGGGGCCTTTCTGCCGGCCGTGTCCAGAGCGTTGCCACCAGAATGGTGGTGGACCGGGAAAACGAGATCCGTGCCTTCGAGTCCAGGGAATACTGGTCTCTGGACGTCAGTCTCAACCGTGTGGGCAAGCCGGGATCCTTTGTGGCACACTATTACGGCAGCCCCAAAAAGCGGGAACTGGAAAATGAGGCCGAGACCCAGGCAGTGATGGATGACATTGCCGGCAGGGAATTCACGGTCACCAATGTCAAGAAGGCAGAAAAGAAAAAGTCGGCGCCCCCTCCCTTTACCACCTCCACACTGCAGCAGGAGGCTTCCCGGAAACTGGGCTTTACCCCCAAGAAGACCATGATGATCGCCCAGCAGCTCTACGAAGGCGTGGATGTTGCCGGCGAAGGCACCACGGGTCTGATCACCTATATGCGTACCGACTCCCTGCGGCTCTCCGATGAGGCCATGGCAGCAGCTGCCGGCTTTATCCGCAGCCGTTACGGCGAATCCTATTATTACGGAAAATTCCACACCTACAAGACCAAGGGCAGTGCACAGGATGCTCATGAAGCCATCCGGCCTTCCCATGTGGAACTGGATCCCGAGCGGATCCGCGGCAGCTTGACCCCTGATCAGTACAAACTCTATAAGTTGATCTGGAGCCGTTTCCTGGCCACACAGATGGCCAATGCCCTGTATGATACTGTGTCCATCGATACTGAGTGTGCTGGACATGTGTTCCGTTCCAGCCACCAGAGCATCCGGTTCAGCGGCTTTATGGCGGTCTATGAAGAGGGACGGGATGACGAAGGCGAAGTGATGGGCTCTGCTCTGCCGGATCTTTCCGAGGGCGAGAAGGCTGTTTCCACCGGCATGAAGAAGGAACAGCATTTCACCCAGCCTCCTGCCCGATATACCGAGGCCATGCTGGTCAAGGCCATGGAGGAGAAGGGTGTCGGCCGTCCTTCCACCTATGCCGCCACCATTTCCACCATTCAGGACCGGGAATATGTCATCAAGCAGGACAAGCGCCTGATGCCCACACCTCTGGGTGAGATCGTTACCGGTCTGATGCTGGAGCGGTTCAATGACATCATCGATGTGGAATTTACGGCAAACATGGAAAACCGGCTGGACGAAGTGGAAGAGGGCAAGCAGCACTGGAAGGAGCTGTTGGCTGAATTCTACAGTGGCTTCAGCGCAGAACTGAAGGAAGCAGAAATCGCCCTGGAGGGAGTCCGTCTGAAGGTGCCCGAAGAAGAGACTGACGAAGTCTGTGAACTCTGCGGCCGGAAGATGGTCATCAAGATGGGCCGGTTCGGCAAATTCATGGCCTGTCCCGGCTTCCCGGACTGCAAGAACACCAAGGCGCTGGTGGAGCGGATGCCCGGCCGGTGCCCCAAGTGCGGCAGCGGCATGCTCAAGCGCAAAAGCAAGCGGGGCTATGCCTACTATGCCTGCGAAACCGGTGCCGAGTGCGGCTTCATGACCTGGGATGTGCCCACCGCGGAGGATTGTCCCGAGTGTGGCTTTACCATGTTCAAGAAGTCCGGAAAGGGCCGTATGAAGCCCTTCTGTGTCAATGAGACCTGCTCCAAGTTCCTGCCGGAAGACAAGCGGGGCTATTATAAAAAGAAAACAGCCACCGAGGGCACCGAGGGAGAGCCTGCCGGCGAACCCGGCGCCAGGGAAGAGGCTGAAAAGAAGACGGCAGCAAAGAAAACTGCCGCAAAGAAGTCTTCCGCAGGAAAAAAGACTGCGGAAAAGAAGACTGCTGCGAAAAAGACCACGGCAAAGAAGACCGCGGAGAAAAAGCCTGCGGCAAAGAAATCCACTGCCGCAAAGGCAAAGAAAAAGGCGGAAGCATAAATGACAGTAAAAGTAATCGGCGCGGGTCTTGCGGGATCCGAAGCCGCCTGGCAGCTGGCACAGCACGGAATCGATGTTCAGCTGTATGAAATGAAACCTCATAAAATGAGTCCTGCCCACCATACTCCCTATTTTGCGGAGCTGGTGTGCTCCAATTCCCTGCGGGGCGACCGGTTGGAAAATGCCGTTGGCCTTCTGAAGGAAGAGCTGCGCCGCTGCGGCAGCCTGATTCTGCAGTGCGCCGAGGCCACCCGCGTGGAAGCCGGCGGCTGCCTGGCAGTGGACCGGGAGGGCTTTGCACGGATGGTGACGGAAAAAGTCAGAAACCATCCCAATATCACCGTCATTGAAGAGGAAGTGACCGAGATCCCCGAAGGTCCTGTGATCGTTGCATCCGGCCCTCTGACTTCCGATGCTCTCAGTGAAGCCATTGCGGCCTATTTCGGAGAGACCGGCTATCTGCATTTCTTCGATGCTGCGGCCCCCCTGGTGACGGCGGAGTCCATTGATATGAGTCTTGCCTGGTGGCAGTCCCGATATGACCGGGGTACCCCTGACTACATCAACTGCGCCATGAACAAGGAGCAGTACGAAGCCTTCATTCAGGAGCTGACCGCAGCTCAGGAGGCAGAGGTTCACGGCTTCGAGGATAAGAATGTCTTTGAGGGCTGTATGCCTGTGGAGGTCATGGCCCGCCGGGGCTTCGATACCCTGCGCTACGGTCCTCTGAAGCCTGTTGGTCTGGTGGATCCCAACACCGGCAGAGAGCCCTATGCGGTGGTGCAGCTGCGTCAGGACAACGCGGAAAAGACCATTTTCAATCTGGTGGGGTTCCAGACCCATCTGAAGTTTGGTGAGCAAAAGCGGGTGTTCTCCATGATTCCTGCCCTTGCCAATGCGGAATTTGTCCGTTACGGTGTCATGCACCGCAACACTTTCCTCCAGAGCCCCAAGCTGCTGGATCGGTTTTATTCCGACCGCCGCAATCCCATGGTGGCATTTGCCGGCCAGATGACCGGTGTGGAGGGTTATGTGGAGTCCACAGCTTCCGGTTTCCTGGCAGCAGTGGCCATGGCGGCCAGACTGCAGGGAAGGGAAGCGCCCGACTTCCCCAAGACCACGGCCATCGGTGCCCTGGGCCTTTATATCAGCGATTCCACGGTGGAAAATTTCCAGCCGATGAATATTAATTTCAGCATCATTTCTCCTCTGGAGAAGCGGATCCGCAAGAAGGCGGAAAAGAATCTGGCGATTGCCAACCGGTCACTTGAGGTGATCGATGAGATGGTTGCCGCCGGTATTTAAAGAAAGAGGTGGCAAGTATGAAGATCATTCTCGACGCCATGGGCGGAGATCTGGCTCCTGAAGCGCCTGTACTGGGCGCCATCGAGGCAGCCAAACTGTACAATACCGAAGTTACTCTGGTTGGCCGTGGTGCGGAGATTCTGGAAGTGCTGAAAAAGCACGGTATTGAAACGCTGCCTCAGGGACTGGAGATTGCCCACGCCGACGATGTGGTGGATATGCACGACGATCCCGGCAAGGTCATCCACAAGCGGAAGAACTCCTCCATGATCATCGGTCTGCGGATGCTGGCCGAAGGTCAGGGCGATGCCTTTGTATCTGCCGGTTCCACCGGCGCGCTGCTCAGCGGCGCCACCCTGATCGTCAAGCGGGTGAAGGGCATCCGCCGTGCTTCCATGGCTCCTGCCATGCCCACCAAGGCAGGTCACAAGGTAGTCATCTGCGACTGCGGCGCCAATGCGGAATGTACCCCTGAATTCCTGCTTCAGTTTGGTCTGGTGGCTTCTGCCTACGCCAAGAAGACCTACGGCACGGAAAATCCCAGGGTGGGCCTTCTGAACATCGGCACCGAAGACTCCAAGGGCGGCCAGCTGCAGAAGGATGCCTATGGGCTGCTGCAGCTGGCAGGAGAACAGGGCCTGATCAACTTCGTGGGTAATGTGGAGGCCAGAGGTGTTCCCCTGGGTGAGGTGGATGTTGTGGTCTGCGACGGTTTCTCCGGCAATGTGCTGATCAAGTCCATCGAAGGCACTGCAATGTTCATGGGAAGCCTGCTGAAGCGGATGTTCAAGAAGAGCGTTTTCAGCAAGATCGGCTATCTGCTGTGCAAGTCCGGTGTAGGTGACCTGATGAAGATGCTGGATTACCGTGAGATTGGCGGCACTCAGTTCCTGGGTATCAAGAAGCCCGTCATCAAGGCACACGGTTCTTCCGATGTGCTGGCTTTCCGAAATGCTATCCGTCAGGCGGTGGATGCAGCAAACGCAGATTTTACCGAACAGCTGGAACAGGATCTGGCAAAGATAAAGGAGATGGCAGTCAATGATTAAGGATCTGGAAGCCGCCATCGGCTATACCTTCCGGAACATCCAGCTGCTTCAGAATGCCCTGACCCACTCTTCCTATGCCAATGAACGCTGGCACAACAGCCTGCTCAGCAATGAGCGGCTGGAGTTTCTGGGAGACAGTGTGCTGGGTATGCTGGTGGCGGAGTATCTGTATAAAACCTTCCCTGACCGTCCCGAGGGCGAACTGACCCGGATGCGGGCAGATATGGTCTGTGAGCATACCCTGGCTACAGTGGCCAACAAGATCGGTTTGGGCACCCACCTGATGCTGGGTCACGGTGAAGAGCGGCTGGGCGGCCGCAGCCGGGAATCCATTCTGGCAGATGCCACGGAATCCGTGATTGCCGCCTGCTTCCTGGATGGCGGTCTGGCAGCGGCGGAACAGTTTGTGAAGCAGTAT
Source organism: Oscillospiraceae bacterium (assembly GCA_017555395.1). GTDB lineage: Bacteria > Bacillota > Clostridia > Oscillospirales > Oscillospiraceae > Faecousia. Next base: position 12,629 of record JAFZGL010000165.1, on the reverse strand, counting down.
ATTCTGGTGGAGGTGCCGGTGAGCCGGCCCAACAACATGGACTACAAGACGGCTCTGCAGGAGCTGGTTCAGCAGAAGAAGAACCAGGTGCTGAGCTATACGCTGGTGGGACAGTCCGGCCCCGACCATGACAAGCAGTTTGACGTGGAAGTGTCTCTTAACGGCGCTGTGGTGGGCAGTGGCAGCGGACGCAGCAAAAAGCGCGCGGAGCAGATGGCTGCAAAGGCGGCCATGGAAAAGCTGTTTCCTCAGAAAGTATAATTTAAAACCCGGTATGGAAATCCATATCGGGTTTTATGCTTGAAATACAGGCTGTTTCGGATAAAAATCCCTGATAAAATATCGAAAAAATGCGGATATTTATATACGGATTGACAAAAACAGAAAAATCGTATAAAATAAAAAACGTTGTAAAAACAGAAGTGTGCCCATTGGGCCATTTTACGAGAGGATACGAACGATATGGAACTGTATGAAAAGCTGCATGAGGTCTGTAAGCTGTTCCGGATTTATGATGAATTCCTGGGCTATGAGACCATTCAGATGGGCAATGTGAATCGTACATACAAAGTGAATTTCCGACTGGCGGACGGCAGTCCCAAGTCTTTTCTGGTTCAGAATGTCAATACCTATGCGTTCCGCAACCCTGTTGCGCTGATGGATAATATCGACCATGTGACGGAGCATATCCGCAACAAGAAGCCCGGCAAGGTCGCGCTCCATTTCCACCACACCGCTGACCGGAAGACCTATGTTATTGACGGCGACAACTTCTGGCGGATGACCAATTATGTGAAGTCTGTTACCTATAATTCTGTTAAGGATCCCGCTATTCTGTGCAATGCCGGCAAGGCCTTCGGCGAATTCCAGATGGATCTGTCCGATTTTGACAGCAGCCGCCTGTATGAGACCATTCCCAATTTCCACAATACCCGCAAGCGCTATGAGGCTTTTATCAAGGCTGTGCAGGAAAACAAGGCAGGCCGCGCCGAGGAAGTCCGGGAGGAGATTGACTATCTGCTGAGCGTCCAGGATCTGGCCTGCAGACTGACGGATCTGTACAATGAAGGTAAGCTGCCTCTGCGTGTTACCCACAACGATACCAAGATCAACAATGTGCTGTTCCACCCTGTGGACAACAGTGCCATGATCGTTATCGATCTGGATACCGTTATGCCCGGCCTCATCGGCCACGATTTTGGCGATGCCATCCGCTTTGCTGCGAACTTCGTGGAGGAGGACTGCAAGGACTACGAAAAGGCAGGTGTGGATCTGGACGTGTTCCGGGCCTTTGCCGAGGGTTTCCTGTCCCAGACTGCAGGTACCCTTACCGAGACAGAGGTGGAAACACTGGCTCTGAGCTGCTTTGTTCTGACCGCGGAACTGGCCACCCGGTTCCTGGCAGACTATCTGGACGGAGATCTGTACTTCAACACCAAGTATGCCGGCCACAACCTGGTTCGCGCCCGCTGCCAGATCGCGCTTGCAAAGGATATGCTGAAAAAGATGCCCCAGATGGAGGAAATCGTCCGCTACTGCGTGGAGCATTCCCGATAAAAATCAAACCCACAGCTTTTGCTGTGGGTTTTCTGTTTTTTACTATGAAGTCTTAAATAAAACTAACCCTTGCTGAATCTGACAGGATGTGTTATAATAATATGAACTATGCTGGTGGGAGTCTGCCTTCTGCCAAGAATTATGGTCGGGATGTGACAAAATGGCACATATTAAACATAAAAATCTGAATTTTTCAGTGCTTTCCAAAGTAATCATCATCATGCTGCTGGATGTGGTGGCAACTGCGGGATGTTTTTTCTTTGGTCTCTGGGCACGATATGACTTTAACTTCCATCTTATGGACCGCGTCCATCTGAACGGTTATCTTGCTGCCATCGGCATCTGGTGCGCCATAACGGTGGTGGTACTGTTTCTGTTCCGGTTATATAACAGCATCTGGGTGTTTGTGGGAACCTCTGAAGTGTTCCGGATCTTGGGCGCCTACTGTGTGCTGGCGGCTATGGGTGTTGGACTGCATTTTTATGGTGTGGCAATGCCCCGTTCCAGCTGTGTGATCGGATTAATCCTGAGCTGCATGTGTTCGGTGGGCATCCGTTTTTCCTACCGGCTTATCAGAACGGCGCAGATAAAACTGGCCCATATGGCTCACGCGTCCAGCATGAAACATGTGATGCTGATCGGTGCCGGTGATGCCGGCAGAGCCCTGGCGACAGAGTTTATCAGCAGTGAGTATATCCGGGATAATCTGGTCTGTGTCATTGATGACAATCCTACGAAATTTGGCAAACGGCTGTGCGGTATTCCCATTGTGGGTAACCGCAATGATATCCCTGCCATGGTGGAGCGGTATAAGATCAGCAAGATCATTTTCGCAATTCCCAGCTGCAGCGCCAAGACCCGGAAGGAGATCCTGGATATCTGCAGCACCACCGGCTGCGAGGTGCAGACCCTGCCCGGTATTTACCAGATGGTGAACGGCGATATCAGCGTCAGCAAGCTGCGTAATGTGGATCCCCAGGATCTTCTGGGCCGTGATCCCATCCGTGTTAATACAGACGAAATTGTGGGCTATGTGTCCGGCAAGGTGGTTCTGGTCACCGGCGGCGGCGGCAGCATCGGCAGTGAGCTCTGCCGGCAGATTGCAAGAGCCAATCCTGCCCAGCTGATCATTCTGGATATTTATGAAAATAATGCCTATGATATTCAGATGGAACTTCACAGAGAACATCCGGAACTGAATCTGCTGGTTCTGATCGGTTCCGTCCGGAATACCAACCGTGTGAACCAGATCATGAGCCTGTATCATCCGGATCTGGTGTTCCATGCGGCAGCCCATAAGCATGTACCGCTGATGGAAGACAGCCCCAATGAGGCAATCAAGAACAATGTGCTGGGTACCTACAAGATGGCCCAGGCAGCTGCCAAGTATGGTGTCAAGCGGTTTGTCCTGATTTCTACCGACAAGGCAGTCAATCCCACCAATATCATGGGTGCCTCCAAGCGTCTGTGTGAGATGGTGGTTCAGATGATGAACCGTAAGTCTGAAACGGAATTTGTGGCTGTCCGGTTCGGCAATGTGCTGGGCAGCAACGGCAGTGTCATTCCTCTGTTCAAAAAGCAGATCGAGGCAGGCGGGCCTGTTACCGTGACCCATCCTGACATCATCCGCTATTTTATGACCATTCCTGAGGCTGTCAGTCTGGTGCTTCAGGCAGGCTACTATGCCTGCGGCGGTGAGATCTTTGTTCTGGATATGGGCGAACCTGTGAAGATCGATACCATGGCCCGGAATATGATCCGTCTTTCCGGTTATGAACCGGATGTGGACATCAAGGTGGTGTATACCGGTCTGCGTCCCGGTGAGAAGCTCTATGAGGAGCTTCTGATGAAGGAAGAAGGCCTTCAGGAAACCGACAACAAACTGATCCATATCGGCAAACCCATCGAGATGGATGATGAAAAGTTCATCGAACAGCTGGACCGCCTGGCCAAGGCCAGCAAAATGGAGGTTTCCAACATGAAGGATATTGTGGCGGAGATCGTTCCCACATACAAGAGAAAGCAGGAAGTCTAACCTTTAAAGGGGATAGAAAAGATGTACAACAAAGTATTCAAGCGACTGATCGATATCATTCTCTCCGGCTGCGGCATTATTGTGCTGGCTCCGGTGTATCTGATTATTGCTCTTGCAATCAAAATGGATGACCCCGGTCCGGTGTTTTTCCGCCAGAAGCGGGTGGGTATTCACAAGACCCATTTCCATATTCTGAAGTTCCGGACCATGAAGATGAATACCCCCAAGGATACGCCTACTCATCTGCTGGAGAATCCGGAGCAGTATATCACCAAAGTCGGCAGAATTCTGAGAAAGACCTCTCTGGATGAACTGCCCCAGATCATCCAGATCTTCACCGGTGATATGTCCATCATCGGCCCCCGGCCCGCACTGTGGAATCAGTTTGACCTGATTGAAGAGCGCGACAAGTATGGCGCCAATGATGTCCGCCCCGGCCTTACCGGCTGGGCACAGATCAACGGCCGGGATGAACTGCCCATTGATGTGAAGGCCCGTTTTGACGGCGAGTATGTGGAAAACATGAGCTTCCTGTTTGACTGCAAGTGCTTCTTTGGTACGGTTGTTTCCGTGCTGAAGCATGACGGTGTGGTGGAAGGCGGCACCGGTCAGCTGGAAAAGGAGAAGGATAACAAATGAAACGGATTCTGATTACCGGTGCCAACAGCTATATCGGAAAATCCTTTGACAGCTACCTGAAGCAGTGGCCGGACAACTATGTGGTGGATACCGTAGACATGATCGATGGCAGCTGGAAGGAAAAGAGCTTTGCCGGCTATGATGCGGTTTACCATGTTGCGGGTATTGCCCACTCTGACCACGGCAAGATCAGCCCGGAGCGGGCACAGCTTTACTATCAGGTCAACCGGGATCTGGCAGTGGAAACAGCAATGAAGGCCAAGGCCGAGGGCGTGAAGCAGTTTATCTTCATGAGCTCCGCATCCGTGTACGGAAAGAGTGCCCCCATCGGCAAGCACAAGATGATCACCCGGGAGACACCGTTCTCTCCTGAGAACAGCTACGGCGACAGCAAGGTTCAGGCAGAACAGGGCATCATGCCCCTGCAGAGCGAGGACTTCAAGGTGGTGATCCTCCGTCCTCCCATGATCTACGGCAAGGGCTGCAAGGGTAACTATACCACCCTGTCCACCCTGGCAAAGAAGCTGCCCTGCTTCCCCTATGTGGACAATAAGCGCTCCATGCTGTATATTGAAAACCTGGTCGAGTTTGTCAAGCTGATGGTGGACAATGAAGAGCACGGCATCTTCTGGCCTCAGAACAGCGAATATACCAATACCTCCCAGATGGTCGCCATGATCGCCGCGGCCCATGGCAAACGGATGATCCTGGTGAAGGGACTTTCCTGGGCACTGAAGATTGTCAGCCGCATGACGGCATTGGTTGATAAGGCCTTCGGCAGTTTCTGCTGTGACCAGGAAATGAGCAGCTACAAGCAGAATTACTGCATAGTCAATCTGGCGGATTCTATTAAGGAAACTGAGGGAATTGCGTGAAAATTCTGGTATTTTCCCAATACTTTTACCCGGAGAATTTCCGGATCAATACCCTTTGCCGGGAACTGGTGATGCGGGGGCATGAGGTGACTGTGGTTACCGGCTATCCCCAATATCCCTACGGCAGAATTTACGATGGCTTTGGCTTTGACATTCCCTATGAGAACCGGTGGAATGGCGTAACAATCTGTCGTGTGAAGGTACATCCCAGAGGCTCCGGCCTGCTGGGCATGCTTCGCAACACGGTGGACTATGTGGTGCAGGCCAACCGGTGGGTGAAAGAATGCCGGGATAAATTTGACGCGGTTTATGTATTTGAAGTATCTCCCGTTACCGTGGGTCTGCCTGCGGTCCGTTACAAAAAGAAATTTGGTGTTCCCATGTTCTTCAATCTTCAGGACCTGTGGCCTGAAAATGTGGAAGAGGTACTGGGTATCCGGTTTGCACCGCTGACCTGGCTGATCAACCGCATCGTTGACCGGATTTACGGTGCCAGCAATAAGATCCTGTGTGCCTCCAACGGATTTGCGCAAAATCTGCGTGTTCGGGGCGTGCCTGAGGACAAGATCGTTTTTTGGCCCCAGTTCTGCATGGAGCCCAATCTGAAGGATGCGGAAAAACCGGAAGTCTACGGGGAAGATACCTTCAATATCGTCTTTGCCGGCAATCTGGGTGATGCCCAGGGGCTGGATCTGATGGTGGATGCGGCCAGAGAACTGAAGGGAACGCCGGTCCGCTGGTACCTGGTTGGAGACGGCCGGGCCAAGGCCAGACTGGAGCAGAAGGTTCTGGACTGCGGCGTTTGTGAAGAAGTGACATTTATCGGCAGAGTCAGCGAAAAGGAAGCAGACCGGTATGTCCATTTTGCAGACTGCGCCTATCTGTCCTTTAAGGACAATAAAATTTTCAATATGACCCTGCCTGCCAAACTGCAGACGTATCTCGCCTGCGGAACGCCCATTCTTGCGGCGGCAGGGGGAGAAAGTGCCCGGCTGGTGAGTGAAAACGGCATTGGATTTGTATGCCGTCCCCGGCTGGAAGAACTGGTCAATACGGCCAGGCAGGCGGCATCCATGTCCCGTCAGGAGCGGGAAGCCATGTCTGCAGCGGCCAGAATATATTATGAGCAGCATTTTACCATGGATGATCTTGTGACAGAACTGGAAACCATGCTGCGTTTTGAAATCAAGAAACAGGAGTGTTAGGCAATGAGCATTTTTGCAGGCAAGACCCTGATGATCACCGGCGGTACCGGTTCCTTCGGCAATGCGGTTCTGAACCGTTTTCTGGATACGGACATCCGGGAGATCCGTGTTTTCTCCCGTGATGAGAAAAAGCAGGATGATATGCGCCATGAATTCCAGGCCAAGCTGCCTCAGGCAGCCGGTAAGATCAAATTCTTCATCGGCGATGTCCGGGATCTGTCTTCCGTGAAAAACGCCATGCACGGCGTTGACTATATTTTCCATGCGGCCGCTCTGAAGCAGGTACCTTCCTGCGAGTTCTTCCCCATGGAAGCGGTTAAGACCAATGTTATCGGTACCGATAATGTACTGACCGCGGCGATTGATGCCGGCGTCAAGAGCGTCATCTGTCTGTCCACCGATAAGGCCGCTTACCCTGTCAATGCCATGGGTACATCCAAGGCCATGATGGAGAAGGTGATTGTTGCCAAGTCCCGTACTGTGGCTCCCGAGGTCACCAAGATCTGCTGCACCCGTTACGGCAACGTCATGTGCAGCCGCGGCAGTGTCATTCCGCTGTGGATCGACCAGATCAAGGCCGGTAATCCCATTACCATCACCGAACCCACCATGACCCGGTTCATCATGAGTCTGGAGGAGGCGGTGGATCTGGTGCTGTTTGCCTTTGAAAACGGTGTCAGCGGCGATATCCTGGTGCAGAAGGCACCTGCCTGTACCATTGAGACCCTTGCAAAGGCTGTCACCGGCCTGTTTGCACCCGAACATGAGATCAAGGTCATCGGTATCCGCCACGGCGAAAAAATGTATGAGACCCTGCTGACCAACGAGGAATGTGCCAACGCCATCGATCTGGGCAATTTTTACCGGGTTCCTTCTGATAAGCGGGATCTGAACTATGACAAGTATTTCAAGGAAGGCGACACAGAGCGCAATGTGCTGACGGAGTTCAACAGCAACAACACGGAGCTGCTGAATGTTGCTGAGGTTCAGGAAAAGCTGCTGAGTCTGCAGTATGTCCGTGAGGAGCTGGACGCCTGGAAAAACAGATAAGGAGATGCCGGAATGAACAAGAAAGAACTGGTCGTAAAGTACCGCTCGCTGGTTAAAATTGCCTGTGGCGCCTATAACTGCCTGAATATGTTCCGGATTAAAAAAGGTAAGGGCAATGAGATCATTGCACCCTGCGCTCTTTTGAAAAATGTGAATATCCACATCTCCGGTACCAACAATAAGGTCATCATCGATGATTTTACCACCCTGCGAAATTCCAATATTTACATTAACGGCAATAACAATGTGGTTCGTTTCGGTAAATGGACATCTTTCTGGAGTTCCGAGATCTGCACAGAAGACGACGGCAATGAGGTGTCCATCGGTACCCATACCAAGATCCTGGGTCAGACCAGGCTGGCTGCTATTGAGGGCACTAAAATCATCATTGGTGATGAGTGCGGTTTTTCCACAGATGTTATTATGCGTACCGGCGACTCTCATTCCATTCTGGATATGGAAGGCAGACGATTCAATGCATCCAAGGATATTATTCTGGAAGATCATGTGTGGGTTGGCATCAAGGTTATCTGTATGAAGGGCACCTATGTGTCCAGAAACAGCATCATCGGTGCAGGTGCGGTCGTTTCCGGAAAGTTTACGGAACCCAACTGCATCATCGGCGGACTGCCTGCAAAGGTTATTAAAAGAGGCATCGAATGGACCGCACAGCGGATTCCTGTGGGAACCGTTACCAGAGATTTTCACGCATAAGGAGATAGATGTATGAATATTTTGATCACCGGTGCAGCCGGATTTGTGGGAAAGAACCTGACCGCCGCGTTGGAGTGTATCCGGGACGGAAAAGACCGTACCCATCCGGAGCTTGCCATCGGTGATCTGTATTTATATGATCTGGATTCTCCAAACAGCCTTTTGGAGGAAGCCTGCCAAAAGGCTGATTTTGTTTTCAATCTTGCGGGTGTGAACCGTCCCCAGAATCAGGAAGAGTTCATGCAGGGCAATTTCGGCTTCGCATCCACTCTGCTGGATACGCTGAAAAAATACGGTAATACCTGCCCTGTGATGCTGTCTTCCTCCATCCAGGCTACCCTTATCGGCCGCTACGCCGCCGGAGAATACGGCAAGAGCAAGAAGGCAGGCGAGGATCTCTTCTTTGACTACGGGGAACAGACCGGCGCAAAGGTACTGGTCTACCGGTTCCCCAACCTCTTCGGCAAGTGGTGCCGCCCCAACTACAATTCCGCTGTGGCAACCTTCTGCCACAACTATGCCCACGATCTTCCTATTACGGTCAATGACCCTTCCGTGCAGCTGGAACTTCTCTATATCGATGATCTGGTGGATGAGATGATCGCTGCGCTGGAGGGGGAAGAGCACCGCTGTGAATTTGACGGTATTGATACAGTGCTGACGGAAAATGGCCGTTTCTGCGCTGCACCTGTGACTCACAAGGTGACCCTGGGTCAGATCGTGGAGCTGCTGGATGCTTTTAAAGCACAGCCCCAGACGCTTCTGATGCCGGAGATTCCCCATAACAGCTTTGCAAAAAAGCTGTATTCCACCTACCTGTCTTATCTGCCCAAGGAGAAAGCAGCCTTTCCTCTGAAAATGAACTGCGATGCCCGGGGCAGTTTTACAGAACTGCTGCGCACGGAGAAATGCGGTCAGTTCAGCGTGAATGTGTCTCTGCCCGGTATCACCAAGGGACAGCACTGGCACCATACCAAGTGGGAATTCTTTATCGTGGTGGCCGGTCACGGTCTGATCCAGCAGCGCAGAGTCGGCAGCGATGAGGTGCTGAATTTTGAAGTCAGCGGAGATAAAATTGAAGCGATCCATATGCTGCCCGGTTATACCCACAACATCATCAATCTGTCTGAGACAGAAAATCTGGTGACGGTGATGTGGGCCAACGAATGTTTTGATCCCAACAAACCGGATACATTTTTTGAGAAGGTAGAAGAATGAAACGATTATTTATCCTGGGCGCCGGTGGTTACGGAAGGACCATTGCGGACCTGGCTGCTCAGCTGGGAGAATACTATCAGATCTCTTTTCTGGATGATAAATGCCAGGGTGCCAATATTCTGGGAACCTGTGAAGATGTTTTCCGTTTTCTGGATGACCGGACGGAGGTTTATCCGGCCTTTGGCAGCGGTGAACTGCGAATGAAGTGGCTGCGTCGGCTGGAGGCAGAGGGCTGTACGGTTCCATCCCTAGTCCACCCGCGGGCTTATGTCAGTCCGACGGCTTCCATTGGCGTTGGCTCCATGGTTCTTCCCATGGCGGTGGTGAATACCGGTGTTACGATTGAGGAAGGCTGCATCATCAATATTGGGACCCTTGTGGATCATGACTGTATTATTGAAAGCGGATGTCATCTGGCCCCCGGTGTTATTGTAAAAGCAGAAAACCGGATTTCGTCCGGAACGAAGGTGGAATCCGGAACAGTCATTGAAAACAGACAATATCCCCTGTAAAGGAGCTTAACGCTATGGAAATGAAGCTGGATTATTCTGATATTTCCTTTCAGAACAATGGAAAACTGAAGCTTCTGATCATTGTGGGCACCCGCCCTGAGATCATCCGCCTGGCCGCGGTGATCAACAAGTGCCGCCAGTATTTTGATTGCCTTCTGGCACATACCGGTCAGAACTATGACTATAACTTAAACGGAATTTTCTTCCGGGATCTGGGACTTGCGGATCCCGATGTCTATATGAATGCTGTTGGTGATGACTTGGGCGCCACCGTGGGCAATATCATCAATTGTTCCTACAAGCTGATGGCAGCGGTTAATCCTGATGCCCTGCTGATCCTGGGCGATACCAATTCCTGTCTGTCCGCCATCCCTGCCAAGCGGCTGCACATCCCCATCTTCCACATGGAAGCCGGCAACCGCTGCAAGGATGAGTGCCTGCCGGAGGAGACCAACCGCCGGATCGTGGACATCATCTCTGATGTAAACCTGGCATATTCCGAACATGCCCGGAAGTATCTGCATGACTGCGGTCTGCCCAAGGAGCGCACCTATGTGACCGGTTCTCCCATGGCGGAGGTCCTGCATCAGAACCTTGCCAGTATCGAGGCATCCAATGTCCATGAACGCCTGGGTCTGGAGAAGGGAAGATATATTCTGCTGTCTGCTCACCGTGAGGAGAACATCGATACCGAGAAGAATTTCTTCTCTCTGTTCTCTGCCATCAATGCCATGGCAGAGAAGTATGATATGCCCATTCTCTATTCCTGCCATCCCCGGTCCCGGAAGCGTCTGGAATCCACCGGCTTCAAACTGGATCCCCGGGTGCGCATGAACGAGCCTCTGGGTTTCCATGACTATAACTGTCTGCAGATGAATGCCTTTGCGGTGGTGTCCGATTCCGGCACCCTGCCCGAGGAGAGCAGCTTCTTCACATCTGTGGGTCACCCCTTCCCGGCAGTGTGCATCCGCACCTCCACTGAGCGTCCCGAAGCTTTGGACAAGGCCTGCTTCATTCTGGCCGGCATTGATGAAGGGCACCTGCTGCAGGCGGTGGATACTGCCGTGCAGATGAATCTCATGGGTGATCATGGCATCCCAGTGCCCGACTATGTGGAAGAAAATGTCTCCACCAAGGTGGTCAAGATTATTCAGTCTTACACCGGAGTGGTGGACAAGATGGTTTGGCGCAAGTACTAAATAAGACGTAAAAATCGGAGGTGAGCGTATTGAAATATCTCTTCATTAACTCTGTTGCCGGAGTGGGAAGTACCGGACGGATTGCCGCAGACAAATGCCGGGAACTGATGAAGGATGGTCATGAATGCGTTCTCGCCTATGGCAGAAGCTGTGCCAATTGTGACGATATTCAGACTGTACGGATCGGCAGTGATCTGGATGTCAGGCTTCACGGTGTCATGAACCGGATCTTTGATAATCACGGATTTAATTCTGCCGGATCTACAAAGCGCTTTCTTCGCTGGGTGAGGGAATACGATCCGGATGTGATCTGGCTTCACAATATTCATGGCTATTATCTCCATGTGGGACAGCTGTTTGAGTATCTCCGGTTTTCCGGTAAAAAAATCATCTGGACCCTCCATGACTGCTGGAGCTTTACCGGTCACTGCGCCTATTTTGACTATGTCCGCTGTGACAAATGGAAGACCGGTTGTGAAAAATGTCCCCAGAAGAAGAATTATCCCGCCAGTTTTGTGATGGACGGCAGCAGTGAAAACTATGCGTCCAAAAAGTACTGGTTCACCGGGATCCCCAACCTGACCATTCAGGTGCCGTCCCAGTGGCTGGCAGACCGGGTAAAGGCAGGTTTCCTGGGGGATTATCCGGTGGAAGTGGTATACAATACCGTCAACCGGGAGGTCTTTAAGCCAACCCCCAGTGATTTTCGGCAGAAATACCAGCTGCAGGACAGAATCATCCTGCTGGGTGTTGCCAATATCTGGGAAGAGCGGAAGGGACTGAAGGATTTTGTGGCACTGTCCCGGCTCCTGGATGACCGTTATAAAATCGTTCTGGTGGGGCTGTCGCCTGAACAGAGCAGAGAATTGCCGGACAGCATTCTGTGCCTGCCCAGAACGGACAACATCCGCCAGCTGGTGGAAATCTACACCGCCTCGGATCTGTATATCAATCCCAGCGTGGAGGAGACCTTTGGCATGACCACACTGGAAGCACAGTACTGCGGTACACCGTCCATTGTCTATGAAGACACTGCCTGTGAGGAGATCGTCCGGCAGTTCGGCGGAAAGGCAGTCCCCCGGGGACCGGAAAATCTCCTGAATGCTATCCGGGTATTTTCATAAAAACTGGAAAGGATCAGCTATGAAGTATTACCGTTTTCCTGATAATAAGCTGGTGAAAATATGCTTTCCGATCTTGCTGCTTGCCCTGCAGGTCGTTGCCAGAAGTACCATGTACAGCAGTACCCTCATCGGATTCAATCAGTCGCAGATGATCATGATCTGCCTTGTGGCACTGGTGGGAATCCTGTTTTGCGCAGTCAATCGCAAACATCTGAAACAGATCCTTTGTGACCGGCGGATGTTCCTGCTGGTGGGCTCGGCATTGGTTATTCTTGTGCCGATGCTTGTCAAGCGTGACTTTCAGCAGATGTATTTGGCGGTTTTGCTGTGCTGGCTGTTTGCGATTTTTCTTACATATTTTACGGATACCCGTGAACTCGGCCGCTGGTATGTTCTGATCATGACGGCCCTCAGCGCTCTGTCTTTGGTGGGATTGTTTGTTCTGAAGCCGCTGGCGCTGGCAGGCGTTCTGCCTCAGATCCGGTTTGACAGTCCCGGCGG
>JAFZGL010000164.1 GCA_017555395.1 Oscillospiraceae bacterium | reverse complement strand
TCCGCTCTGGCATCGGCACCGAAGTCAAACATATTCCACACATGGGTAGCCCAGATATACTTCCGGGTAAAAAGCTGACGAATCAGCGCCTCATGGTAGATGGCCTGATATTCCTCGGAATAGTCTCCGCTTTCAGGGTTGGAGTTGTGCCAGTTCAACGCCTCGCAGCCATACTCGCTGACACCAATGGGGGTGTTGGGGTACTTCTCATGGAATTTGTCGAACCAGGGACCGTACTCATCCAGGCTGCCACCGTACCAGCCGAAATAATGGTTATAGCTGACCACATCGGGAATATGGACATACTCTTCATCCATACCGCACATAGAAATGCAGGCAATGACCGTAGGACGGGTCTTATCCATCCGGTGGACCAGATCGTTCAGTACACGGTGATTTTTAATCAGGTCAGGGTCCTTGGCACCATCCATGGTGATCTCGTTGGACAGGCCCCAGACACAGATGGAAGGATGGTTATAGCACTGGGTGATCAGTTCCTTCATCTGCAGATGGGTATTCTCGTTGGCACCGGGCATATGACGGGAGATATAGGGAATCTCCGCCCAGACAACCATGCCACGCTCATCGCACAGATCATAAAAATACTGGTCATGCTGATAATGGGCCAGACGAATGGTGTTGGCACCTACTTCGCAGATCAGATCCATATCCTCATCATGATGTTCTTTCAGTAGTGCATTGCCGATACCCCACCGATCCTGGTGACGGGAAACACCGCGCAGAGGATATTCCTGACCATTCAGAATAAAACCCCTCTCAGGATGAATCTCAAAACTGCGGCAGCCAAAACGGGAAGTAACCTTGTCAAGTTCTGCACCATCCCGCAGGATCGTAGCTTCCGCAGTATAAAGGTACGGGTCTTTCAGGCCATTCCACAGATGCGCATTGCTGATGATAAATTCGCCGTTGTTCTGTTCTGCCACCAGATTATTCTCCGCATCCAAGATCCGATATCGAATCTGATCACAATCCTCCAGTCCGACAGCAAACGCCTTGACTGTAACCTTTGCATCTGCACAGTCCATGACTGGTGTTGCATGAAGGCCGGGACATCCGTAGTTTTCCAGATCAAAATGCACAGCAGGCACAGCGATGATATTTACATCCCGGTACAGTCCACCGTAGAAAGTAAAGTCAGCCGTTTGGGGATACACTTCCTCATTGGCAGCGTTGTCCACCAGAATGCACAGCAGATTATCCTCCTGCAGAAAATCCGTAATGTTCACACGCCAGGTGGAATAGCCACCATCGTGATGGGCAAGATGTGTTCCATTCAGGAAAACGTCTGCAGAAGAATTGGCACCGTTGATCTCCAGAAAATATCTTTCCCCTTCAGGCAAATCTTCTCTCCGGAGCTGTCTGGCATAACAGCAGGTTCCGCGGAAATAGTCATTGCCGCCGTCCTGACCATCCACGGCATTCCAGGTATGAGGCAGGTTTAACATCTCACCATCTTGGGGAAGAACTGTAACCGCCCTGTTCAGACCTTTGACGAAAGTCCAATCATTGTTGATATTCTTTATGATTCTCATAATTTTCTCCTTGCTGAAAATCTGAGATGATTATACACCTCTTCTGGATTTCAGTACAGCAGTATTCTCTGCCACCTTCTTCTTGCTCAGCGGATAGATGACGATCAGGCAAATGCCTACAGCCAGATACAGAATCATCGGCACCAGGGTAGCAATGTTATAAATACCGTTGCGAACAGCATCAGTCTGACCGGAGAGAGAACCTTCCACATAACCGATCCATCCCAGTGACCATCCACCCAGTGCACTTGCAATCGCCTGGCCCAGCTTCCGTGAGAAGGAGCAGACCGCATAAATCGTGCCATCATCACGGCTTCCGGTACGGACTTCCTGATCGTCGATAACATCACTGACAAATGCCCAGATGATCAGATTGAACAGACCAAATCCGAGAAGGCCAACAATGTTGATGATGGTATACAGCCACATATTGGTGGTACGCATGATAAACAGACCGCCAAAGGCCACTGTACCCATCGCAGATGCAATGATGCCCAGTTCCTTCTTACCAACCTTGCGGGTCAGAGGAACTGCCATGGGTGCCAGAATCAAAGCAGGCGCAAACCCGGCAGCATTCATTACGGACAGACCCATGGTATTGCCGAAATAGTCTTTAAAGATGTAGTTATTGATGGTCTGGTTCAGCATCTGCGCGCCCAGATAGCATATAAAGACCAGAGAAATACCGATCAGCGCACGGTTTCCTGCCAGTGCCTTCAGGGTATCTACAAAGGAGATACTCCTGGATTCTTCAGCAACTTTTACACGCTCCGTACACATAAAGTAGCAGGCGATATAGCAGCCTACTGCAAGAAGTGAAGCAACCAGTGCAATCACGGGGAAGGCAGACGCATTGGCAATCTTTGTTCCGTCAGCCAGCTCTGTGTACAGGAACATAGGAACTACAACACCCACCAGGATCTGGGGAATCATAGAACCAACACCACGGAAGGTGGAAAGACTTGCACGGTGATCAGGTTCATTACTCATGACAGAAGCCATGGAACCATACGGAATATTAATAGCGGTGTAGCAAATGCTGCCCCACAGCAGATAGGTCGCAAACATATAAACAATGCGGAGGAACATGGGCAGATTTGTGGCAAAGGTCTGATACATCAAAAAGGATGCCAACGCCACGGGGCCACAGGCACGAAGCAGCCAGGGACGGAACTTGCCGTTCTTTGTTGCCTTGGTCTTATCGCAGATCCGGCCCATAGCCGTATCTGTAAAGGCGTCCACAATACGGGCGATCAGGAACATGGTGCCTACCAGACCTGCATTGATACCCAGAACATCGGTGTAGAATACCTGCAGATATAGGCTTGCGAAAATGAAAGTAAAGTCATTTGCCACATTGCCCAGCATGTATCCAACTCTGTCTTTCCAGCCAAAGGGACGGAGAACCGTGGGAGAATTGCTCATAATTATCGCTCCTTCATATTTTTTATGACTCTTTAATTGTAAATCGAATCAGAAAAGGGCGATAGAATAGTCTTTGGCAGAAATCGTACAATTTTTTGCTGTTCTATTGAAAGCAGAAAAATCAGGTCATATAATAGCCTTATTGACAGGAGGGGTGATTATGGAATATGACGCACAGGTTTCTTTTCTGCAGCAGTTGCTGAAAGGAATGCATATCTCCAGCTGTATTGTGGATGATCCGGCATACAATATCCCTCCAGAAATTGATCTTGGGCTCAGGGCAGAGTTGTTTTGCCTGAAGAACTATGCCCCATTCTTGCAGAACTCCATGGCACAGGCCACAGACAGGACTGTCTATCGGTTTTTTGATGAATACGACTGCAGCTATATATTTTTGCGTCTGCCGAATCTTACAGAACGTTATTTTTTCATTGGACCATACCTGCTGTCTTTACCCGCGCGGGAACGAATTGACAGGAAAGCATTGTCCTTGAAGCTCTCCGCAGAACAGATCCAGTGGCTCCACAGCTACTATTCCTCTCTTCCACTGGTAGAAGACGAAAATATGCTGCTTACCATGGCCAACACCCTCGCTGCCCATCTGTGGGGCACACCGGAACAATATTCCATGGAATATGTGGATTACGCAATTCCAGACCGATATGACCCGATTCCATATTCCCCAATTCAACATCATGGCAATGACCATCATCTGGATCTTGGCACTCTGGAACAAAATTATGCCAACGAAAACCAGCTGATCGATGCAGTCAGCAAAGGAAAGCTCCACCTGGTTACGGCTGTGGCAGCTTCTGTTTTCAATAACGGAACGCAACCCCGGATGACAGATTCCCTCCGGGACAGAAAAAACAACCTTATAATCCTGAAAACGCTGCTGCGCAAAGCTGCAGAATACGGCGGTGTTCACCCTCTGCATATTCACAGACTTTCTACCTACTTTGCTGCTCAGATTGAAAATGTACGTACCATAAAGCAAAGCTTTTTCCTGCAGGAAGAAATGATCCGCAGTTATTGTCAGCTGGTAAAACAGCACTCTCTGAAGCAGTATTCCTACTATGTCGGCCAGACTATCACCTTGGTGCAATATGATCTGACTGCCGACCTGCGGCTGAATACCATAGCAAAAAAGCTGAATGTCAGCTCCAGCTATCTTTCCAGTTTATTCCACAAAGAATATGGCTGTACCTTAACAGAATATATCAATCAGCAACGGATCAATTACGGGCTTACGCTGCTTTGCTCCACTGCCAGACCTGTTCAGGAAATTTCAGCAGAATGTGGCTTCCAGGATGTCAATTACTTCATCAAACTCTTTAAAAAATACACAGGATTTACCCCCAACCGGTATCGTCAGCAGTTCGGTAATCCTCACAGCCAGTCAGGTTCCTGAACTAAAAGAACAGCGTCACATCCATTGGTCAATATAGAACCAGCTTTGAAATACGGGATGCTGAATCGGCAAATATGGGATGCGTAATGCAGAAAATATCCGCCATGTCCTTGCAGATGTGGCGGGTATTTTTTATGCTCTCCGGGCTCTGATCAGTGTGCTCTTACTAATCCCGGTCATGGATTCCACCTGTTTATAGCTCTTGCCGCTGTCCAGAAGTTCCATGGCATGCTGCAGCTGACACTTGGTGTACTTCTTCGGTCTGCCCTCCCGGAAGTTGGGATCCTGTCTGGCAACCGCCTTGCCGGTCTGGGTGCGCTCCACGATCATGCCTCGTTCATACTCTGCAAAGGCAAGCATGACTGTCAGGATCAGATTGCCAGTGAGGGTATTCTCCACCAGTCCCATGTTCAGAATGTGTACCCGCACACCCCGGTTAAAAAGCTCCCTGACCGCAGAAACCCCGTCAATTGCGGTACGTGCGAAGCGATCTAGCTTGGTGACTACCAGGGTATCGCCTTCCTGCAACTTCTGAAAAAGCATCGAAAACTGGGGTCTTTCCATGGACTTTCCCGTGAAGGCCTCTGTGATGATCTCCTGACAACCATAGGCCTGCAGTGCCTTGCTCTGGTCTTCCAGGGAGTTGCCATCCTTGCTTTGGCCTGCAGTAGAGACTCGGGCATAGCCGTAAATCATAAATTTCCTCCTGACTTTTGAAACCTAAGATACGACACCGAAAAAGGCATCTTTTTGCAACGCCCTCTCCCGGGTGTCAGAATTCACAAGTTTTGAATCTGAGGGGGGGACGAAAACAGCATCCATTATATAGCGCCAGAATTTTCATCCCCCCTTTGAACTGCACTTTTCAATTATCCTGCAAGAACCATCTGTTCAGCACAGTCAAGACAGCCGATGTTGACCATCTTGGTAGCCCTGACGGAATTGCCACAGCAAGGACAGATATATTTGCGGGTGGAACTTGTTCTTGTGGTCGCCGGCGGCGGCGCAGGAGCATGTGTGCCGGTTCCTGTGACTCTGTAGCCACCGTACTCGTTGCGGTTGATAAGAATGTCGCTCAGGTCATAGTCCAGGCAGAACTGTAGAAGACGGTCGCTGGGGCTTGTGATTGTCCATCCGTACTTGTCATGATGATCTACGATCAGTCCATGATCTTGGGCACTGTCACGAAATCTGCGGTTGTGGTAAGTGCCGCCACGGGAACAGTCCTGGACGCCCTGAACGTAATTATGGTAGTGCACCATCTCATGCAACAATGTGGCACAAACCTCTTCGATGGGACGGGCCAGAGTACCAGCGCCAATGTTGATCTCATGGGTGGCACCATTCTTGCTGATCCATGTGTCATCTCGAAGGGAAAAATGGCCGTAGGCACGGGGAGTACTTTGTATAGTCAAAGTCGGCCTTGAAAGTGTAGATTCAAAAAATTCCTGATTCAGCAGGTCGAACACCTTGTTCAGGTAGCCTGCGACACGGTTATAACTGGAAAGTTCTTTCATAAATCCTCCTTGATTTTGGAGGGGCAGAGGCTTATAATAAGCATGCCCCTGATTGACTGTCGTGAGTTTTTCGTGGGTTGCCCCTGTCGGAGTTGCCGCTCTGACAAGGGGCTTTTTTATGCGCTGATGCTGAACCGCTTACTGCTGACCTGTTTGGTATAGGCCTTGTAGACCTCAGGCATGACCTTCTTGAATGCTGTGGTGTCGAAACGCTGAGATAGGACAGAGGTGTATCGGACGATGTATTGCCCTGCCATAAGTTCCTCGGTATCCCGGTTCAGCATCTCCTGCTTGATGGTATCCCGCAATGCTTCTGCTTCAGTTTTGGCCTCTTCAATTAGCTCCTCCAAAGCTCTGAGGGATTCGATCTGTGCGGTGAGTTCGTGGGTAGACATAGGGTATTCTCCTTAAAAATGTATTTCGCCGTCTCTCCGGCTGCCACAAGCGCCTTTGTGTTTGATGTAGGACTTACAACAGGCTTGTCGTTGAAATTGGGCTGTCCTTGATTACGTCTTAATTATACCACTAGATATTAGTGGCGTCAATTGTCAATAACACCAAAATACAGTGGTTCATACTGTTTAATTTGCACACTTGTTTTTAGTGGTGTTGTGTTGTACAATACTGTTATGATAGGAGGGATAGCATGAGTTTTCATTATAAGGTAAACATCATGGATTCTCTGAAGGAAGCAGGTTACAGTTCCACTAGGCTGCGCCGTGAAAAATTTCTTGGAGAATCCTACATGAGTCAGTTACGCCGTGGAGATATGGTCTCCTGGGCAGCACTGGACACCATCTGTACGTTGTTGAACTGCCAACCCGGCGACCTGATTCAGCACGAAATTGATCCCGGGGTGGATAAAACCGCCGATACACCGGATTCTATCTGATACCCTACAAGGTGGTGTTTTTGGACACTGACCGAAAATATGGCGATAATCCGCATCCAAAAAGCATGACAAAACCCCAGGGATTCCCTGGGGTTTTTCGATATTCATTTCCGCATGTTTTCAATAGGGCTGAAGTTCTGATAACGGTTTCTCAGATCCCGGTCATTCAGATCCAGATACGCCTTCTCTGTGACCGTAACACTGCTGTGTCCAAGGATCCGACTCAAGGTGTAGATGTCCATACCATTCATCAGACAGCGCTTGGCAAAATTATTCCGAAGTGCATGGGGTGTGTAGTCCTTTTCAATACCAACTCTTGCAAGATACCGTTTGAAGTTGGTTTCAAAGGAATGGAGTTCAAAGGGCATGCCCGTTTTTCCTGAGAAGAGATAGTCGCCACTGGAATACCGATCCTTGTAACGAATCCATCGCTGAAGGCTTCTGGCTGTTGTCACAGAGAAGAAGACAAAGCGACTTTTCCTGCCTTTGGTATTTTCTGCCGGTAAGCAAATTGCACGGTCTGTCATGTCAATGTCCTGAATTTTGATCTTCAGGCATTCTCCGAGGCGCATTCCGGTATCCATCAGAAGCATAATGATCATGCTGTCACGGTGTTCTTTATAAAGACTTCTGTCAAAGCTCTTCATCAGCTTTTCAATTTCTTCGTCCTCCAGATACTCCCGTCCCTTCCTCTCATTCTTCAGTTCCTTCACTTCCGCTGTAGGATTCGGCAAAGCGGCATATCTTGCAAACCATGTAAAGAAAGCCTTCAGATTCCGGATGTAGTTGTTGATAGACGTGACACTGAGAGGATGGGCATAATCCCTCCGCTTGTTTGGGGTATAACCAATGGCGCTGTCATTCACCGAATAGAATGTGTATTTTCCCCGTTCCTGCAAATCGCAGATATACCGTCTGAAAGTGGATTCACGCACTTCCTCAGGACTTCTGATCCCCATCTCATCCAGGCACCATCGTTCAAAGAGCCGCAAAGCCTGCTCATAGGTATGAAGTGTCTTTTTCCGCAGTTTTCTGCTCTGGCAGTTGTACATGTACTCATCGATGTAAAAATCGAAGTCCCGCACTGATTTTGTCTGTTTCATAAATGTCCCTCACTTATATTTTCTTACCCAATAAAGTCTGAACATTTATGGCATTCACCCAAAACATTGGTTGGCCAAAACAGGCCATTTTTATGCGCTGTTGTGATCCTTTATGGCATTCCGCAATTTTTGCAAAAGTAAGAAAATCATTGCAGCGCAACACACTTTTACTTTATGCGGCTCTTTGTACGTTGGCCTTCACCACGTTGGCCACGCGGGCGATGAACTCGCCATTGGTAGGTTTGCCCCGGGAGGCAGAGACGGTATTACCAAAGTATTTCTCCAGAATGTCCAGGTCTCCCCTGGCCCAGGTCACCTCGATGAGGTGCCGGATGGCACGCTCCACCCGGGCAGGCGTGGTATCGAATTCCACCGCCAGCTGGGGATAGAGACCGAAGGTAATGCTGTTGATATACAGCCGGTCGCTCATCACCAGCTGGATCGCCCGGATCACATAAGGATGACCCACCAGGTGATCGGGGGAGCCCAGTTCCAGTAAAATCCGGCGGATCTCCTGTTCGGGGTCTCTGTTCCGACGGTGACGGTCCAGCAGATACTGGCGAATCTCCTCCCGCAGTGCCACCCGATCCTTCTCATTTTCCGCGATGCACAGCTGCATCATCGCTTCCACTTTCTTTTCAAGTTCAATCATCGTAAAATCCTCCTGTCAGATTTGATATCCCAAATACACAGAAATCACAGCCACAAAGGCCGCACCGTAGACCGGCTCAATGAGACAGTCCACGATCATATACAGCAGCAATCCGTCCCAGATCGGCAGCACCAGCACCGCCAGGTATTTTCGGAACCTCCTGCCCCGGCACCGTCGGGACAGATACCGCCCGTTTGTTTTTTCTTCTTCCTGTTCCATTAGCCGCTCCTTCCTGTCCGCTTTATCGGACGCAATGTCTGATACTATGATTCCAAAGCCTAGCAGAATTTCAATACTTTGGAATATTTCAATTATTTTCCAAGTATCTTGGACTGTTGCAATTATGATAATCCATTCTTCTTGAAAAGTCAACCCGGTTTTTGTCGTAGTTTTCAAGTTTCTTGGATTTTGTTCTTTACTTTTTCATATTCCTGTGATATTGTAAAGAAAACGATGGAGGTGCATATTATGCCCGTTTTCTTTGGTGAAACAATCCGCAATGCAAGAAAGGCCCTTGGTCTGACCCAGCGCCAGCTGTCCCAGCAGCTGGGCGTATCCAACACATCGGTCAGCAACTGGGAAAAAGGCCTGAGCCGTCCCGATGCGGATATGATCCAGAAGCTCTGCGGCATTCTGCGCCTTCAGGCCAATGACTTTTACGGAACAAATGAGGCACCTGCTGAAACCAGCAGGCGCCCTGTCAGTGATGAGGATATCAAATTTGCCCTCTTCGGCGGTGACGGTGTGATCACCGATGCCATGTACGATGAGGTGAAGCGGTTTGCTGCCTTCCTGAAACAGCGGGAGGCAGGAAAGTAAGGAGCTGCCATGGAATTAACCGCCCTCTATGATTTTGCAAAACAACAGAATATAGAGGTCATTCCCTTTCCCATGCAGGAAAACGGATCCATGTCCATTCTGATGGAAAGCGGGCACTGCATCATAGGCATGGATGATGGAATCCGGGATGGCGCATCCCAGGAGCGGGTCCATCTGGGCCACGAATTGGGGCATTGCGTCACCGGCAGCTTTTACAGTATTCACACCGCCATCGACTGCCGGCAGCGTCACGAAAACAAAGCAGACAAATGGGCCATTCAGGCACTAGTGCCGGTGGATGCTCTGGATTCCGCCATCGCCGCCGGCTGTACAGAGCTCTGGGAACTGGCGGAGCGCTTTGAGGTGACAGAGGACTTTATCAAAAAAGCCGTCTGTTACTATGTTCACGGAAATGTTGCTGCTGAACTCTATTTCTAACCTTTTTTCTCAACCTTATTCCATGTCTCGAATCGGGCAAGCCCAAAGGATGTTGGATAAGCACCGCAGCTTGGGCTCCATGCAAAAAGACACCGCATAAAGCGGTGTCTTTTTTATGTTTAATTAGTTGTCCAGGACGGGGGACCATGCCAGAGCCATAATCTCGTCAGCGTTGTCCATGTTCTGGATCAGGCCCAGACGCAGGTAATCATTGACGATCTGCTCCAGAGAAGCCTTGGTGAAGGCATCGGTGGTACCGAACTGCATGGAGCCGTTCAGCATGACGTTCATGTCGAAGTCACCGGCGTTCCAGCCGCGGTCCAGCAGGTACTGGGTAGCAGCAGCGGTATCCTTACGCATGAAGGAGTGAGCCTTCTGAACAGCCTGGATAACCTTCTTTGCGTGGATGGGATTCTCCTGAACGAAGGTACGGTTCATGGTGATAACGCAGCAGTTGTTGTCAGCGAAATCGGAGTCCAGCAGAGAACGGACGCAGCGCAGCTTGCCTTCCTTAACCAGAGCGTAGACATAGGAGTCAGAGAACAGAGCAGCGGAGATCTCGCCATTTTCCATAGCGGTGACACAGGCATCGGAGGAAACCTGCATCAGTTCAACGTCGGTCATGGGGTTGATGCCGTCAGCATCCAGCATCATGCAGGTGATGTTGTAGTCAGCATTACCGATACCGTTGGGAACGGAGATCTTGGTGCCCTTCAGGTCTGCAGTGGTCTTGTACTCGGAGTCAGCCAGAACGTACAGGGACTTGCAGCCGATGTGAGCGCCGCCGACGAAGGTCATGTCAACGCCGTTGGTGATGGGAACCAGCAGAGTAGCGATGTGAGAAACAGCAACAGTAGCCTTGCCGGTGCCGATTGCTTCCACGATGCTCATGCCCTTGACGCCTTCAGCGGTCAGGCCAGCCTCGGTGTAGTAACCCTTGTCATCAGCAACGGTGGGGCCGGAGGTGCAGCCGTCGGACATCATGTAGATGACATTCTGGCCGTATGCGGGCTCCTTCTTCATGGCTTCCAGTTCTTCAGCGGTGGGAGTCAGATCCAGGTCGGACAGATCGATGCCGCGGCCCTCGATCTCAATGGGGGTAAACAGAGCTTCCCACTGACCGGCAGCGAAAGCTTCAGCAGCGTCCATGTGGACATCGGAAACGTTAACTTCGACTTCAACGCCATCCTGGCCCATTTCGATCTGGCCGTCGTTGTTCAGGTCGCCTTCCAGGTAACCCTCTTCCTTGCGGGTGCAAGCTGCCAGAGACAGGACCATAGCCAGGACCAGCAGCAGAGCGATAATCTTCTTCATGCGAAAATTCTCCTCATATTTTTTATTTATCCCATACGGGATCAGCATCATGATAGCATTTTATGAAGAAAATGTTAAATACGGGTTGCTGATGAATCGACGACGACTTATCAGTATTTTTACATCAAAAAAGGCACCGCGACTGCGGTGCCTTTTTATTAAAGAATTAGCCCAGAACGGGAGTCCAAGCCAGTTCCATGATCTCATCAACATTGTCCATGTTCTTGATCAGACCCAGCTTGACGTAGCTCTCAACGACCTCACGCAGACCGGCTTCGGTGAAAGCATCGCCGGTACCGAACTGCAGGGAGTTGTTGATCATGACGTTCATATCGAAGTCGCCCTTGTTCCAGGTGTTGTCCAGCAGGAACTGGGTAGCCTCTGCGCCCTTGTCACGCATGTAGGAGTGAGCCTTCTGGATAGCCTGAACGACCTTCTTTGCGATGGTGGGGTTCTCCTTGACGAAGGTGGTGTTCATAGAGATAACGCAGCAGTTGTTATCCTGGAAGTCGGAGTCCAGCAGGGAACGGATAGCCTTCAGCTTGCCGTCCTTGACCATTGCGTATGCGAAGGTATCGGACAGCAGAGCAGCGGAGATCTCGCCGTTTTCCATGGCGTTGATGCAGGCGTCAGCAGTAACCTGGACCAGCTCCAGATCGGTCTGGGGGTTGATGCCGTCAGCATCCAGCATCATGCAGGTGATGTTGTAGTCGGAAGAACCGATGCCGGAGGGAACAGAAACAGGAGTGCCCTTCAGATCTTCGGTGGTATTGTATTCGGAATCAGCCAGGGTATACAGGGTCTTGCAGCCGATGTGTGCGCCGCCAACGAAGGTCATAGCAACACCGTTGGTGATGGGAACCAGCATGGTAGCGATATGGCCAATGCAGACGTCAGCCTGACCGGCGCCCAGAGCTTCATTGTAGGACTGGCCCTTGAAGCCTTCAGCAGTCAGACCGGCCTCAGCGTAGTAACCCAGAGCGTCAGCAACGATGGAACCGGCGGTGCAGCCGTCACCGAAGTAGACTCTGACAGGACGGCCGTAGGCAGGCTCCTTCTCCATAGCGGCCTTTTCCTCAGCAGTGGGGGTCAGATCAAAGTTCAGCATGTCGATGGCACGGCCTTCAACATCAACAGGGGTAAACAGAGCTTCCCAGTTGCCGGATGCGGAAGCTTCAGCAGCGTCCATATGGACATCGGAAACGTTGACTTCAACCTCAACGCCTTCCAGACCCATTTCGATCTGGCCGTCTTCCTGCAGGTGAGCAGCGTACAGATCCTTGTTATCCTGTGCAGCAGTGGGGGCTGCAGCTTCTTCCTTGGCGCAAGCTGCCATGGACAGAACCATAGCCAGAGCCAGAAGCAGAGCGATAATCTTCTTCATGTGTATTTCTCCTCTAATAAAATTTATTCAATTGTGCAGTGCACAATATGAATCCTTATTCCTTGGCACCCTTGCCAGCAAAGTGCAGCTTATTCAGAATGTCAATGCGGTATTCCACGAATTCACGGCTGCCGCGGTCACGGGGGAAGGGCAGGTCGATGGGAATATCCGCAATCACACGGCCGGGATGGGCATCCATAACCAGCACGCGGGTACCCATGTAGATGGCTTCATCCACATCATGGGTAACCATGACAGCCAGCTGCTGCTTTTCCTGCCAGATCTTCAGGATCTCATCCTGCATGTTCATACGGGTAAAAGCATCCAGAGCACCCAGAGGCTCGTCCAGCAGCAGAATGGGGGGTTCGTTGATCAGAGAACGGACCAGTGCAACACGCTGGGCCATGCCGCCGGACAGCTGTGCGGGATAGTCCTCCCGGAAGTTTTCAAGGCCGATGACCTTGATCATGTTCTCGACCTTATCCTCATTGCCCTTCAGCTTGCCCTGCATCTTCAGAGAGAAAGCAATGTTGTCCTTAACAGTCAGCCAGGGGAACAGGGTTGCCTTCTGGAACATCATGCCACGGTCAGGAGCGGGCTTTTCGATCTCCTCGCCGTTGACAGTCAGCTTACCGGTGGTAGGATTGATCAGGCCGGCGATCAGACGGAGCATGGTGGACTTGCCACAGCCGGAGGGACCGACCAGGCTGATGAACTCGCCGCTTTCCATGGTTGTGGTAACGCTGGTCAGGGCATGGGTAACTTCATCGGTTTCGATCTTTGCAAAGCTCTTGGAAACATTCTCCAGCTTCAGCTCAACTTTTGTGTTTTCCATTACTTTTCAACTCCAATCTGCCAGCGCAGCATGTGGCGCTTGACGGCTTCCAGAGATTTGGTAACCACGGTGAAAATAATGCAGATGACAAACAGAGCTGCAAACATGCTGTCATAAGCTGCCCAGGACTTGGACCAGTTCATGTACCAGCCCAGACCGGACTTAACACCCAGCATCTCGGCGATCATGATGGCGGTACAGGAAGAGCTCATTGCCTGAGTCAGACCTGCGAAGATATTGGGCATAGCGTGGGGAATGGCCACCTGGAACACCAGCTGGCGGTTGGTAGCGCCCAGAGTACGGGCTGCCTCAAAGTAATCCTTATCCACATGGGCAATACCGGTCATGGATGCCACGGTGGTAGCAAACCAGGAACCCAGAGCGATGATAAATACAGCACCGCCAAACAGGGAGGATGCAACAACCATGATGATGGGGATCCAGGTAGAGGTAGGGATGGGGCCCAGGAACTTGATGATGGGGTCAACCCAGTAACGGCAGCGCTTGGAATAGCCGCAGGTGATACCGGTGATCAGGCCCAGGATGCAGCCAATGAAGTAACCCAGGAACAGCAGATACAGGGTGTGGATGGTGCACTCCAGAATGGTTTCACGCTCTCTCCAGAATGCATTTGCGATGAAATTCAGACAGGGCACGAAAGGCTGAGTCAGAATACCGGTCTTCAGGGTCAGATAGTCATAGCCGGCAAACAGCAGAAACAGAGCCGTGAACAGAGGTGCGCGGTAGCGCTGCTTGTCGATCATGTCACGGTTACCCTTGTTCAGAGTGATCATGGACACCACACTATAGACAGCATAAGCTGCCATCAGGATGTACAGGAAATACTCATAAACAAAGGGATTTGCGTTGCGGCTGTTGTCGGGGATCAGCTTGTACTCCAGGACAGCCACCAGGCCGCCAAGGAAGGGCAGGAAGAAAATAATCAGGTCTGCCCACAGCTGAAGCTTGGTCTTCTTCTTTCTTTCCAGTTCCAGAAGCTGTTTACGAGTCAGATTCTGGAGATCTTTGGTGTCGGTTGCATTTGCCATAGGACACCCTCCTCTTCTGTTTTTTCGTCGGAAAAATCCGTACCGCAAAGGGCAGACTTTCCAGAAATAATGATTAATACTATATACTTTTACCATATTTCAAAGTCTTTGTTAAATACCGTTTGCCTATAGGAAGTGCCATATTTATTTCGTTTCTCTATTAGTTGCGCAAAAACAGCCGCATCCACAAAGGATGCGGCTGTTCAATCGCAATTTATTTGATATTCCGAAGGGTTGCTTTTTCCAAAAGATTCAGACCGTAACTGCGGATCATGGCCAGAAGCTGACGCTCGGTATCCTCCCGCAGCAGATGCTCCGGTGCGTGGGCATCGCAGCCCAGGATCACATCACAGCCTTCTTCCGCTGCCAGTTCCCAAAAAACAGGGTTGGGGTAGTTCCTGTCCAGCATTTTGCCCAGCATGTTCACTTCCAGTGGAATCCCGCAGCGTTTTGCTTCCGTGCAGATCAGACGCATGTGTTTGCGGTAGGTTCTCTCGTCACCCCGGAAGTGGATCAGGTCCGGATGGGCCAGGTAAGTAAACAGACCGGTCTGCATGGCATCGCAGGTCTGGGTGCAGTAGCGCTCCAGAATGGACTCATCTCCGGTGGCTTTGCCGCTGTAATGCTCGTTGATTTCGTTGCCTACAAAATGCTGACCCAGAAGCAGATACTCGATACCAGCATCCCGGAGCAGCATCAGGGTCTCGTTAAAATAGGCAGGGTAGTATTCCATTTCCACGCCAAGGGGGATCTGAATCTGCCCGGAAAACTGTTTCTGAAGGTTACGCACCACATGGCAGTAATCCTGCAGCTGATTCTGAAGCATCCGGAATCCGGACTCATAGGTACCCGGGAAAATATAGGGTGTATGGTCGGAAAAACCCAGAATCTCAAACTTCCGGGCAATGGCATTGCGGACATAATCCTCTTCCCTGCCGCCGGCATGGTTGCACCGCCAGGTGTGGGTATGATAATTGGCGATCATAGTAATCTCCTCTGATATACAATATAATATATTGTATGATAGCAAAAAGTGACGGGGGTGTCAATTGGCGACTATGGATACACACCGGACATTGGATGACTTAGCAAGGGTGTTCTTCTTTTGGGGACCCAGGGGTATATTTCAGCAAGTCATTGGAATCCCGCCGCAGCAAATGCCCAATGTCCTGCAGACATTGGGCGGCTCGTTACAGTATTGTGGACAACTGGTTTCTGCCGATTCTCAAAGATGCCCCCAGAGCATCTTTGATGGCTCGCCAGGGGCTCGTTACAGTATTGTAGGACACCAGCTTCTGAGCTGGTGTCCCCGATATGCCACCGGCATATCGGATTTAGTCATTCGAGCCCCCGGCTCAAACAATCAAAAAAGCAGATACCCCAAAGGGTATCTGCTTTTTTGGTGGCTCGCCAGGGGCTCGAACCCTGGACCCACGCCTTAAAAGGGCGTTGCTCTACCAACTGAGCTAGCGAACCATATTGTCTTTAACTTGGCTGGGATGGCAGGATTCGAACCTACGAATGCCAGAGTCAAAGTCTGGTGCCTTACCGCTTGGCGACATCCCAATGTGACTTGTGAAGCGCCCTCCATCGGACACACTGGGTATTATATCATGACTTCTCCTGTTTGGCAATCCCTTTTTTCATTTTTACTGGCATTTTTTAATTCAAAATCCCGGAGGAATCCATTGACTCCCCCGGGATATTTTTATTTTTCCTCTTCCGGATGCCGGCAAAGGGAAACCGGCAGGATGAAAGGCAGGCAGGTAAATACACTGTACGCATATCGGAATTCCGAGAACACCGGCGTCGTCGCCCACAGTGTGAACACCACCGCAAGCACCGGCATCGTCAGCATAAATTCCCTTCTTCCCCAGACCATGCTCAGGAAACACAGGAACGACAGAACCCAGATATTCAGACCAATGCTCTGAAGAGGCTGGAAAAGAACCGTTTCTCTGGTAAATGTGAGATATGCCTTCACCAGATCGTGGATCGGATTATTCTGCGCGATCATATACATATCGAAGTCGTTGGGATAAATATACTGCGCATAGATATAATAGTCATATCCGCCGTTCCAGTAGCCCTTGGTCTCCTCCACCCAGGCTTCCGTATAGACCCAGGGATACTTCATGCCAAGCTGAAGCCACAGCTTCAGATAGTCTCCCTTGTGTTCGATCAGATAATTCAGATTTTTACCCTTGATCTCATCCTTCACAGGATCGCAGCACTTATCCCAGTACAGCTCCGGGATCTCCTCCAGATCCATGATGATGCCGAGCATCTCGGTTTCTTCCTCTGTCAGCGGGCACTCCTCAACAATCACTCTCGCGATCTGCTGGATCGGGACCGACAGCGGCTCCATGAAATTATCCCGCTCTACGCCAAGCCAGGTCATGGCAGGACCGTTCATGACCCAGCCGATCACCAAGACGATCATCCAGGGCAGGATCAGGGTCTTGCACCGCTTACGGAAAAACAGAACCAGCATCACAAACGCTGCCACAAGCGCATACCAGCCATTGTGACGGAACACACTGGAGCCGATGCCGCCGATCATAAATACAGCGATATTCAGCCATTTGCTGTTGCCCACGCCCCGGAAGAGCCGGAACATGGCCACCGTAAATACCAGCATGCTCAGGCCAAAGGGAACATCCTTCCACATGGTCGTACTGAACGCAATGTGATGGGGAAGGCATGCAAACATGGCAAGGACGATCCAGATATAGGTTCTTGGGATTCTGTACTGATACAGGGTCGTAACCGCATAGGCAAAGCAGGCCGCCGCGCAAACCGCCTGAACGCCGTTGCAGACCGCAACCGCTGCGTTGCTGTTCTGGAAGACAGCATAGCCAAGCTCCAGGAAAAGCTTGATCAGGATCGTGTGCCAGAAAGGATGGTGGACTGTATATCGCTCATAGTATGCCTGAATCACCTGAATCATGGAATCACTTGTCACACTTCCGGGATAAACCACAAAGCGAAGGTACACAAGATAAATTCCGGCCAGCAGGAAAAAGGACAGCAGGAAAATCCGCACGGGATGTTTACCGGAGGGAAGTCCATCCTCCTGGGTGCATGTTTTGGGGAATTGATGGACCGCAAGCAGAAAAATCTGATAGAAAACAAATCGTCCTCCGAGGAATGTGGCGCCTGCGGCAATCAGATTCAGGATCATATTTGTTCCCGCGGAACAGTCATCTCTGACATACTGGAACACAGGATAATTGGCCAGGGTAGCGGCAAAGGACAGCAAGGAAGACAATGTAATATTCAGCGCCAAAGGCAAACCGGAGCTGCGTCTGCCGTTGGTATAATTGCTGTACAGGCAAAGCGAGGCAACCAGCAGCAAAAGGGCATAGGTACTGTACAGGCTGTCAGTCCCGGACAGGTAGGTCGCCCAGACCATCATAAAGAAAAGCTGAACAGCAGCAATGGGCTTTTTCAGATTTCCCGTTAATCCTTTCATTTCCTGATTCCTTTCTGATAACGAATACTATGGTAATGATATCACATTCCCGAACCAAATACAATACAAAAGCCGGGGTATACGCTACAGGCTTTTAGTGCAGATACCGTGCAGCGGATCAGATAAACCCCGGAGCAAGAAAAAAGCCCCGACCAAACGGTCGAGGCTTTGTGTTCGCGTTACCTATCTTCCCAGGCAGTCACCCGCCAAGTATTGTCGGCGTACATGAGCTTAACTTCTGTGTTCGGGATGGGAACAGGTGGACCCTCATGACAATCAACACGAACTCTATGGATGGCTTTAACCAT
>JAFZGL010000163.1 GCA_017555395.1 Oscillospiraceae bacterium | reverse complement strand
CGCGCAGCGAATCTGAATTTCAATGATTGCCAGTGGCAATCATACCGCGATTAATGGCTTTGGCGCGCGGGAGCGCGACACACAGGACCCCTTATGTCGGCTTCTTTTCGCCCTTTTCTTGCCGAAACAAGAAAAGGGCAAAATACTCTTCGTCAGATAAACAATCATTTGTCTTCTCAGCACTGCAGAGGCGAAAAATATAAAAATGTTCACAAAAAATACTTGATTTTCCCGGGAAAAACCCTTGAAAAACAGTTCACCGGATGCTATAATACCATTGTAATAGGTAGGATGTAGGAAAAGAGAGGCGCAAGCGCCTCTCTTTCTTGTTAGTCTCTTACCGTTGCAACTACAATTGAATATGAGAAAGGAACATGCAAATGAAAGTAACCGAACTGGTTGCAAAGCTTGCCGAGCCCGTTGTGAAGGAAAACGGCTGCGAACTGTGGGATGTAGAATACGTCCGCGAAGGCAGCGAGTACTTCCTGCGGCTGTACCTGGACAAGGAAAGCGGCGTGGACATCAATGACTGCGAGCGCATTTCCCGGGCTATGGATCCCATCCTGGATGAGAAGGATCCCATCCCCACCAGCTACCATTTTGAAGTCTGCTCCGCCGGTCTGGAGCGCGCTCTGAAGCGCCCCTCCGATTTTGAACGGTTTATGGGCAGCGCCATCACCGTAAAACTGTACCGTCCCCGGAACGGTCTGAAGGAGATTCCCTGCGTCCTCGAAGCCTATGAGGACGGCAAGATCACCGTCACCGCCGGCAAGGAAACCATTACATTTGAAAAGAGCGAAGTCGCCCTGGTGCGTCTTCGTGTGGAATTTTAATAGGAGGATAGAATAATGGCACCCAGAAAAAATGCCAAGAAGCAGCCCGAAGCACCTCAGGTAAATATCGGTGCTGAGATCTTCGCTTCCCTGCGGGAGCTGGAAAAGATCAAGGGCATTCCTGTTGACTACATGGTGGAGCGTCTGAAGCAGGCTCTGACCAACGCATACCGCAAGGACCGTGAAGATCATCGGGACATCCCCGGTGAAAATGTTGTCGTCAGCATCTCCGAGGAAGGTCTGACCATGCATCAGATCAAGACCGTCGTTGACGAACTGACTGATATCGCCCTGGAGATCCATGTGGATGCTGCCCGCCGTCACAACCCCGAGCTGAAGGTCGGCGATACCGTTGCCATTCCCATCGACATCCAGAAGTTCGGCCGCATCGCTGCCCAGACTGCCAAGCAGGTGGTCATCCAGGGCATCCGTGAGGCAGAGCGCGGCGTCATGTACGAATCCTACTCCAACAAGGCTCAGGAACTGCTGACCGGCACCGTCCTGCGGATCGATCCCATCACCGGTGATATGTTTGTCCGCATCGGCCAGGGCAACGAGCAGTCCGACGCTGTCCTGCGCGCCTCCGAGCAGATCCCCGGCGAGAAGCACGCCGAAGGCGATCTGATCCGTGTTTACGTTCTGGAAGTCCACAAGGCAAACCGCGGTCCTCTGGTCCATGTGTCCCGTACCCATCCCAACCTGGTCCGCCGTCTGTTCGAGCTGGAAACCCCCGAAATCGCTGAGGGTCAGGTGGAAGTCCGCAACATCGCCCGTGAAGCCGGTTCCCGTTCCAAGATGGCCGTCCGTGCCACCATGGAGGGCATTGATCCCGTGGGCGCCTGTGTCGGTCCCCGCGGCGGCCGTGTCGGCGCAGTCGTGGATGAGCTGGGCGGCGAGAAGATCGACATTGTTGTCTGGTCCGAAGATCCCTGTGAATACGTCCGTGCTGCTCTGAGCCCCGCTGACGTTGTTTCCGTCACTCTGGTTCCCGGTCAGAAGGCCTGCCGTGTCATCGTTCCCGATGATCAGCTGTCCCTGGCCATCGGCAAGGAAGGTCAGAATGCCCGCCTGGCTGCACGCCTCACCGGCTACAAGATCGACATCAAGCCCGCTTCCCAGGCTGAGCCCGAAGAAGAGGCTGCCGACGAAGAATAATTCCCCAGATAAGGAGGCAGCACAATGCAGAAGAAGATCCCCCAGCGGCAGTGTATGGGCTGCCGGGAACGCAAGCCCAAGCGGGAAATGATCCGTGTGGTCCGTGGCACCGACGGCACCGTCAGCCTGGACTTCGGCGGTAAGATGAACGGCCGCGGCGCCTACATCTGCCCCGACATGGAATGCCTGAAGAAGGCCATCCGTTCCAAAGCCCTTGACCGCAGTCTGGAAGTAACCATCCCCGAGGAAGTTTACGACCGGCTTCAGAAAGAAATGGAGGCTAAGGATGGATAGTAAGGTTCTCAATTATCTGGCACTGGCCAAGAAGGGCCGTCTGGTTGAACTGGGCGAGGAGCCCGTTGGCGCCGTGGCAAGAGCACTGAAGGCTCACCTCATCATCGTGGCAGGAGACGCCTCCGACCACACCTGGAGAAGAGCCAAGTCCTTCGCCGCCGGTACCGACCAGCAGTGCATCCGCCTGGACTGCACCAAGGAGGAGATGGGCTTTGTGGTAGGCCGTCAGAGCCTGGCCATTGCCGCCATCACCGATGTGCAGCTGGCACTGGCGCTGGTCAACGGTCTGGGTCAGCCTGAAAAATACAAGGCTTGCCTGGAAGTTCTGAACGAAAAGGCTGTCAAAGCCAAGAAGCGTCAAGCAGAGGCCAAGGCACACCAGAAGAATATCCGCAAGGGTAAGAAGAAGTAAGTTATACCGACAGTGCAGCCCTCACGGGCTGACAAATGCAAAATGAAGAATGCAAAATGCAGAATGTTTTATTTCAGGATCATTCAGCATTCATCATTCTGAATTCTGCATTTCACATTATGGAGGTGCGTTTATAGAATGAGTTTTGTTAAGTATCGTCTGAAGGAGGTCGCAGCTGACTTTGGTGTCTCCCCCAAGGAAATCAGCGACATCATCTCCAAGTTTTATGAAAAGCCCAAGTCCAACACCCAGGTCCTGAACGATCAGGAACTGAATGCTGTGTTTGACTACATGACCCAGAAGAACCAGATCGCTTCCATCGAGCAGGTCTTCGCCGTGAAGCCCGCTGCTCCCAAGGCAGAAGCACCCAAGCAGGAGGCACCCAAGGCTGCTCCCCAGCAGCAGAACCGTCCTCAGGGTCAGAATCAGGGCCGTCCCCAGGGTCAGAACCAGGGCCGTCCCCAGAACCAGCAGCAGGGCAACCGTCCCCAGGGTCAGTTCAACCAGAACCGTCCCCAGAATCAGAACCGTCCCCAGCAGCAGGCTGCTCCCGAAGCTCCCAAGGCTGCCGAGCCCGAGCGTAAGCGCGAGCGCCGCGTTGTTGATACTTCCGCTGTTCAGGTGAACTCCAACCGTTTTGCCGACGTTGACAATCTGGTCTCCGAGCGTGTCCAGAATTTCGAAGGCGGCAAGCAGCGCATCGGCGGCGGCAAGGGCAAGCAGCAGAAGCAGCAGCAGAAGAATAACTTCAAGGGCAACAAGTCCCGCAACGAAGAGCAGGAGAAGATGCGCCGCCTCCAGATGGAAGTGGCCCGCAAGGCTCCCACCGTTGTCAAGATCCCCGATGAGATCACCGTCGGCGAACTGGCTTCCCGCATGAAGAAGACCGTTGCCGAAGTTATCAAGACCCTGATGAAGAACGGCGTACTGGCCGCCATGAACCAGGTCATCGACTTCGACACCGCTGAGTTCGTCGCAACCGAAATGGGCTGCAAGGTGGAAAAGGAAGTCACCGTCACCATCGAAGATCG
>JAFZGL010000162.1 GCA_017555395.1 Oscillospiraceae bacterium | reverse complement strand
TTTTTCTGTTTCACGTCCCATAAGGGGCGTTTTTTCTTGTATCATTTTCTTGAAAAACTCTTGAAATCAATTTTTAATTCCCTTATGGGTGTATATTTTGTTTTTGTGACTTTTGTATACGGAAAAGCCCGCAGCGCCTATCGAGCTGCGGGCTTTGACATATGTATGTAATTACAGATTAAAGAATGCTGCTTTGCCGGGATATTGTGCCTGGCTGCCCAGCTCCTCCTCGATACGAAGAAGCTGATTATACTTGGCAACACGGTCGCTGCGGCTGGGGGCGCCGCTTTTTATCTTTACAGCGGTAAGAGCGACAGCCAGATCCGCAATGGTGGTATCCTCCGTCTCACCGGATCGGTGGGAGATGATGGCCGTATAGCCTGCACGATTTGCCATTGCGATGGCATCCAGGGTTTCCGTCAGGGTGCCGATCTGATTCACTTTAATCAGAATGGAATTGCCGATTCCCATTTCGATGCCTTGCTTCAGTCGCTGGGTGTTGGTAACAAAGAGGTCGTCACCGACAAGCTGAATTTGTTTGCCCAGAGCCTTGGTGAGCATCTCCCAGCCTTCCCAGTCGGTCTCGGCCATGCCGTCTTCCAGGGAAATGATGGGATACTTTTCTGCTAATCTCTTCCACATCTGCACCATCTGCTTTTTGCTCAGAACCTTTCCTGCCTTGGGTAGACGATAGATTCCCTGTTCTTCCTCATACCACTCAGAGGAAGCTGCGTCGATGGCGATCATGAAATCCTCACCGGGCTTGTATCCGGCTCTTTCGATAGCTGTGACAATGAGGGCGAGAGCGTCCTCGTCCTTCTTAAGCATGGGTGCATAGCCGCCTTCGTCGCCCACACCGGTCACCGGGATCTTGTTTTCCTTGAGAATGACTTTCAGCGTATGGAAGACCTCGGCGCACCGACGCAGCGCTTCCTTCCAGCTTCCTGCGGAAATGGGCATGATCATGAACTCCTGGATGTCCACGTTGTTGGAAGCATGAGCGCCGCCATTGAGGATGTTCATCATGGGTACAGGGAGCGTCTTTGCATTCATGCCGCCTACATAGCGGTACAGGCTGATACCCTGGGATGCAGCTGCAGCCTTGGCACAGGCGAGGGACACACCCAGAATGGCATTGGCACCCAGTCGGCTCTTGTTGGGAGTTCCGTCCAGATCCAGCATAATCTCATCGATGCGGGTTTGTTCCAGTACATTTTTGCCGATCAGGGCAGGGGCGATTTCGCTGCGGATATTCTCAACTGCCTTGGCAACACCCTTTCCAAGATAACGGTTAGAATCGCCGTCCCGAAGCTCATGTGCTTCGTAAATGCCGGTGGAAGCGCCGGAGGGAACAGAGGACCGGCCGATGATCCCGCTCTCCAGAATCACTTCCACTTCAACAGTGGGGTTTCCACGGGAATCCAGAATTTCCCGACCAATGATATTTTGAATGATATAATTCTGTTTCATGGTAATCTCTCCTATCTGAATTATATAACCATAAGTAAAGTACCTGCCGCAATTAGGACACAGCCAACGATGGACTTGGGGGTGAATTGCTCGTGTAAAATCAGCGCAGCCAGTATCATCGTAATCACAACGCTGAGCTTGTCGATGGGAACCACTTTGGAAGCCTCGCCCAGCTGAAGGGCTTTGTAATAGCAAAGCCAGGAAGCCCCGGTTGCAAGACCGGATAAAACCAGGAACACCCAGCTTCTTCTGGAAATTTCAGTGATTCCTCCCTGTGCATTGGTGAGGAACACCATGCCCCAGGACATAACCAATACAACAACGGTACGAATGGCGGTTGCCAGATTGGAATTGACCCCGTCAATACCGATCTTCGCCAGG
The DNA here is from genome assembly GCA_017555395.1 of Oscillospiraceae bacterium. GTDB lineage: Bacteria > Bacillota > Clostridia > Oscillospirales > Oscillospiraceae > Faecousia. Next base: position 27,269 of record JAFZGL010000162.1, on the reverse strand, counting down.
ATAGAGGTAAGTGCGGCGAAAATAGAGGAAGCCAAGGCAAGAATAAACCACATATGGTTGTCCCCCTTTATTTATCTTTTTGATTATAGTTTACCAATCTTTTCCTTTGCGTTCTGTGACAAACTCACCGAATCACAGCTTGTCCATGCCGCAGTCCAGAGCCTGCTGGATCCGGCTTTGATCACTGACAGGAGCTTCTTCCGTTGGAATTTTCAGGCTTAGATACTATTTAACACTTAAGCTCTTCAGTTTTTATAGTATAGCATATATTTACAAAAAGCGAATGCTTATGGAGTAATTGTAGGATGGGATAGTAGGTATTCTTTGGAAAAAATGTGGAAAAATTTTTAGGTGATAAATCCGAAAATATAGTTCTGATAGAATGAAATGAATTATAAAAGTGCATAAGTACCAATGGAAATTATTGTAGTCGAAGTTAAATTACTAACTTCCAATATGTCGAACTGCTGGTCAACAGGAAGCAACTGGTTTTTGTGTGGCGTGGTGTACTTTTACAAGTTCATACTCCCACTTATACACCGTTTTGGGCGTCGTTCGTAAAAGAGACTAGCTTCGGCTGGTCTCTTTTTTGTTATTTATAGACTAACTTGTAATGTGATTGGACATTGTACTAAACTGGATTGGATTGTTTGTTTGTATTTGTATTCCGATGGGGGATTATTGGAGCTGCCATGGCATCCCTTCTGGCGCAATTGGTGTCCTTTTTATATTGTTGGTCTGCGATTGCAAGAATTGAATATGTATCTCTTACGGAGCAGAACTTGTGTTTTGATTTTTATAAGATCAGGACTATGCTCCTTTTTGGTATTCCAATCTCATTTCAGTATGTATTCAGAAATGTTCTGCAGGCCCTAGGCGTTGCGATCTGGTCTTTGATGTCCGGCTTTGCGGAACTGACTGCCCGTATATTGATGTCCAAATGTTTCGTTGGATATATTGGCGCGGATGTACTGTTTTTATCCGAGCCTGCATCATGGCTTGGAGCCATGCTTTGTGTTTTTCTTCCTTATTTTTATTACAGAAGGAAATTGCTTCGATAATTCGTTTGTATGGGACTTACTGAAAAAGAGATCTGCTATCTGCATATCTCTTTTTTCCGTGTATTTGCATATGTATTAGGATGACGATATGATGTAACTTGCCGGCACATCATCTTCTATATAATTGTTGTTTTCTTTATGCTGGTTAATTTCGGTAAATCTTCTTAAGCTGTAATTGTGACAGTGGAATTTCATACATATTATTGTGATTGATGGTGTGTTTTGCCGTTTGTCTTGTGCGTTATTGCCATTAATTTTTATCGGATGTATTTGTGTGGGACATTATACCAAGAAGACGTCCGCCGACTGAGGACTTTAATCCGCCGTACATGAGCAACCTGCACAGGTAATCATCCAAATTTGTAAATTTTATGTTGAAACATCCAAAGTTGCTTCCGGAAGTCATTTTTGACAATATATCTCTTGCAAAAACAGATGTATTCCGTTATAATACATCTCATTCACGGAACTTATGAATACATAAAAACATGTGTTCCGGAAAATCAGAGACTCTTACCTTTTACCTGGTAATTGTCATATATTTCATTGGAGGTAAAGAAAATGAAGAAACTGATGTCCCTGCTTCTGGTCCTGGCTATGGTTCTGGGTCTGGTTGCCTGCGGCGCTCCCGCAGCTCCCGCTGCCACCGAAGCACCTGCTACCGAAGCTGCCCCTGCCGAAATGACCGCTGCAGAAAAGGCTGCTGCTGAAGCTGAGATCCGCTATGCTCTGGGTCTGCTGTTCGACCGTAACTACATCGTCGAAGCAATCGCACAGGGCGGCCAGGTTCCCGCTTCCGCATTCGTTCCTATGGGCATGATCGACGCTGACGGCAACGAGTTCTACAAGAACGCCGGCACCAGCGACGAGTTCGACGGCTACTACAATGTTGCTCCCGAAGCTCTGGAAGCCAACTACGCAGAAGCCTACGAAATCCTGTGCAAGTACTACGAAGTTGATGCCAACGGCATGTTCACCAACTTCCCCACTCTGACCTACCTGTACAACACTTCCGATGCTCACAAGGCTATCGGTGAATACCTGCAGTCTGCACTGGCCGGTGTCGGCATCAACATGCAGATGGAAAACCAGGAATGGAACACCTTCCTGAACACCCGTAAGGACGGCAACTTCTCCATCGCCCGTAACGGCTGGGTCGCTGACTACACCGATCCCATCTGCTTCCTGGATATGTGGGTTTCCGCTTCCGGTAACAACGATATCCAGTTCGGCAAGGGCGCACATGCTGACCTGGCTGTCTACAACCTGGATCTGACCGACCTGGGTTACGACATCAAGGTTGAGAACGGCACCTGGGCTGAGACCTATGACGTTCTGATCTCCACCATCAAGTCCTGCACCGACAACACCACCCGTTTTGCTCTGATGCACAAGGCTGAAGACATGCTGATGGCTACCGGCTGTGTCGTTCCCCTGTATTTCTACACTGACCTGTACATGCTGGATGACTCCGTTGAAGGCTTCTTCAGCATTCCTCTGGGCTACAAGTACTTCTCCGGCACCACTGTCAACGGCTCCGGCGAGAGCATCTCTGTCTGCCTGTCCTCCGAGCCCGACACTCTGGACCCCGCTCTGAACTCCGCTGTTGACGGCGCTACCATGTGCGCCAACATGTTTGCCGGTCTGGCCAAGTGGGCACAGGACGATGCAGGCAACCTGATCATCGAAGCTGACTGCGCTGAGGCTCTGACCGAAGGCGTCACCAACGACGACGGCACCGTTACCTACACCTACACCCTGAAGGACGGCCTGAAGTGGTCCAACGGCGATGCTCTGACCGCCAATGACTTCGCCTTCGCATGGAAGCGCGCTGCTTCTTCCGCTCTGGGCGCTGACTACGGCTACATGTTCGAAGTTGTCAAGGGCTATCCCGATGATCTGGCTGTTGAAGCCATCGACGAGAAGACTCTGACTGTCACTCTGAACAATGCTGTTTCCTACTGGAACGAACTGATGGCATTCCCCTGCTACTTCCCCGTGCACGAGGCTACCGTTGCCAGCGAATCCTGGGCAACCGATCCCTCCACCTACATCTGCAACGGTCCTTACAAGATGACCGCTTGGGAACATGATGCCATGATCACCCTGACCAAGAACGAGAACTACCATGATGCTGACTCCGTCACCATGAACGAGCTGAAGGTCTACCTGTCCGACGATCAGAACAACATGCTGACCAACTTCAAGAACGGCTCCTGGCAGCTGATCGACGACGTTCCCACCAACGAGATCCCCGCTCTGAAGGTTGACTTCCCCGAGGAGTTCGTCATCGCTGGTCAGATCGGCACCTACTATGTCTGCTGGAACATCAACGAGCCCCTGCTGCCCTAAGTTCCTGACTGACAAAACCCAGTAATAAACGCCCGGCTTCCGTGGAAGCCGGGCGTATTTATTTATGAGTGCAACCATCGGGGGATATTTCCGACTGGATAGGTGAAAGGAGTGAAGCGCCATGGAGGACAAAAATATAATCACGTTGTATTTCCAAAGGAGTGAACAGGCAATTACGGCTACTGCTGCAAAATTTGGAAGCTACTGTTACAGAATTGCTTATCATATTTTACGGGAACGAAGAGATTCGGAAGAAATTGTCAGCGATACCTATCTGGATGCCTGGAATGCGATACCACCCCATAAACCCAACAGCCTCTCTGCATTCCTGGGACGGATCACACGACGCAATGCCCTTGACCGATGGGAATATCTTCATGCAGCGAAGCGGGGCAAAGGTGAAGTTCTGCTGGTACTGGAAGAATTGAATGACTGTGTTTCTGTTCAGGGAGATCCTGAGGCGGAGATTCAGCGGCAGGAGCTGGGCAGAGCAATCAGCCTTTTCCTGAAACAGCTTCCGCAGATTGAGCGAAAAGTGTTTGTTCGCAGATACTGGTATCTGGAGTCGGTTCGGGAGATTGCCAATAAAGAGGGATTTTCTCAAAGCAAGGTAAAATCCATGCTGCTGCGGACAAGAAACAAGCTTCGGGCGTATCTTGAAAAGGAGGGAATTACGGTATGAATGCAATGTATCTGCTAAAGGCTCTGGAATTTCTGGATGAGGATTTGATCCTGTCCGGCAATGTCGAACAGGAAGAAACCAGACGCCGTTTACTTTCAAGACCAATGCTCATTGCTGCGATCATTGCTGCCGGTATTCTGTTGATAACTGCATGCACCGCCATGGGCGGTACGGCGAGAGTTTTGCAGTATTTTTCGGATGCTGCCCCCGGAGAATTGTCAGCGCAGCAGGTGGAGTATATTTCGGCCAATACAATGGACGTTAATAAGAGCGTCACAGTAAACGGGTTTACAATGACACTGCGGTCAGTCTTTTCTGACGGAAGGGATATTCTGCTGCAATTCGACCTGACTGCTCCCGTGGGCGTTGTACTGGATGCAGATAACTATAAAGACCGCAATGGTGCTATTCTGGAATCAGATGGAGGAATGCCGCTTGGTCTTGCCATGCAGTGGCAGCTTCAGGATGATGATAGAACTGACAACAAAATATCGCTGCTTTATTCCATTGAATCTGCATGGAATCGTGGAGAAACATTTGCGGATCAAAACTGTCGTTTTTACATCTACGGTCTGGACGCAGTCTGGCATGAACAGATGATGAACCGGGAAGAGGCACTGACGGAAGGCTGTTGGAGTTATGACATCCATTTCCCGAAGGAATGCAACCGCAGTATTTCTTTTGTACAGGAGCCTGTGACAGTCTGTCAGACGGTAACGGTGGGTTATGAACGGCTCACTGAGAATACACTGAATCCCATCACAGAGCAGATGGAAGGCCAGATCACATCCCTGAATCTGTGGGCTCTGGGTGCGGAGATTTCTTTCCGGTTCGGAGAGGTACTTCGAAATGCAGAATTCGGTGACGTGTATGCTGTAATGAAGAACGGAGAAAAGATTCGGTTACAGAAGTCCTTTGATATGCCGGATTTCATTACCTACAAAGTAACAACTCCCATTCTGCTGGATCAGGTGGATCATCTTTTGCTTGAAGACGGAACTGTGTTTCCTGCACCGTAAAAAATGAGCCTGCATCCCTTGGGATGCAGGCTTCTGTTATCTGTGTTCCAGCCAGAACTGAACAGCTTCTTCAAACCAACCCTCACAGGGAAGACCCTTTCCGATACCCACACCGTGGTTTACGCCCTTGTATTCCCGGCAGAGGCAGGGAATACCGTTGCGCTCCAATTCCTCCCGGAGCATATGACTGTTGACGGGATCCACGGTCTCGTCCTGATCGCCCCACCACAGGAAAGTGGGCGGGTAGTTGGGGGTGATCTGCTTTTCAATGCTGGTCAGATCAATGTATTCCTGAGAGGCATAAGCGCCGATGTGATAGTTCCGGCTGCCTGCATGAGTCTTATCTCCCATGGTTACAACAGGGTAGGTGAGGATCAGCGCGCCGGGTTTGGGCAGGGCGTATTTGGGATAGCCCATGGCATCAGTGCCGAAGGAGCCCGCCAGGTGGCCTCCGGCGGAGGATCCCCAGACGGAGTAGCCGCGCAGATCCAGATTCCATTCCTCCGCTTTTGCATGGATTTCCCGGACCGCCCGGGCAAGATCATCCTGAGGACTGGGGTAGGGGGCCAGATTCCGGACGCGGTAATACACAACAAAGGCATGGCAGCCCATTTTGTTCAGTTTTTTGGCGAAGGGATATCCCTCGATAAAATTGCACACACGGCGGTAACCGCCGCCGGGACAGACGATGGCTACGGGGTGTGGTTTTCCGTCTTTGATGAGATAGGGTTTCAGGGCATACTCATTTTTCCGGTAGGTGTCAAAAAATTCCCGGATCTTCATATCAAGAGGCCGTTTCATCATATATCACATCCTTTTGTGCCATTATATCACGGTTTGCTCCCTGTTTCCAGTAGGGAAAACAGATTGTGGTCAATTGTACTAAATTCATCCAAGGGATACAAATGTCCGTGTGTGAAGTATACAAAAATGCAGATTTATCGTTTTTATGTACCAAAAACAGTTGACAGACCCAATATACGGTGCTATACTTTGCCTATCAACTTAAGAAATGAATCGATAGAGGCGCGGTTTGCAAGAGTATGTCTGCCAGTGAGGAACGGTAATTCCGGCAGTCAGAAAGGGTACGCCGCCGAAGTTTCCGAAGCGTTGCCGGGGTTCGGATGCTGGGTCGTCGGATAAGATCCGCCGGACTGTCACAAATTCTTGTGAAGCGCTATCAATGGTCATTCGGAGTGTATTTGTTGTGCATTTGCCCGTATTTCCATGGACCGCTTTGCAGGCGGTCCATTTTTTATCCTGACCGGAGAGGACCAATTCCGGAATAAACAAAAAGAGGTAAGAATTATGAAGAAGCTCATTTCCCTGGTTCTGGCACTGACCATGCTGCTGACCCTGACCGCCTGCGGCGGTTCCGACGCACCCGCTGCCACCGAGGCTCCCAAGGCCGAAGCTCCTGCCGCTGATGCTCCTGCTGCCGCAGTTGCCACCGGTGTGGAAGACGGCGTTCTGACCGTCGGTATGGAGTGCGCTTACGCTCCCTATAACTGGACTCAGATGGACGACTCCAACGGCGCTGTTCCTATCGCCAACAACCCCGGTACCTACGCCAACGGCTATGACGTTATGATCGCCAAGAAGATCTGTGAAGCCAACGGCTGGGAACTGGAAGTCATGGCCATCGGCTGGGACGGCCTGGTTCCCGCACTGAACGCCGGTCAGCTGGATGCCGTTATCGCCGGCCAGTCCATGACCGAGACCCGTATGCAGGAAGTTGACATGGCAGGCCCCTACTTCTACGCTTCCATCGTCTGCGTCACCCAGTCTGACAATGCCCTGGCATCTGCCACCGGCATCTCCCAGCTGTCCGGTGCCTGCACCGCACAGACCGGTACCATCTGGTACGATTCCTGCCTGCCCCAGATCGAAGGCGCTGAACTGATGCCCGCTTCCGAGACTGCTCCTGCCATGATCATGGCAGTCACCTCCGGCACCGTCGACTACATCTGCACCGACATGCCCACCGCCATGGGTGCCTGCGCTACCTATGACAACCTGACCATCCTGGACTTCACCGGCTCCGATGACAACTTTGAAGTTGACGCCGGTGAGATCAACATCGGTATCTCCGTGGTCAAGGGCAACACCTTCCTGCTGGATGCCATGAACGCAGTCCTCAGCGAGATGAGCGTGGATGATTTCAACAACACCATGAATGAAGCCATCGGCGTGCAGCCCGAGATCTAATCAAATTGACCAATGACCGGACTGCCTTCGGGCAGCCCGGTCAGCGCGTGTAAAAGAAAACAGTTTTTGGAAGGAACAGTATCCATGGATAAGCTTGCGAAGCTCGTAACAGATATCGGTAAGCTGTGGGCAAACTACTCTGGCGCCTACTTTACCGGTATTGAGAACACCCTGATCCTGGCAGTGGCCGCGACTTTGGCAGGCTGCCTCATCGGTCTTCTGTGCGGTGTGCTGAACACCATTCCCCATACCCAGAATGACCATCCCTTAAAGCGCTTCTTCCTGAAGCTCCTCAGAGCCCTGATCCGCATTTATGTGGAAGTTTTCCGCGGCACTCCCATGGTGCTGCAGGCAGTGTTTATTTTCTACGGTCTGCCTTACTTCACCGATGGAGCCGTGGCCTTCAAGGGCATGGCCGGTATCTGGACCGCTGCTCTGATTGTTGTTTCCATCAATACCGGCGCCTATATGGCGGAATCCGTCCGCGGCGGCATCATCTCCATTGATCCCGGTCAGACCGAGGGTGCCAAGGCCATCGGTATGACCCATGTGCAGACCATGGTGAATGTCATCATGCCCCAGGCACTGCGCAACATCATTCCCCAGATCGGCAACAACTTTATCATCAACATCAAGGATACCTCCGTCATGTTCGTCATCGGATTTGTGGAATTCTTTGCCACCCACCGGAACATTGTCGGTGTTAACCTGCTGTATTTCCCCTCTGCTGTGATTGAGATGGTGGGCTACCTGACCCTGACCCTGCTGGCTTCCTTTGGCCTGCGGTGGCTGGAAAAGTGGCTGGACGGCGATGACAACTATGAGCTGGTCAGCGAGGATTCTCTGGCCATGAGCGCCGGTACCTATTCCCATCCCAGCCGCAAGTCTCCCTTTGACGAGCACAGCAAGGAGTTTGATCCCAAAAAGGAACTGGCCAAAGAGAAGCGCGCACGCATCCGCCAGGAACTGAAATTCGGAAGACCGAAAGGAGACCGCTGATATGGAACAGACAATTTTAGAAGTGCGGCACCTTTCCAAGTCCTTCGGTACCCACGAAGTCCTGAGAGACATTGATTTTTCCGTCAAGAAGGGTGATGTGACCTCTATCATCGGCGCCTCCGGTTCCGGTAAATCCACCCTGCTTCGCTGCATCAACCTGCTGGAAAATCCCTCCTCCGGTGAGATCCTGTACCACGGTGAAAACGTGGTGCGCCGGGGCTTCAATGTGCCTTCTTACCGCAGCCGGGTGGGCATGGTGTTCCAGTCCTTCAACCTGTTCAATAATATGACCGTTCTGGAGAACTGCATCGTGGGCCAGGTAAAGGTTCTGAAGAAGAGCAGGGAAGAGGCCAGAGAGCATGCTCTCTACTATTTAAATAAGGTAGGCATGGCGCCTTATATCAACGCCAAGCCCCGTCAGATCTCCGGCGGTCAGAAGCAGCGTGTGGCTATTGCCCGTGCGCTGGCCATGGATCCGGAAGTGCTGCTCTTTGACGAGCCCACCTCCGCCCTGGACCCTGAAATGGTTGGAGAAGTTCTGTCCGTTATGCAGAGCCTGGCCCAGGAGGGCATGACCATGCTGGTGGTCACCCATGAGATGGCGTTTGCACGGGACGTCAGCAACCGTGTGGTCTATATGAATCAGGGTGTTATCTGTGAGGAAGGCACCCCTGCCGAGGTGTTCGGCAATCCTCAGAAGCAGGAGACAAAGGATTTCCTGTCCCGTTTCCGCAATGCATAATGACAAAGACAGACTCCGGAAGGAGTCTGTCTTTTTGCTTCAACGGCCCCCAATCTTAAGAAATGAAACGGAAATTGACGGATTCTTATCGATATATTGCACAAATTCAGGTAAAGTTCCGGGGAATTGGAATTTTTGTGGTTGTAAATTCCTTAAGGATAGTGTATAATTTCATAAGTTAAGGCTAAGTTACAATGCAGGAGTATGACTTATGTTTAGAAGCAAAAAGATTGCGAAATATATTGCGCCCGGCCGGCGGGTTCATCTGGTGGGCATCGGTGGCGTTTCCATGCGTCCTTTGGGTCTGGTGCTCAAGGGTATGGGCATGGAAGTTACCGGCTCTGATATGAGCGCTTCCGCCGGAACAGAGGAGCTGGAGGCACAGGGTATTCCCGTAGCCATCGGCCACCGTGCGGAAAATATCGAAGGTGCCGAGTGTATCATCCGTACTGCCGCCGCCCATAATGACAACCCTGAGATCGCCGCTGCCCGTGCTGCCGGTATTCCCGTGTTCGAGCGTGCCCAGGCCTGGGGCGAGATCATGAAGTCCTATAAAAATGCCATCTGCATTTCCGGTACCCACGGCAAGACCACCACGACTTCCATGATGACCCATATCCTGATGGAAGCAGACCTGGATCCCACCGTCATGATCGGCGGTTATCTGCCTCTGCTGCATGCCACCCACCGTGTGGGTCACGGCGATACCATCGTCATGGAGAGCTGCGAGTACTGCGATTCCTTCCTGAATTTCTTTCCCACTCTGGCAGTGGTGCTGAACGTGGAGGCGGATCACCTGGACTACTTCAAGGATCTGGCGGATATTCAGAAATCCTTCCACAAGTTTGCGGAGCTGGCAACCTTCGGTGTGGTGGCCAACGGCGACGATGAACATACCATTCAGGCCATGGAAGGCCTTGACTATGTTACCTTCGGTCTGAAGGACAGCAACCGCATCCATGCTGCCAATATGTGCCCCGACTGGCGCCACTTTGATGTCATCTGTGACGGTGAATTCTACTGCCATCTGGACATGGGCGTTCTGGGACGTCACAATGCCCTGAATGCTCTGGCTGCTGCTGCATCTGCCTGGATGATGGGCATTCCTGGTGAAGCGGTTGCCCATGGCCTGGAGTCTTTCCATGGCGCAGGACGCCGGATGGAGTTCAAGGGCACATGGAACGGCGCAGAAGTATACGATGACTATGCCCACCATCCCGATGAGGTGGCGGCTACCATCGATTCCGTCCGTACTTCCTTCCCTGACCGCCGTCTGGTTCTGGCATTCCAGCCCCATACATACAGCCGGACTGCATCGTTGTTTGATGACTTCGTCCGGGAGCTGAGCAAGGCCGATGTGCTGGTGCTGGCAGAGATCTATGCCGCCCGGGAGCGCAATACCATCGGCATTTCCTCTGCCCATGTGGCGGAGAAGATCGAAGGCGCTGTCTTCTGTGAGACACTGCCCGATGTGACCAAATTCCTGGCACAGGAAGTCCGGGAAGGCGATGTGGTCATCACCATGGGCGCCGGCGATATTTTCCGTGCAGGCGAGGCACTGCTGGAACTGAAGTAAAACAAAAAATGTGCCGGTTATCCGGCACATTTTTAAGGTCTATTCATCCAGTACAAGATTCAGCACACCGCAGCGTTCGAATTCTGTCATATACCGGTCCATCCGGCCCACGATCTCATCGTAGTTTTCTGCCGTGATCTCCGGATAGTCCATATCCCGGCGGGACAGCTCTTCAGCCAGGATCTCATAGAAGACATTGTCCTCGTAGTAGGCGATGGCCTCATGGATGCCGCCTTCACAGTAGGCGCGGGAGGGAACCACCTCTCCGTTCCACAGTTCCGACAGGGCAGGGGACAGGGCGAAGAGTTTGCTTTCCAGATGATCATAGTCTGCGAAACGGTCTTCTCCCCGAGTGGAGTTTAAAACCCAGTTTCCGATATAGACAAGATCCAGAAGACGACGGAATTCCTTGGGTGTGAAATTGACTTCCATGATGAACCTCCTGTGGGTTTGCTCAGTATAGTATTATAACATGAATCTTTCGGATTTCCAGATGGAAATTGTGAAATATCAAAAAATGAGGCGATAACGTGAAAAAACTCAGTGTCTGCATTCTGTTCGGCGGTATGAGCCCGGAGCATGCCATCTCCCTGCGCTCTGCAGAGGCCGTTCTGAACAACATCGATCATAAGAAATACAATGTCTTCCCTGTGGGCATCACCCGGGACGGCGACTGGATCCTCTTCGGCGGCAAGGACTACTCTCTGCTGCCCTCCGGAGCCTGGGAGACCCATCCCAACAACCGCCGGGCTGCCATCTCTCCTGTCCGGGGCCAGGGCCTTCTGAGCTTCGAGGGTGACTGCGTGGTGCGGGAACGTATCGATGTGGTGTTCCCGGTGCTCCACGGCGAAAACGGTGAGGACGGCGCCATGCAGGGTCTGCTGCAGCTTGCCGGCATTCCCTATGTTGGCCCCCATGTGTCCGCCTCTGCGGTTGCAATGGATAAGACCCTGACCAAGCTGGTGGTGGATCATTCCGGTGTGCCCCAGGCTGCCTGGCATCTGGTGCGCCGTGAGGAACTGTCCAATCACATGGAAACCGTTCTGGATGTACTGGAAAAGAAGTTCTCCTATCCCATGTTCGTCAAGCCCGCAGGTACCGGTTCCTCTGTGGGCGTTTCCAAGGCTGCAGACCGGGATGCCCTGGACCGGGCACTGCTCTCTGCCGCCAAGTACGATAAAAAGATCCTGGTAGAGGAATTCATCCACGGCCGGGAGATCGAAGTGGCGGTCATGGGCAATGACAACCCTGTGGCCTCCATCTGCGGCGAGATCGACTCCGGCGCGGAGTTCTATGACTACGATGCCAAGTATGTCACCGATACCTCCCGCCCCTATATCCCTGCCCGGATTTCCGAAGATTTGCAGGAGATGATCCGGGAGGCTGCCATCAAGGTCTATACTGCCATCGGCTGCCAGGGTCTGAGCCGTGTGGACTTCTTCGCCACCTATGAAGACAACCGTGTGGTGTTCAACGAGATCAACACCATCCCCGGTTTTACCTCCATTTCCATGTATCCCAAGCTGTTCGGTGCCAGCGGCATTCCCTACAGCCAGCTCATCGATCTGCTGCTGCAGCTCGCCCAGGAGGCCTACGATGAAGCGTAATGCAGTGCTGTCCATCCGGGGACGTCAGACTTACGCGGATCAGGAGCCTGAGGTCATCGAGCTGGTGACGGAAGGCACCATGGAGTTCCGCAACGGAGGCTGGGACATCAGCTATGAGGAAAGTGCCCTGACCGGTCTGGAGGGTGTCACCACCACCTTCCGGGTAGAGCCCGGCAAGGTTCTGCTGACCAGAACCGGCAAGCTCCAGTCACAGATGGTTTTTGAGGAAGGCGTGCCCCATGATACCCTGTATCAGATGAGCTTCGGCACTCTGATGATGACGGTCAAGGCCACCTTTGTCTTCTTTGACATTGTGGAAGACGGCGGTACCATCGACCTGAGCTACAATCTGGACATTGAGAACACCGAAGCTGGTATTATCGACTATCACCTGGACATCCGGGCAAAATAAAAACAAAGGACGCACTTTTGGGTGCGTCCTTTTTATATTTAGCTTGCATAATTAGAGCGGGCTTCCAGTTCCCGGCTGATGAGTTCGCCGGTTGCCTTGTCATACTTGCAGCGGTAGCTCTTGGCATAGGTGCCGGAGCTGCCCCACTGGACTTCCGTTTCCATTTCGATGTAGTAATCCCGGTCTTCGGTGCCCAGGATGGTGACCTTCACGCATCCATCCGATACTTCCGCGGCGATTTTGATGGGGAAGTGGGAGGAATTGCGGAACTGGAAATCCGGGCCGCCCCAGTTGACGGTGGCATCCAGTCCGGGCTCCATATATCCCACCCGGAATCCGTGGTTTTTGCGGTGAACGATCTCCATATCCGCGTAGAGCGCGGCACAGTAGACGGTGGAGGAACCCTGGCAGATGCCGCCGCCGTAGGACTGCACCAGCTCCCAGCCGGAGTAAGCACCGGCACGGAGATAGCCGTTTTCTTTGGTTCGCGGTCCCAGGGTATCGTTGTAGGAGAAGACTTCGCCGGGCTGCAGGATGACGCCGTTCATGGATTCACAGGCACGGCGCAGATTGTTGTTCCGGTTGGCGTCATCAGTGTGCTGGGTCTCGCAGTAGCCCAGTACATCCCGGAAGTAGACCTTGTCGCCGTAGATTTCAGGTTCCTGGAATACCATGGGAATGTACACCGTTTCACCGAATTTGGCATTATTTACCTGGTTTTGTGCTTTTTCCATATCGAAATGGTACCCCCAGGCACCGGGGATCACGCAGTGATTTTCAAGATCGATGGAATCATCCGCAGGAGCGATGTAGAACTGGTCGTAAATTGCCTGAAGATCCGGTATTTCCGGTTCTTCCAGAATGTCCACCCGGAAGGGGCCGGATACCCGGTAGTGCCCTGCCTCCATGGCTGCAAAGGCAGAATCGTAAACCGCAAGGATCTGTGCCAGAGCATCCTCCCGGTCCAGCCGGGTGGTGGGAAGTCCCATGGTCAGCTCCAGAGTCTGGGGCTTGTTGTTGGGATCCTGATTTTCGATCTCCAGATCCGGTTTCTGACCGTCCATGCGGACAGTGGCAGCAGTCACATCGGTGTCATAGTGTTCGGCGTACAGATCAATCTGGTCACGGATATACTGTTCATCCAACTGCAGATAGGGCTGCAGCCGAAGTTCGGGATCCCGGCGGCTGAAGCGTCCTACCGTCCAGGCATCCCAGACGGCACGGCCGCAGTCCAGGGTGACTTTGGTGTTTCCAGGCTCCAGGGGGACTGCGCTTTCCGGGAAATCCACCCACAGCTCAGACCGTTCCAGTACCTCTTCGGAGGCATATTTCAACTCTTTGTAGGCGCGCTCCATGGACATGCCGCCCAGGTCGATACCACCTACCCGGACGCCGGGATGGATCAGATTGTCCTGGGGATCCAGACCGGCATAGAGGCTTCCGATGATCAGAAAGGCCACCAGAGTGATCAGGCAGCCTCGAAGCAGGAGATTACCCCAGTGGCGGACTGCTTTTCTGAGTTTATATTCCATGGGATACCTCCTATTTCAGCGCCACGCTTCGGTAGTGTCGGACGAAGATCTTGCACTGTTTCAGGCTGTCAACACCGGTGGAGAGCTTCAGACGAAGGGTGGGTTCCTTGGCGTTGGCCAGGAATGTGACCCGGGTCTTATAATCGGGATCAGCGCAGAGGGCACCAACAGCCTCGAAATTCAGATTGTGCAGGGTAAACAGCACATCGCCGGCCTTCTGCTTGATGTCCTTGATGCCCACTTCTCTTGCCTGGGCACGGAGCAGGGCGATGTCGATGAGGTTGAGCACACCTCTGGGAGGCTCGCCGTAGCGGTCCACGATTTCGTCCAGCAGATCGTCGGCATCTTCCTGACAGCGGATGGCTGCCATCCGGCGGTAGAGGTCCATCCGCTCCTCGCCCCGCTCCACATAACGCTTGTCCACGTTGGCGGTGACATTCAGGTCGGCGGTGCAATCCGGGGTCTTGGGTGCTTCGCCCTTTTCCTCCAGAACTGCTTCATCCAGCAGTTTCAGGTACATATCGTAGCCAACGCTCATCATGTGGCCGGACTGTTCGGCGCCCAGCAGATTGCCGGCACCGCGGATCTCCAGGTCGCGCATGGCGATCTTGAAGCCGGAACCGAATTCGGCAAAATCCCGGATGGCGGAGAGGCGCTTCTCGGCGATTTCCGTCAGATTTTTGTCGGGACGGTAGGTGAAATAGGCGTAGGCGTGGCGGGTGGAACGACCCACACGGCCACGGAGCTGATGCAGCTGGGAAAGGCCGAAGCGGTCAGCATTTTCAATGATCAGGGTGTTGGCGTTGGGGATGTCTAGACCGGTCTCGATGATGGTGGTGCACACCAGCACCTGGATCTCACCTTCGGTCATGGCCTGCATCACATCGCCCAGGGCCTCTTCGCCCATCTGGCCGTGGGCAACAGCTACGTTCAGGCCGGGGATCCGCTTTTTCAGGGCGGAAGCACACTGGTCAATGGTCTCGGTGCGGTTGTGCAGATAATAGACCTGTCCGCCCCGCTCCACTTCCCGGCGGATGGCATCGTCGATGATGGCGTTGTTGTGCTCCATGACAAAGGTCTGGACGGGATAGCGGTCGGAGGGCGGCTCTTCAATGGTGGACATATCCCGGATGCCGGAGAGGGCCATGTTCAGGGTTCGGGGAATGGGAGTGGCGGACAGGGTCAGCACATCCACGCCCTTGGACATCTCTTTCAGCCGTTCCTTGTGACTGACGCCGAAGCGCTGTTCTTCGTCGATGATCAGCAGACCCAGATCTTTGAACTGCATGGTTTTCTGCAGCAGCTTGTGGGTACCGATGATGAGGTCCACGCTGCCGGCAGCCACATTGCGCATGGTCTGCTGCTGCAGCTTGGGGGTGCGGAACCGGCTGAGTACATCGATGTTCACCGGGAAGCCCCGGAACCGGGACACAGCAGTCTGATAGTGCTGCTGGGCCAGCACGGTGGTGGGCACCAGAATGGCCACCTGCTTGCCGTCCATGACGGCCTTCATCACAGCCCGGAGGGCAACTTCGGTCTTGCCGAAGCCCACGTCGCCGCAGAGCAGCCGGTCCATGGGCTGGGGGGATTCCATATCCTGCTTGATGTCAGCGATGCAGCGCAGCTGATCGTCGGTCTCGGGATAGGGGAAATTGTCTTCAAATTCCTTCTGCCAGGGTGCATCGGCAGAGAAGGCATAGCCCAGCTGCCGTTTCCGTGCGGCATAGAGCTGGATCAGTTCACCGGCCATGTCCTGTGCAGCCTTCTTGGCCTTGGCTTTGGTCTTCTGCCAGGCGTCGGAGCCGATCTTGTTCAGCTTCACAGGCTTGTCTTCGCTGCCGCCGCCGATATACTTGCTGACCAGATCCAGCTGGGTGGCGGGAACGAAGAGGGTGTCACTGCCCTGATAGGCGATTTTGATATAATCCTTGACGGCATTGTCCACCTTGATCTGCTCCATGGCCACGAACCGGCCGATGCCGTAGTTTTCGTGAACCACCAGATCGCCGGGGGTCAGGTCGGTGAAGGAATTCAGTTTCTGACGGTTGGTGGCACCGGTCTTCTTCGACGCAGCCTTTTTCCGGGGTTCGCCGCGGGAGAGGAGCTGGCCTTCTGTCAGCACTGCCAGACGGTTCATGGGATATTCCATGCCGAAGGGCAGCGTACCCTCTGCCAGCAGGATCTGGCCGGGCTTGGGCAGGGTGGTCAGGGGGATGCACAGGAAAGCGGACAGGCCTTTTTCCCGCAGCATCTGCTGCAGCAGCTCTGCCCGGCGGCGGGTACCGCAGAGCACCAGAGAACCAAAGTCCATCTTCTGATAGTGGGCAAGGTCGGAAGCTGCTGTATCCAGATTGCCGCCGTAGCCCGGCAGCTGTTTGGCGGTCATGGGCAGCAGAACTTTTGGGGGACAGTCCTCCGGATAGGAAGAACCGCCGAAGGCATCAAAATAGACCACCTTTTTTGTTTTCAGACCCGCGCAGAAATCCTCCCACTGGCACACATAGTCGCAGAGCTCACCGGCCACCAGACCGGCCTGCAGCATGCTGTCCAGCTGCATGCCCATTTCATCGCTGCGGTTTCTGGCAGTACGCTGGAGGCTGCTGTGATCGCAGAGCACCACCAGGGCATTTTCGGGGATAAAGTCCGCGGCAGTGGCCATTTCAGGATAAATCAGGGCCATATAGCGGTCGGACGCGGGATTGCTTAAATTGTTTTCGTATTTTTCCAGATCCTTTTCCAGGGTGGCAATCAGCAGCTCGTTGAGATTTTTGCGCCGCTTCTGGCGGGCGATCAGTGTGCGCAGATCGCTGCACAGGCCGGAAAGACCCTGGGGGTGAAGGCTGGGCTGGGTCTCACCCACAGGAAGGATCAGCATGGAATCGGTATTGTCACTGCGGCGCTGGGTAGTGGGATCGAAATAACCCATGGTGTCCAGCTCGTCGCCGAAGAATTCCGCACGGATGGGCAGATCCTCACCGGGGGAATAGATATCAATGATGCCACCCCGGACCGCAAACTGGCCGGGACCTTCCACCATGCCGCAGCGGCTGTAGCCGGCGGCGGTGAGACGGCGGATCAGATCCTCCACAGGATATTCGGTTCCAACCTCCATGGTAAAGGCGGCGTCTTTCAGAACGGCGGGAGGCATGGTGCGCTGACTCATGGATTCCCAGCTGAAGATCTGAACCGGAGTCTTCCCGGCGGCAAGATCGTAAAGCTGACGCAGCCGTTTCTGCTCCCAGCTCCGGGAGACCACGGCAGCATCGTACATGGTCAGATCCCGTCCCGGCAGAATAGGCGCGGCGGCGCCAAGGAAACCCTTCAGTTCCTCCTGAAGACGGCGGGCGGCCATGTCATCCTGACAGAGGATGACCACAGGGACCTTGCAGTCCCGGATCAGACCGGCCATCAGATGGCTGCGGTTGATCTGGCCGATGCCGGTGACGGCAGCATTCTTTCCGTCGGCCAGCGCGTCGGTCAGAACTTTGTATTCCGGTATGGTTTTGAGCAGATTGAGGAGTTGTTCCATAAAATAACCTCATGAAAATTGGCAGTTGAAAACGCATATCCGTGGAGCTGCGCTTTCAGCTGATAATTTTGTGACAATATGGCAAAGCGGAAAGGGGGATATAGCCCCCCCTTTCCGTGGTTTTGTGACAATATGCGATTTTAGGGATGGGAACCGTTGAACCGGTTGGCTGCTTCCGGAACGCCATGGTCGATGATGGCCAGGGCGGCATCAGCAGCATTGCCCAGGGCAACAGCAAGAGCCTTTTCCTCCTGGGCGGAGAAGGAGCTCAGCACCCAGTCTGCCAGATTGAACTCCGGATTGGGCTTGGCGCCCACACCGATCTTCACCCGGGGGAATGCCTGGGAACCCACTTCCTGGATGATGGACTTGATGCCGTTGTGGCCGCCGGCAGAGCCGTCGGCACGGACACGAAGTCTGCCCGGCTCCAGAGAGATATCGTCAAACATGACGATGATCCGCTGGGGCGGGATGTTGAAGTAGGCACTCAGCTGCAGCACACTGCGGCCGGAGAGATTCATATAGGTCAGAGGCTTGAGAAGCATCAGCTTCTTTCCACCGTAATTTGCCTGACCGTAGATTCCCTGGAATTTGCCCTTGTCGATTTTGCAGCCCAGCTTGTCCGCCAGCAGATCCGCGGCCCGGAAGCCGGCATTGTGGCGGGTGCGTTCATACTCTTTGCCGGGATTGCCCAGACCGACGATGAGCCAGGTTTCGTTTGCTTTTCCGAACACAGCTTAGAACAGGTCAGCGATGGAGGTAGCGCCGTGGATGTGCTCAATGGCACGGGCGAAGACGGGAGCCACGTCCAAGAACTTGACCTTGGCGCTGGGATTGACTTCGGGAATGGTGTTCAGGAACAGCATTTCCTTGATGACGCTGTTTTCCAGACGCTCGTAAGCAGGGCCGGACAGAACGCCGTGGGTAGCGCAGGCGTAAACTTCCTTTGCACCGCCGACTTCCACCAGAGCCTTTGCTGCGTTGCACAGAGAACCGGCGGTATCCACCATGTCATCGTACAGGATGCAGGTCTTGCCCTTGACATCACCGATGATGTTCATGACTTCGGAGACGTTGGCCTTGGGACGGCGCTTGTCAACGATGGCCAGGTTCATGTGAACCTTCTGGGCGAAGTTACGGGCGCGGGCAACGGAGCCCACGTCGGGGGAGACAACCACGAAGTCGTTCTCATGATCGAAAACAGCCTCGGGGAACTTGTTCATGTAGTACTCCACGAAGGAGGGAGCGCCGCGCAGGTGGTCCAGGGGGATGTCAAAGAAGCCCTGAATCTGGTCGGCATGCAGGTCCATGGTCAGGATGCGGTCAGCGCCGGCGGCGGTCAGCATATTGGCAACCAGCTTGGAGGAGATGGGGTCACGGGACTTGGCCTTGCGGTCCTGACGGGCATAGCCAAAGTAGGGGATAACGGCGGTGATACGGCCTGCGGATGCACGGCGGCAGGCGTCGATCATAACCAGCAGCTCCATCAGATTGTCGTTAACAGGCTTGCAGGTGGACTGAACCAGGAAAACGTCGGCACCACGGACAGTTTCGGTCAGAGAGACGGAAGCTTCGCCGTCAGCAAAATGCTTGACATCAGCCTTGCCCAGCTCAATGCCCAGTTCCTTGCAGATGGTCTTTGCAAACTCAGGGTTGGAATTGCCGGTGAAAACCTTGATATTTTCGCTGTATGCAATCATCGAACAAATACCTCGCTTTTACTTTCTATATTCTGAAATGTTTACTTCTTCCAATTGCCCATACTCAGGCAATTTTATGAAAATATTATAGCACCATACCTCCCGGAAAAGCAACAGGCACCGGGATAAAATAACGCCGAAAAAACAGGAATAAAACATAGCAGTTTGCTACAAAACATCCATATGCTGGAAATACCCGGATTCCGAAATTATGTTTGAAAAAGCTCTTGTGACCCGTAGGGATTTATGGTATAATACTCTGTAAAGAATTTATCGCAAGGAGCAGCTTATGAACGACAAGATCATCATTCAGGGCGCTAGAGAAAACAATTTGAAAAATGTGGATCTGACCATCCCCAGAGACAAACTGGTGGTGTTTACCGGCCTGTCCGGTTCCGGAAAATCCAGTCTTGCCTTTGATACCATCTATGCTGAAGGTCAGCGTCGGTATGTGGAGAGCCTTTCTTCCTATGCCCGCCAGTTCCTGGGCCAGATGGATAAACCGGATGTGGATTCCATCGACGGTCTTTCTCCCGCCATCTCCATTGATCAGAAGACCACCTCCAAGAATCCCCGCTCCACCGTGGGCACTGTGACGGAAATCTACGATTATCTGCGTCTGCTGTGGGCCAGAGTGGGCGTTCCCCACTGCCCCAAGTGCGGCAGGGAGATCAACCGCCAGACCATTGACCAGATCGTGGACCGGGTGGAAGCGCTGGGAGAAGGCACCCGGTTTATCGTGCTGTCTCCCGTGATCCGGGGTAAGAAGGGCGAGCACCAGAAGGTGTTTGAAGATGCCCGGAAGCAGGGATTTGCCCGTGTCCGTGTTGACGGTATCCTCTATGACCTGACCGAGGAAATCAAGCCGGAAAAGAACAAAAAGCACAACATCGACCTTGTTGTTGACCGTCTGGTGCTGAAGGAAGGCCTGCGCCGCCGCCTGACGGACTCCATCGAAACCGCATGCTCCCACAGTGGAGGCCTTGTGACCATCGAACTGCCCTCTACCAAGGAAGAGCTGAGTTTCTCCCAGAATTATGCCTGTGAGGACTGCGGCATCAGCCTGACGGAACTGGAACCCAGAATGTTCTCCTTCAACAACCCTTCCGGTGCCTGCTCCGGCTGTACCGGCCTGGGCTTCCGGCTGGTGGCGGACGAGGATCTGGTGATTCCCGACAAGACCAAGTCCATTTTTGACGGTGCCATTCAGGCCAGCGGCTGGCAGAGTGCCCGGACGGATTCCATCTTCCGGATGTATTTTGAAGCCCTGGCACAGAAATATCATTTCTCCCTGACCGCCCCCTTCGGAGAGCTTTCCGATGAGGCCAGGGATGTGATCCTTCACGGCACCGGGGGAGAAAAGCTTCGGATGACCTATAACCGGGGCAACGGCATGGGTGTGCTGGAGCAGCCCTTTGAAGGTATTTTAAACAATATTTCCCGCCGGTATAAGGAGACCCAGTCGGATTCCGCCCGGAAGGAGCTGGAGGAGTGCATGTCTTCCGCGCCCTGTCCCCAGTGCGGCGGTGACCGTCTTTCCGAGATCGCCCGGGCGGTGACCGTGGGCGGCATGGGTATCATGGATTTCTGCCGTCTCAGCATCCGGGAGGAGCTGGAGTTCATGAACAATCTCCGGCTGGACGGTAATATGGCAAAGATTGCGGAGCAGATCGTCAAGGAGATCAAGTCCCGGCTCCAGTTTCTGACGGATGTGGGTCTGAGCTACCTGACCCTGTCCCGGGCCGCGGGTACCCTGTCCGGCGGCGAAAGCCAGCGGATCCGGCTGGCCACCCAGATCGGCTCCTCCCTGATGGGTGTGCTGTATATTCTGGATGAACCCTCCATCGGTCTGCATCAGAGAGACAACGACAAATTGCTGGGAACCCTGCGTCATCTGCGGGATCTGGGCAACACCCTGATCGTGGTGGAACATGACGAGGATACCATGCGTGCTGCCGACTTTATCGTGGATGTGGGTCCCGGTGCCGGCAGCAGGGGCGGTGAAATCGTCGCCACCGGCACCCTGGAAGACATTGAAGCCTGTGAGCGATCCATTACCGGACAGTATCTGTCCGGTTTCAAGAAGATCCCTGTGCCCTCTGCCCGCCGGGCAGGTCAGGGAAAGACCCTGGCTGTCCGGGGCGCCCGGGAGAATAACCTGAAGAATGTGGATGTGGAGATCCCGCTGGGGACACTGACCTGTGTCACCGGTGTTTCCGGTTCCGGCAAGTCCAGTCTGGTGAACGAAGTTCTGAACAAGACCCTGCTGGGCAAACTGAACCATGCCCGCACCCGTCCCGGTCTGTGCCGCTGCGTGGAGGGCATGGAGCATCTGGACAAGGTCATCGACATCGATCAGAGCCCCATCGGCAGAACCCCCCGCTCCAATCCGGCCACCTATACCGGCCTGTTCAACGATATCCGGGATCTGTTTGCTTCCACGGCGGATGCCAAGATCCGCGGCTACGGTCCCGGCAGATTCAGTTTCAATGTGAAGGGTGGCCGCTGCGAAGCCTGCTGCGGCGACGGCCTGGTGAAGATCGAGATGCACTTCCTGGCAGATGTCTACGTTCCCTGTGAAGTCTGCAAGGGACAGCGCTACAACCGGGAAACCCTGGAGGTCCAGTATAAGGGCAAGAACATCGCCCAGGTGCTGGATATGACCGCGGAGGAGGCCCAGGAATTCTTCGAAAATATTCCCAGAATCCACAGAAAGGTGCAGACTCTGGTGGAGGTCGGCCTTGGCTATGTGAAGCTGGGTCAGTCCAGCACCACGCTCTCCGGCGGCGAGGCACAGCGTGTCAAGCTGGCCACAGAGCTGGCAAGAGTCTCCACCGGCAGGACGATTTATATTCTGGACGAACCTACCACGGGTCTGCATGCGGCTGATGTCCACAAGCTTATCGAAGTGCTGCAGCGGCTGGTGGAGGCGGGTAATACGGTGCTGGTGATTGAACACAATCTGGATGTGATCAAGACTGCCGACTATATCATCGACCTGGGTCCGGAAGGCGGCAGCGAAGGCGGCTATGTGGTGGCGCAGGGCACCCCGGAAGAGGTTGCCGGGGTTGAAGGCAGCTACACCGGTCAGTATCTGAAGCATTATCTGTAAACAAAAAAGCGCACCGCGGAAGCGGTGCGCTGAGAAGATTGCTTATAATTCCGTATAGTATTCTGCACCCAGACAGTCGGAAAGTTCCACAAGAGCGTGATCCCAGCCGCCGGTGTAATCCGGACAGAGCAGGGGAGAGCGGAGCGTGGTGCCGGAATCCTGCCGCAGAGCGACGGTCAGTGTGACCTTCATGCCGGTTTCTTTTCCGGTGCTGATCAGCAGAGTGCCGCCATGGTTGGCGGCCGCGGCCCGGACGATGGCCAGACCAAGACCCAGTCCGTAACGGCTGTCCTCAATACCGGGCTGCCGAAGATAGCGGTTGAAGAGTTCGGAGGGTGTGATCTGTACAGCGGCATTGTCTTCCACGGTCAGATACAGCCGATTGCCCTTCCGGGTGAGTCTGGCACGGATGATGCCGTCGGCGGGCAGAAATTTGAGGCTGTTGGACAGAATGTTCCAGACGGCACGCTCCAGCTGCTCCGGATCCATCAGGGTGAAGACCGGCTGCTTCAGACTTTCAAAGGTGATCCGGGCACGGCCTTCTGTCAGGGTTTTGGCTTTCTCGAAGACTTCCAGCAGGAAGCTGTCGATGTCCCGCAGCTCCATCTGGGCGGAGGCGGTATAGCGGCTGATGTCGGCCATATTGCTGACCGTGCGGAGCATCTGCATCAGGCTCTGATTCATTTTGGCATCGGCAGGCATCTGGCGGGCTGCGGTGATGGCCTGCATCAGGGGCTTTCTCAGTTCCATGGACACCAGAGCCATGGAGCGGAATTCCTCTGCGGCAGCGTCCGGATCCAGTAAGACCAGATCGCCCTCATCCATCCGGGTGATGACGGCGCTGTGCTCCTGACCGCCCACAGTCAGCGTGACGCTCAGCTGACCGGAGGCAAAGGCTGCGTAATCTTCGCTGCCGGTCTTCAGCAGAGAAGAAAACCGGTCTCCGGGTGCGATCAGCATGGCACCGGCAGCCTGATTGACCTGCAGGATCCGATCCTCCCGGGTCACAAAACCGGGCTGGGAGAGCTGATCCAGCAGCGCAATGATTTTTCTTTGTTCTTCCATGCTGTTCCTCCTGACATCCGTTAGCATGTGCAGTTTGGGAGAATTCTTTCCCGGCGGCTTTCGACAAAATTCGACAACCCTATTTTATCGCAAGCCGGGGAAAATAGCAAGCATAAAGAGGTGAAATACCATGGCACAGTCCATTCATAAAGACCACCGGAAACGGTTGAAAGAGCGGTTTGTGCAGCAGGGTCTGGACGGTTTTACGGATATCCAGGCGCTGGAACTGCTGCTGTTTTACAGCATTCCCCGGCAGGATACCAATCCTGTTGCACACAAGCTGCTGGATCATTTCGGCAGTTTGTCCCAGGTGCTGGAGGCGCCTGCGGAGGAACTGCTCAGGGTCGGCGGGATCGGGGAGCACAGTGCGGTTCTGCTGAATCTCATCAATCAGATGAGCCGGTTTTACCTGATGGATCGGGCAAAGCGGGAAAAGGTACTGCCCACCATTGAGGATTGCGCCCGGTATCTGCAGTCTTATTTCTACGGACGAACCCGGGAGACTGTGTTTCTGCTGTGCCTGGATGCCAAGTGCAAAGCCCTCTGCTGCAAGGAAATGGGGGAGGGCAGCGTAAATTCCGCCGGGATCTCTGTCCGCAAAATTGTGGAAACAGCATTGCGGGAGGGCGCCAGTTCTGTGGTGCTGGCCCATAACCATCCCAGCGGCATCGCCATCCCGTCTCCGGAGGATATCCACACCACCCGACGTCTGGCGGCAGCTCTGGCCAGCGTGGAGATCGCCCTGGCAGACCACATCGTGGTGGCGGATGACGATTATGTGTCTATGGTGCAGTCCGGCTACCGGTTTGATGATGTCAGCTTTCTGTAGGAGGGAAAACAATGGATCAGTTTAAACTCGTCTCCCAGTATAAGCCCTCCGGTGACCAGCCGGAAGCCATCGAAGGACTGGTCAACGGTGTCAACTGGGGACTGCGGGAGCAGACCCTTCTGGGTGTCACCGGTTCCGGCAAGACCTTTACGATGGCGTCCGTCATTGAAAAGCTGAACCGCCCTACCCTGGTGCTGGCTCATAACAAGACCCTGGCAGCCCAGCTGTGCAGTGAGTTCCGGGAATTCTTCCCCAACAATGCGGTTGAGTACTTTATTTCCTATTACGACTATTACCAGCCGGAAGCCTATATTGCCCACACCGACACTTATATCGAGAAGGATGCCTCCGTCAATGAGGAGATCGACCGGCTGCGCCACAGTGCCACCTCCGCGCTCTTTGAACGCCGGGATGTGATCGTGGTGTCCTCCGTCAGCTGTCTGTACGGCCTGGGTGACCCCATCGACTATAAAAGCATGGTCATCTCTCTCCGGGTGGGTCAGGAATACCCTCTGGATGATGTGCTGCGGAAACTGGCGGAGATCCGCTATGAGCGTAATGACCTGGATTTCTCCCGTAACAAGTTCCGCCTCCGGGGCGACACACTGGAGATCTACCCCGCCTACTGGTCAGGAAGAGCCATCCGGGTGGAATTCTTCGGCGATGAAGTGGACCGGATCAGTGAGATCAATGCCGTGTCCGGCATGGCGGAGCGGTATGTGGATCATGTGGCCATCTATCCTGCCAGCCACTATGTTGCGTCCAAGGAAAAGCTTCACCGGGCCATGCTGGAGATCCAGCGGGAATGCGATGAGCAGGTGGCATTCTTCCGGGCAAAGGACAAGCTGATCGAAGCGCAGCGCATCGCCCAGCGGACGGCCTACGATCTGGAGATGCTGACGGAGATCGGCTTCTGCAACGGCATCGAAAACTATTCCCGTGTCATTCAGGGCAGAGCCCCCGGCACCCCGCCCACCACACTGCTGGATTATTTCCCCGATGATTTCCTGATGTTTATTGACGAGAGCCACGTGACCCTGCCTCAGTGCCGGGCCATGTATGCCGGTGACCGGAGCCGGAAGGATGCCCTGGTGAACTACGGTTTCCGCCTGCCTTCGGCCTATGACAACCGGCCTCTGAACTTTACGGAGTTCGACAGCAAGTTGAATCAGGTGATCTATGTGTCCGCGACACCGGCGGAATACGAACGCACCCGCTCCGGCCAGACGGTGGAGCAGGTGATCCGGCCTACAGGTCTGCTGGATCCCATCGTGGAGGTGCGTCCCATTGAAGGCCAGATCGATGACCTGATTGGAGAAATCAATGCCCGGACAGCCCGGGAAGAGCGGGTGCTGGTGACCACCCTGACCAAGAAAATGGCGGAAGATCTGACGGTTTATCTGACCAAGGCCGGCATCAAGGTGCGCTACATGCACTCTGACATCGGTGCCATGGAGCGCATGGAGATCATCCGGGATCTTCGTATGGCGAAATTCGATGTTCTGGTGGGCATCAACCTGCTCCGGGAAGGTCTCGACCTGCCGGAAGTCAGCCTGGTGGCCATTCTGGACGCGGACAAGGAAGGCTTCCTGCGAAGCGAGACCAGTCTGATCCAGACCATCGGCCGCGCGGCACGAAATGCCGACGGACGGGTCATCATGTATGCCGATACGGTGACACCCTCCATGCGGGCCGCGCTGGATGAGACTGAGCGCCGCCGGGAGATCCAGGATGCTTACAACAAGGCTCATGGCATCGTGCCCAAGACAGTTATCAAGTCCGTCCGTGACCTGATCGAAATTTCCTCTCCCACCGCCGAGCGGAAGGGCAGAACCGGCGTGAAGATGACCAAGGCCGAAAAGGAAAAGGAAATCGCAAGACTGGAAAAGCAGATGAAGGAAGCTGCCCGGATGATGGAATACGAGTACGCCGCCGTACTGCGTGACCAGATCATCGAACTGCGGGGCAACGGCCTGAAATAAGCAGAAAAATCCCCCACCGTTTGGTGGGGGATTTGGTTTTTATTCAGCAGCCTTCAGCTGACGTGCCAGGCTTCTGGTGACCTCGGCGCAGCGGTGGGCGGCGATGCGCTCGAAGGTGGGATAGTCCATCTGGGCGCTGTCATCTGCCTTGTCGGAGATGGCCCGCAGGATCACGAAGGGGATCTGATTGCGGTAGGCGGTCTGGGCGATGGCGGCGCCTTCCATCTCGGTGCAGAGTCCCTGAGTGTTGGCGATGATCTTCTCCTTCAGTTCCTTCACAGCCACGAACTGGTCACCGGAGGCAACACGGCCGAGTTTGGTATGGCCGGGGTTCACTGCTTCAGCAGCGGCGAAAGCAAAGCCGATCAGTGCCTGGTCGGCGGGGAATTCAGTGGTGTCCATGCCGGGCACTTTGCCGTAGGGATAGCCGAAGTGGACAGCATCCACATCGTGATACATGGCGTCCTGACTCACCACCAGATCGCCGATATCCAGATCAGCGCAGAGGCTGCCTGCGATGCCGGTGTTGACGATGTGGGTCACATCGAACAGGTCGCAGAGCACCTGGGTGCACATGGCGGCATTGACCTTACCCACGCCGCACTGGACAATGACCACATTCAGGCCTTCCAGCACGCCTTCATAAAACACGGAGCCTGCCTTGCGCAGCTCCTTTTTATTTTCCGTCAGAGCCAGCAGAGTTTCGACTTCTTCCTGCATAGCGCCGATAATGCCGAGTTTTGTCATGTTCTTTCTCCTTTATTCGGGATATACCAGACGGGTATCGTCAATGGTTTCCAGAAGTTCTGTGTACTTTCTGCCCCAGTAGTTTGCCATGGGCAGATTCATGTCCAGATAATTG
>JAFZGL010000021.1 GCA_017555395.1 Oscillospiraceae bacterium | reverse complement strand
GACGGCGTCAAGTCCGCTGTTGACTGGGACATCTGCTTCGCAGGTACCAACGCTCTGACCCTGGGCGAGTTCTACAACCGCCATCACTCCACCGCTGCCAACAACTCCACCGTTCTGTGGAACGACGAGCTGGACGCTCTGATCGACACCGCTAAGGTTGCTGTTACCACCGAGGATCAGAAGGCTGCTTACGACGCTATCCAGCAGTACGAAAATGCCAACGCTACCGTTATTCCTCTGTTCTACATCCCCTCCTGGGTTGTCACCTCTGACAAGCTGGATATGGCTGGCAACGGCACCGGCAACGACCAGTTCTTCTACCAGAAGAACATTCTGGACTGGAACATCGACCGCGATGACAAGACCCTGTACACCAACACCGGTGCTGTCAACTTCCTGGAGCACACCGCTACCAACCCCGCTCTGTTCTGGCATCAGGAAATCGTCTTCGAGCGTCTGCTGAATGCTGACACCTCCCTGACTCCCACCGACGGCCTGCTGGCTGAGTCCTTCGAAGTTTCCGAGGACGGCAAGACCATCACCTTCACCATCCGTGAGGGCGTTGTCTGGCACGACGGCACTCCCTTCACTGCTGAGGACGTTAAGTGGACCTTCGAGTACTATCCCACCGTTCCCGGCGCCAACACCGTTATGACCGACGTCATCAACGATGCTGCTTCCATCGAAGTCGACGGCAACAAGGTTGTCTTCACCTTCAACAATCCCCAGCCCAACGCTCTGACTGTCTTCTCTCAGTGGCCCATCCTGCCCAAGCACAAGCTGGAGAAGGTTACTCCCGAGAACTTCGCAGCTGACACCTTCTGGCAGATGCCCATCGGCACCGGCCCCTTCAAGGTTGAGACTGTTAAGCTGGGCGAGTACACCACCATGGTTCGTAACGATGACTACTACAACCCCGGTACCGGCAACATCGAAAAGATCTACCTGTACCCCTCCACTGACGCTGGCGACACCAACCTGATCACCAACGCTCAGGCTGGCAACATCGACTACGCATTCTGCAAGGACTCCGCACAGGTCCAGCAGCTGCAGGCTATGGAAGGCTACAAGGTCGAGACCGTCAACGTTACCTTCCCCCGCTACATCTTCGTCAACATGTTCGAAAGAGGCTAATCACCTTGCATAATCCGGGGGCCGGCCTAGGCTGGCCCCCAAATGCTATACCGGTTTGACAAATTTTGTCAAATCCCCAATGATCTTCTTCGAAAGGCAGACAGTGTATGACTGCCTTTCGCCGGAGGATCATTGGAATGCTACAGAAAGGGGCAATCCCATGGTAAACTTTACGCTTAGAAAACTCCTGGGCATGATTCCCATGCTGCTGATCATTACATTTTTGATCTATGCAGGCATTGAGCTGATGCCCGGTGATGTCATTGATTTCCTGATCCCGATGGATCAGCTGGCAGAAATGACAGCAGAAGAAGTGGCTGCCTTCCGTGCGGCCAAGGGTCTGGACGGCCCCATGATCGTCCGGTATTTCAATTGGCTGCTGGGCGTCTGCAAAGGCGACCTGGGTTATTCCCTGCAGAACAACATGCCTGTTGCGGAACTGATGATGCAGAAGCTGCCCGCTACTGTGGAGCTGTCTCTGGCGTCTCTGATTCTGTCTTCTTTCCTGGGCATCCTGCTGGGTGTTATCTCCGCGCTGAAGAAGGGCAAAATCGCCGATAACGTTCTGACTGTTGCCGGTATGATCGGTGTTGCTATTCCTCAGTTCCTGTTCGGTATTTTCTGTATCATTCTGTTTGCTCTGAACCTGCAGTGGTTCCCTGTTGGTCAGAGAGGCGCCGGTGGACTGCTCAGTGAGCTGCATCACCTGTTCCTGCCTGCTTTTGCTCTGGGTATTTCTCAGACTGCAGGTGTCATGCGTTACTCCCGCTCCGCTATGCTGGACTCCATGAACTGCGACTATGTTAAGACTGCCCGCGCAAAGGGCCTGCCCGAGTGGAAGGTCAACATGCTCCATGGTTTCCGTGTAGCCTGCACCCCCGTTATGGTTCTGATCGGCTTCCGTCTGCCCACCCTGATCAGCGGCGCCATCGTCATTGAGAACATCTTCCAGTGGCCCGGTGTCGGTGTCTGGTTTACCGATGCCATCAAGACCCAGAACACTCCTATCATTATGTCCGTTGGCCTGTTTATGGTGCTTATGGTGCTGCTGTCCTCCCTTCTGGTGGATATTCTGACTGCAGTACTCGATCCGAGGGTGAAGCTGTCATGAGTAATAAAATGAAAAAAACAGCGCTTGATCGAAAGTTGGATAAGATCCGCGCTGCTGAAGAAAGCGGAAAGCTGGGTACAAAACTGACCAACAGAACACTCCGCAAACTGACATCCAACAAGCTGGCCGTCATTGGTGTGCTGCTGTTTGTGGCAATCTGCCTGCTGTGCTTCGGCGCACCCCTGTTCACCAAGTATGATCCCATGGCTTTCGATCTTCGTGCCAAAATGTCCGCTCCCAGCCTGGAGCACATTATGGGTACCGACCAGATGGGCCGTGATATCTGGAGCCGCATTCTCTATGGCGGCCGGATCTCTATCATTGTTGGTCTGGGTTCCGCTCTGGGCGCTGCTCTTCTGGGTGTTACCCTGGGCCTGTATGTGGGCTACAAGGGCGGTCTGATGGACAGTCTGCTGATCAAGATCTCTGATATCTTCCAGTCTGTCCCGCAGATGGTTCTGATCATCATCATTGTGGCTCTGGTGGGTCAGAGCATGGAAAATCTGATCATCATCTTTATCCTGACCGGCTGGCCGGGTATGTACCGTATGACCAGATCCAAGGTGCTGTCCCTCAAGCAGCAGGAATTTGTTCAGGCACTGCGTGCGTTTGGCATTTCCGATGTAAAGATCGCGTTCAAGCATCTGCTGCCCAATACGCTG
The DNA here is from genome assembly GCA_017555395.1 of Oscillospiraceae bacterium. Lineage (GTDB taxonomy): Bacteria > Bacillota > Clostridia > Oscillospirales > Oscillospiraceae > Faecousia. Next base: position 6,228 of record JAFZGL010000021.1, on the reverse strand, counting down.
GGCCCTGTTGTGGTTAACATCACCCTGTCCACCGCAATGTTCATTCTGCAGGAAGCATCCCTGTCCGTTCTGGGTTACGGCGTTCCCATGGAAATCGCTACCTGGGGCAATATTATCAACGTCATCACCAATGGCGGCACCATTCGTTTTGACTGGCTGCAGTACTGGTGGATATGGCTGCCCTGTGCGATTATGCTGATTCTGTTTGTTCTGTCCATCAACTTTATCGGTGACGGTCTGCGCGACGCATCCGACCCCACTCAGATTGGTTAAGAGGTGAAAGACATGGCTGAAAAGAATAATGATGTTGTTCTGAGCGTAAAGGACCTGCATGTCTATTTCTACACCAACCAGAGATGCAACAAGGTCATCCGTGGTGTCAGCTTTGACATCAAGCGCGGCAGAACCCTGTGCGTAGTCGGCGAGTCCGGCTGCGGCAAGTCCGTTACCGCAAACTCCATCCTCCGGCTGCTGCCCGAACTGAGCCGCATTGAGGAAGGTTCCATTACTTACTACAAGGAAGATGGCACTGAGGTCCGTCTGGATCAGCTGGAAAAGAACGGCAAGCAGATGCGCAAGCTCCGTGGTGAGGACATCGCCATCATCTTCCAGGATCCTATGACTGCCCTGAATCCTGTGTATACCGTCGGCAAGCAGATCGAAGAGATGCTGAAGGAGCATAAGAAGGGCATGACCAAGGCCCAGTACAAGGATGCTGCCATCGAGGATCTGGCTGACATGGGCATTCCCGCCCCAGACATCCGGTATGGCGAGTATCCCCATCAGTTCTCCGGTGGTATGCGTCAGCGTTCCATGATCGCCATGGGTATGTCCTGTGAACCCAAGATTCTGCTGGCAGACGAGCCTACCACTGCGCTGGACGTGACCATTTCCGCCCAGATCTTTGATCTGATGAACAATCTGAAGAAAGAGCATAACACAGCCATCATGATGATTACCCATAACATGGGTGTTGTGGCCGAAATGGCGGATGATGTTGCGGTTATGTACATGGGCAATATCGTGGAGTACGGTCCTGTGGAGAAGATTTTCACCAATCCCTCCCATCCCTATACGCAGGCGCTGCTGCGGTCCATTCCCGTTCTGGGCAAGGGCAAGAATCAGCAGCTGGAGCCCATCCGTGGTTCCACCCCCGACCCCTTCAAGCGTCCCAAGGGCTGCCAGTTCTGCCCCCGCTGCGATTACGCCTGCGAGCGCTGTCAGAACGAAATGCCTCCTGAAGAGTGGGTTACCGAGGGCCATTATGTACGCTGCTTCAACTATAAGGAGGTAACGGAAAGTGGAAAATAAGGAAAAAGAAGTACTGCTGAAAGTACGTGGCGCGAAAACCTATTTCCCGATTAAGAAGGGCCTCTTGAAGCGTACTGTTGGCTATGTCAAGGCTGTTGATGACATCAGTCTGGATGTTTACAGAGGTGAGACCCTGGGCCTGGTCGGTGAGTCCGGTTGCGGCAAGACCACTCTGGGCAAGTCCATCCTGCAGCTGGTTCCCATCACCGACGGCAGCATGGAGTATAAGTTTGAAGACGGCTACAGAAATCTTCGCACACTGTCCCGCAAGGAGATTGACAATGCCCGTCAGAAGATTCAGATCGTGTTCCAGGATCCCTATTCCTCTCTGAATCCTGCCTTTACCATCTTTGGTTCTCTGGAAGATCCGCTGATCAAGTTCGGCGTGAAAAAGAAGGAAGACCGGATCAAGAAAATTGGCGACCTGCTGGAAGCTGTCAACCTGCCCCGGGACTACATGACCCGTTATCCCAACGAGTTCTCCGGCGGTCAGCGTCAGCGAATCGGTATCGCCCGTGCACTGTCTGTCAATCCGGAACTGATCATCTGTGACGAAGCGGTTTCCGCTCTGGACGTTTCCATTCAGGCACAGGTTCTGAAGCTGCTGAACAAGCTGAAGGAAGAGTACCAGCTGACCTATATCTTCATCACCCACGACCTGTCCGTGGTGGAGTATCTGGCAGACCGCATCGCGGTTATGTATCTGGGCCGTGTGGTGGAGCTGACTACCTCCGAGGAACTGTTTGCCAATACACTGCATCCTTACACCAAGGCGCTGTTGTCTGCGATTCCCGTTGCTGACGTACACCAGACCAAGAAGCGCATTCCCCTTCAGGGTGACGTTCCTTCTCCTGCCAATCCTCCCAGCGGCTGTACGTTCCATCCCCGCTGCCCCGAAGTCTGTGAGAAGTGCAAGACAGAGCGGCCTATGCTGGAAGAATATATCATTGATGGCGTGAGCCACTTTGTTTCCTGCCACAAGGTCAAGGAAGAACTGGCTGCCAAGGGTATCCTTCCCGTTGTGAAGGAGTAATCAGGAGGAAAAACCATGAGCAGAGATATCAAGGATTTTAAGGGTGTTATTCCTGCGGTAATTTCCGTCTTTGACAAGGACGAGAATCTGGATGAGCAGGGCACCCGGGAATTTCTCCGTTATCTGATGTCTATGGACATCGGCGGCCTGTACGTCACCGGTTCCACCGGCGAAACCTGGATGATGACCGCGGAAGAGCGGATGCGTCAGGTGGAGATCGTCATGGAAGAAGTAGGCGACAGAGTCCCTGTTGTGGTTCATGTGGGCGCTATGTCTACCCGGGAGGCTATCCGCCTTGCCAAGCATGCCGAGCAGTTTGGCGCGGCCGGTGTGTCCAGCGTGCCTCCTTTCTACTTCAAGTACAATGCCGACCAGATTTTCAATTACTACAAGGATGTGGCAGAGGCAACCAGCCTGCCCATGATCGTGTATAACATTCCTCTGGCCGGTATGATGACAGTGGATCAGATCATCCGTCTGTCTGGCATTGAGAATGTCAAGGGTGTCAAGTACACCGGCACCGCGCTGTTCGAGGTCATGCAGATCAAGGACGGCTGCAAGCCCGGCTTCCTGGTTTATGGAGGCTGCGATGAACTGGGCAGCTCCAATATCTCTATCGGTGTGGATGGCATCATCGGTTCTTTCTACAATGTGATCGCTGATCACTATATCCGGATCTGGAATGCGGTCAAGGCATCTGACATTCCTCTGGCAACGAAGCTGCAGTATCAGGCTGTACATGTGATCTTTGCCGGCATCAACAGCGGCAGCATGATGGCATGTATGAAGGTCTGGCTGAGAGCTGCCGGCCTTCCCGGCGGCTGGTCCCGGCGCCCGTTCTCCAATTTTACCGAGGAAGAGGAGAAGGCTCTGGTTGCACAGCTGGTAGCCATTGATGAAGAAGATGGCATCGGACTGGATCTGGTGAAGCGGATCAAAGCGCAATAAAATACAAAAGCTCCCTGAAAAGGGAGCTTTTTGTATATGCGAAATATTATTTGAACTGCTGATCCACCCGCAGATCCCTGGCCAGAAAATAATGGAGGCCGGAGATCAGCTGACAGCCTGCCGTCAGCACCAACAGCCAGGATACGGGAATGAAAGCCGCAATGGTGGTGGCGATCAGTGTTCCGCCATTGTGCAGCAGCATCCGCCATGCGTTGAATGGTCCTGCCATACTGACAGGAACGGCTGCCCGGAGAATGGACGGGACAGAATAATCCACCAGTGTCCGTCCCAGATAGACCAGAACGAAAACTGTCAGGAAAATATATGGATTGGGCAGAAGCATCAGCGGAACCAGTCCGAAGGACACAGATCCGACCAGAGTTACCAGTCTGGGAGGGACACAGGTGATGGTGACACCGAACAGAAAGCAGCCCACCAAAGAAGCAATGGACTGGGCAGTTACCAGCGCGGTGGAAACGCTCTGATCAAATCCGAGATCCAGAGCGATGGCCGCGAAAATGGTCGTTGTTCCATAGCCAAATCCACGCATGAGATTTGCCGGGATCATCCTGAGAAACAACGGATAGCGGAAGACTTCAAGCTGACTGGTTTTCTGCCGGGAGGCAGCGGTTATCGGCATGTCGGTCACAGGCTTCAGATTCAGATGCAGTACGGTGCAGACAAGCATGAAGCCGACAGATACCGAACAGGACAGAAGCATCAGCGTCCCATAGGACATCATGGAAGTAAGCCTGGTAATGATGACACCGGTTCCCAGAGAAATCAAACCGCCAACAATACCGCCGACGGACAGAACGGAGCCATATTCCTTTGGGGTGAAGATGTAGTACGGCAGTTTGTATTCACAGATGGTCCAAAGGGCAATACACACAGACTGAAGCAGACAGATGCCAGTCAGTATGCAAAAAGAAACCAGTGACGCGGATTTCCAAAGACACAAAGGAATGTAAAGCAGGTACAGCAGCGCGTAAGGCAGTTCAACAAAAGCGGTTCGACGGATAACATTGCCCCGGTCTGCCCAGGTGGAGCATAAGGAGATGGTAAGCACATTCACGATCTGAACAATGGATGTGTGAATATAAATCCATTGACTGGAAAAACCGATGCTGGCCAGAAAGGTCTGCATGATCGGTCCGGTAACACACAGAAGGGCTACGGTGCGCAAACCCATTGCAATGATAAAGAATGCCTTGTTATGCTTTTTTTGTTCCATGATAATCACCTGAATGGCCAACAGAATTGACAAAGATGTGGGTTTTCCTGTATAATATCATATAAGACAAACCCTGTAAACATAACCAATGTACATATTTTGGACGGTCTCCGGTCATGCCGGATCGCTTCCCAGAAAATACAATCGGGATAATCCCTGTGTACAGAAATCATGATTTCATAAAGGAGAGATGCGAATGAAACGTTCCGAAGTCAACAAGGCTCTGCGTGAGCTGGAAGCCATGTGCGAAAAATATCACTGCTATCTGCCTCCCTTCTGCCACTTTACCCCGGAAGAATGGCGGGAAAAGGGTCATGAATATGACGAGGTGCGGGATTGCTGTCTGGGATGGGACATTACCGATTACGGTATGGGAGATTTCGACAGGATGGGCTTTTCCCTTATCACGATCCGAAACGGTCATCAGAAAATGAACGAAAAATATCCGAAGGTCTATGCGGAAAAGCTGCTGTATCTGAAGGAAGGGCAGTATTCTCCCAACCATTTTCACTGGTTTAAGACCGAGGACATCATCAACCGGGGCGGCGGCAATGTGCTGATCCGGGTATATAACTCTCACCCCGATGAGTCCATCGACTATGAATCCGATGTAACGGTTCACACCGATGGCCGTACCTATACCGTTCCCGCCGGCACCCAGATCCGGCTGACCCCCGGCGAGTCCATTTTCATTCAGCAGTATCTGTATCATGACTTTGAAGTGGAACCCGGCACCGGCAATGTTCTTCTGGGTGAAGTGAGCCAGTGCAACGATGATGCCTGCGACAACCGTTTCAATCCTCCCATGGGCCGGTTCCCTGCCATTGAAGAGGATGAACCCCCGTACCGGCTGCTGTGTACCGAGTATCCTGCGGCAAGGGACTAGAAAATAGCGCCGGAAGCAGAGCGGCTTCGGCCGTCATCTGCTGAAAGTACGGAAAAATACATTTATCGCGGCTGCGGTCGGAATTGTGGAATCGCCTATACCATCATTTGGTGGTTCGTGCGATTAATGACAGCGAAAGTATACAGGACCAAAATAACGGGAGGTATGATTATGGCAAGATATGTTCGTGCAGGTATCGGCAGCTATGGCAGCGTGGTATTTACCATCGATGGCCGGTACATCCGGGAAGGCATCGGCAGCTATGGCAGCGTGGTATTTACCATCGATGGCCGGTACATCCGGGAAGGCATCGGCAGCTATGGCAGCGTGGTATACACCGTCGATGGCCGGTACATCCGGGAAGGCATCGGCAGCTATGGCAGCGTGGTATACACCGTCGATGGCCGGTATGTCCGGGAAGGCATCGGCAGCTACGGCAGCGTTGTCTATACCCTTGACTGACTTTCTTTCCGGCGAAAGCGGGATCGGACAAACAGAATCAAGCGACAGAAATGGAAGTGCCGTTATGGCTTCATCTGGCAGACAATTTATTTACAGAGGTTACGGCAGGGATCACGGGATCGCCTACACCGTTGACGGCAAATACATATACAATGGTTACGGCAGGGATCACGGGATCGCCTATACCGTTGATGGCAAATACATATACAATGGTTACGGCAGGGATCATGGAATCGCCTTCACCGTTGTCTGACGGTTTGCGGAATCACCGGAAGCGCAAATAACGAGAACAGATAAAACCTGAGATATCGCTGTGGCACTGTATGGCAGAAGATATCTTTACAAAGCCATTGG
>JAFZGL010000161.1 GCA_017555395.1 Oscillospiraceae bacterium | reverse complement strand
CAAACCGAATCCTATACAGACCGCCTGGATGCCGTGTTTGCCGATGCTGCGTATTTCCTTGCGAATCCCCTTGTTGGTGCGGATCTGGCTGAAGTACTGTTCTCTGTTTCGAACAACACGGCAACTTCTCCCATTCTGTTTGCTGTTTTTGGTGTTGTATGCGGCTGTGTTCATGTGCTGAGCTGGGTTGCACTGGCCTGGAAGAGGAACCGGCACTGGGCAATGAACCTGCTGCTGATGCTGATTCTGTTTGTGCCCTTCAACACCCAGAACGTGATAGCGGATATGTTCTTCTGGATGTTCCCTATGATGGCGCTGAGTGAACAGTGCCTGATGCTTATGGATCGTATTTTCCCGAAAAAGAACGTACACTGATGAACTGTGCGCTGATGATGCAGCGCAGAGGATCTCCCGGAACACGATGTATTGAGAAAGGCGGCCTGAATGATGCAGGACAAGAAAAACGGAATCGACTTTGTGATTATATGGGTGGACGGCAATGATCAGGAGTGGCTGAAGGAAAAGAACCGTTTCAGCCCGGATGAAAGAAAATTCAACATCAATAATGTCCGCTACAGAGATTGGGATATTCTCCATTATTTGTTCAGAGGAATCGAAAAATTCGCTCCCTGGGTCAGAAAAGTTCATTTTGTAACCTGCGGTCAGGTGCCTGAATGGCTGAATCTGGAGCATCCCAAGCTGAATTTTGTGAAGCACAGTGACTATATCAGCGAAGAATACCTTCCCACATTCTCAGCAAATCCCATTGAACTGAACCTCCATCGGATTGAAGATCTGGCGGACCGTTTTGTGTTTTTTAATGACGATATGCTTCTGACAGCTCCTGTTACACAGGAGGATTTCTTCGAGGATGGGCTCCCCAGGAACATTGCGGTGCTGAATCCTCCGACACCCAACCGCCACGGTATCTCGACCATCATCATGAATGATCTTGGCATCATTGCGGATCATTTCTCCTTTACCGCATCCCTGCGGGAAAACTGGAAGAAGTGGTTCCATTTGGGATATGGACCGCAGCTGCTGAGAACATTGCTGCTGCTTCCCTGGCGGCGGTATCTTGGATTTTACGAAACACACCTGCCCTCATCCTTCCTGAAGAGCACTTTTGAAGAGGTTTGGAAGCAGGAGGAGGCTGTGCTGAAGAAGGTATCCGGACATCGCTTCCGGGACGATTCTGATGTGAACCAGTACCTGATGACATACTGGCAGATCGCATCCGGCAATTTTGCGCCGGGTGACCCCAAAATCGGTAAAATGTATGATGTGGGCACCCAGATCGACACGATTACCGATGCAATCATCAATCAGAGAAGAAAGCTGATCTGTGTCAATGATTCGGAAAAGATCGATGATTTTACGGACCTGCAGCAGAAGCTGATCAAGGCATTTGACCATATTTTGGGAGAGAAAAGCTCGTTTGAAAAGTAAGAAGGTGTAGCACTGTGAAAAAGCTTTTGTTTGTGACAACCTACGCATCTCCGTACCGGGTTCATTTTTTTGATGAACTGGGTAAACATGCGGATGTAACAGTGCTGTTCGCTGACAGAATAGAAGATCAGACACACCGGTCCGGGGACTGGTTTGTGAACGGAGAAGGCTTCTTCAACAGTGTGCAGCTGAAGAAAAAGGTTGCGTCGATGCAGAAACGGGATCTTTGCATCGACATTATCGACTGGCTCAAAAAACCCTGGGATCATATTGTTCTCTGCGGTTATTCTTCGCCCACTATGATCCTGGCCATGCTGTATATGCGGCTGCACCGGATCCCTTTTTACATGGAAGTGGACGGCGGCATGGTCCGGGAAACATCCGGACCGAAATATTGGCTGAAGCGCCTGCTGGTCAGTCAGGCAAGCTGGTGGATCAGCAGCGGCAGACATACCACACAGTATCTGGTGCATTACGGTGCCAGGGAGCAGGATACCTTCCTCTATCCTTTTACGTCTCTGTGGGAACGGGAGATCCCGGTGCAGGTGCCTTCTGAGGAAGAAAAGAAGCACCTGCGGGAAAAACTTGGAATGAAGGAAGAGAAGATCGTTCTCTATGTGGGCCGTTATGATCCGAAAAAGGGCATGGATGACCTGCTGCATATTTCTCTCAGACTGGACAAAACAGCAGGTATCTACTTTGTGGGCGGAGAGCCCACGGAGGAACACCTGGCGTTCCGCAGAGAAAATGATCTTTCCAATGTTCATTTTGTTGGATTTAAGAAGAAGGACGCCCTGGAAGAATACTACCGGGCAGCAGATCTGCTGGTGCTGCCCACCAAGAGCGATGCCTGGGGACTCGTGATCAATGAGGCTATGGCACAGGGGCTGCCGATAATCACCACAGACCGGTGCGTAGCAGGTGTGGAACTGGTGGAAAACGGCATCAACGGATATATCGTACCTGTGGATGACAATGCTGCGCTGGAAGAGGCCGTGATCCGCACCTTGTCTGAAGACTATATTGCCATGGGCAAGGCATCTCTGGAGAAGATTCGCCCATATACAATTGAGAACATGGCCAGAGTCCATATGGATATCTTTGCATAACAGGAGAATGATATGCGCATCGTCTATGCAGTAACCACCTGTTCTGACAGGGTTTACCGGCAGCTGTTTTCCGACGTGAAAACAAAGCCTGCTTTTCAGTCCCAGAAATATCACCGCCTGCTGATTGAAGGTCTTGCGGCCCATACCCAGGTGGATGTGATTGCCAATGCTCCGGTCAACCGGTCCAATCTGAAAAAGAGCTTTATGCGGCTGCCGGAGGAAACGGAAGGCGGTGCCCGATATCACTACATTCCTGCCATCCGCAATCCCATTGTGAAACTTCTGTTTGTGGCTGCAGGAACCTTTTTTAAGACACTGATGGCGGCGGGGAAGGACAGCACGGTTGTTGTGGACTGTCTGAACCGGACCACCGCCTTTTTTGCCCTGCTGGCGGCGAAACTGAGAGGCCGGCGCTGTGTGGGCATCATTACGGATCTGCCGGATATGCTGGGCGGCGGCAGCTTTTCCAGGAAGATGGCCAATTTCGTGATCCGTCACTGCACGGACTATGTGCTGCTGACAGAGGCAATGAATGATTATATCCGAAATCCGGGTAAGCCTTATGTGATCCTGGAGGGGCATGCCGATATTTCCATGAAGGAAAAACTGCCTTCCATGGACAAAAAACAGCCGGTGCGGACGGTATTCTACGCCGGCGGTGTCAGCCGTCAGTACGGTTTGGCGGATCTGACCGAGGGTTTTCTGCAGTCTGATCTGCCCAATACCCGTCTGGAAATCTACGGCCCAGGTGATTATGTGAAAGAACTGCAGTCCATTGCCGAAAAAGACCCCCGCGTCTTTTACGGCGGTATGCTGCTGAATACGGAAATCGTGGCAAAGGAACAGGAGGCAACCCTGCTGGTAAATCCCCGTCCCACCCACGAGGAGTTTGTAAAATATTCCTTCCCCTCCAAGACCATGGAGTATATGGCTTCCGGAACCCCGGTGCTCACCACCCGGCTGCCAGGTATGCCGAAGGAATATTATCCTTATGTTTATTTCATCGAAGAAGAGTCTGCCGACGGCATTGCCGTGGCGCTGAAAGCCGTTCTGGAGCATACCGATGAGGAACTGTTCCGGAAGGGTCAGGAAGCGAGGGACTTTGTTCTGAACGGCAGAAACAATGTGGTTCAGGCGAAGAAACTGCTTCAGATGCTTGAAGTGTAAGAAAGGGAAGTGCCCATGAAACTGCTGTGGCTGTGTAATATGATGCCCGGTTCGGTGAAGCAAGTCATCACCGGCAAGGAGGGCAACGGTCTGTGGGTGGATCATGTGCTGCAGGATCTGCGGCAGCAGGAAGATCTGGAAATCCGGATCTTTTGCCCATATAAGAAAGAAAAAACCGGAAATCTGGATAACCGGTGCAGTTTCAGAACCTTCCGGACCAAGCTGCCCTACCAGTATCTGCCGGAACTGGAGGAGTGGTTCGCCGCGCAGCTGAAGGAATTTCAGCCGGATGTGATCCACATCTGGGGCACCGAGTACGCCCATACCCTGGCGATGGTGAACACGGCGGAAAAGGAAAACCTCCTGGATCGGATCGCCGTCAGCATCCAGGGACTGTGCAGCATCTACGCGGGACACTATGCAGAGGGTGTTCCCTCCAATGTGATCCGCAGCGCAACACTGCGGGATGTTCTGCGCCGGGATGCCATCCCCCAGCAACAGGAAAAATTCCGGCTCCGGGGAGAACTTGAGATCCAGGCATTGCAGAAAGTCGGCCACGTGATTGGCAGAACGGACTGGGACAGAGCCTGCACGGCACTGTTTAATCCTTCTGCCCGATACCATTTCTGCAATGAGACCCTTCGTCCTCCCTTTTATCAGGAGGAGTGGTCCTATGACTGCTGTAAAAAACACCGGATCTTCGCATCCAGCTGTGTGTATCCCGTAAAGGGCTTCCACTATCTGCTGGAAGCCATGGCGGAAGTGGTGAGACATTACCCGGATGCCACCCTGGCAGTTCCGGGAAAGAGCTATCTGAAGGTTGGTGCCCTGCGGCAGAGCAGTTATCAGAAGTACCTTGCCAAACTGACATGCCAGTACGGTCTGGAGGACAAGATCGAGTTTCTGGGAAGCCTCAGCGGAGACGGCATGAAAGAGGCCTATCTGCAGGCCAATGTATTTGCATTGCCCTCCACTATTGAGAATTCTCCCAATTCCCTGGGCGAGGCTATGCTGCTGGGTGTGCCCTGTGTTTCCGCAGATGTGGGCGGCGTCACCACTATGATAACCCACCGTAAAGAGGGTTTTGTCTATCAGTCCACTGCATCCTACATGCTGGCGCACTATATCAAGGAAGTGTTTGCAATGGAGGACGCTGCTGTTGCGATGGGAGACGCTGCAAGAGAGCATGCCCTGAAGACCCACGATCCCGAAACCAATCTGCGGGATCTTTTGAACATTTACAAAGAACTAGCTAAGTGAGGAGAAATTGCCATGCAGCAGGATATTCTGGTATCGGTGATCGTGCCTGTCTATAAGGTGGAAGCCTACCTGGGCCGATGCGTGGATTCTATTCTTGCCCAGACCCACGGGAATCTGGAAGTGATTCTGGTGGATGACGGCAGCCCTGACCGCTGCGGTATGATCTGTGATGAATACGCGGAAAAAGATCCCCGGGTTTGTGTGATTCACAAAGAGAACGGCGGCCTCAGCAGCGCACGGAACGCGGGCATTGACATTGCAAAAGGCGAGTACCTGGAATTTGTGGACAGCGATGACTGGATTGAGCCGGATGCAGTGGAGAGCCTGCTGTCTGCAGCACTGCAGCATCAGGTGGATCTGGTCATCGGAGGCCGCTGGGATGTGAAGGAAAAGACCGGAGAAAAGACAGTGGGATTATGTCCGGAAAAAACCGAGACTGTGCCGGCGGAAGAGGCAGTCCGCAGAATTTTCCGATGGGAAAACTGCGATTCCGCTGCCTGGGATAAGCTGTATCACCGCCGTCTGTTCAGACAGATCCGTTACCCCTATGGTGTTATTTGTGAGGATGTCCCGGTGACATACCTGATTGCATTTGACGCAGGAAGGGTTACATTCCTGAGTAAACCGATATACAACTATCTGCACCGTCAGGGCAGCATTACCTACAGCGCTGTTTCGGAGAAGAATTTTCATCTGTCCCGGCATACAGAAAAGATCCTGCCTTATATACAGAAGAATTACCCTGACTTAAAGACAGAAGCCCGGTATCTGCGGGTGCGGTCCCTGATCTATGCGGTCCAGTCAGTGGACATTGCGTCCCGGGAGGATCAGAAACGCTTTGCGCATCTGTGCGGAGCGGAACGTAAGAATCTGCGAAAGCAGCTCATGTTTATTCTTTGCTGTCCCTGGTTCAGCAGACGGGAGAAAATCACGGATGTGCTCCTGGCTGTAAATCTGTACCGTCCTCTGCGCCGGTTCTTCACCAGACAGAGATAACTGCCGAGCATCTGCAAAACAGGAGTGTGTCAATTGAGAAAACAAAATAAAGTTGCTATCTTTAATATCATGAGCACCATCCTGCTGAAGGGCATCTCATTGTTTACGGCACCTATTTTCTCCCGGCTTCTGGGTACCAACGGCTATGGTGTTGTGTCCATTTACACCCTCTGGATGGGCGTCACGGCTGTTGCTTTTACCCTGCAGACCGGCAGTACCCTGGTCAATGCCCGGGTGGAATATCCGCCGGAACAGCAGGAGAAATACCAGTCCTCAGTGATGACACTGTCACTGCTGGCATTTGCTGTGTTCAGTTCTGTAGTGCTGCTGTTCCTGCCCCAAGTATCGGCGCTGCTGAAGTTGCATAAGCTGCTGATCATTGTACTGTTGTTCCATGCCTTCGGTAATTTCTGTTTTAATTTCCTCAACAGCAAATTTACTTATGAGTACAAAGCTGACAAGAACATGTATATGTCGGTGGGCGTCACCCTGGCCACAATTGCCCTGTCCATACTGCTGATTGTGCTGCTTCCCAAGCAGATCAACTATTACGGTCGTATTCTGGGCATGGCCCTGACTTACGGTACAATGGGTATCGTGATCTGTGGCTATGTGCTGCGCAGAGGCAGAACCTTCTATAACCGGGAATACTGGACCCTGGCGCTGACTTTGGCTTTGCCGGTGATATTCTACACGCTCTCCGAGATTCTGCTTGGCCACTGTGATCAGCTGATGCTCCAGAGATTGATGAATGAATCCATGGTGGGACAGTACAGTCTGGCCTATAATTTTGGCGGCATCATGTTCACCATCTTTGCAGCACTGAACAGTTCCTGGCTGCCCTTCTTCTTCGATGACATGAAGGAGAACAACAGATCCCGGCTGAACTCCCAGGCACATAATTTTCTGGAACTGTTTACGGTGCTGAGTGCCGGCTTTATCCTGCTGAGCAATGAAGTGTACCATGTGTTCGCAGGCCGGGAATTCTGGACGGGCACCTCTCTGATCCCCATTTTTGTCACCGGTTATTATCTGAATTTCCTGTGTACCTTCCCGGTGAGCTATGAGTACTATCACAAAAAGACCAAGGTTGTGGCGGTCTTTACGGTCAGTGCATCAGTGCTGAATATCGGCCTGAACTATGTGCTGATCAAGGCTTTCGGCATGGCCGGCGCGGCTCTGGCGACTGCTGTTTCCCACGGTGTTCAGTACATTGGACATTATATCTATGTGCGGTATATTCTGAAGAAGGGTGACTATCCCTTCGGCATCCGGATCTGGGCAAAGTATGTTGTTGCCTATTTTATTGTGGTTGCTCTGGTGTACCTGACGGTGGATCTGTGGATCCTGCGCTGGGCAGTTGGTGCGGCCATTGGTCTGTGGGAACTGATGCGCATCAGAAAGCGCAAGGTTTTGATTTAAAAATGAAAGCGGAGCAGCGGGGCTGCTCCGCTTTCCCTTTGCGTGATATGGGGTTGAAATACCGGATGATGTGGTGTATAATAGCATCGGATTAGTGCCTTTTTCGGAAGGCGGCCACAAGATATGGATAAAGGTAGTGCAATGATGGAAAGAAAGCGGGTCCTGTTTACAGCCACAGTGGTGAAACAGCATATCATGACCTTCCACGTCCCGTACCTGCGGATGTTTCAGGAGATGGGATGGGAGACGGCTGTGGCGGCTGCCAATGACTATGAAGATCCCAGTCAACTGAATATTCCCAATTGTGACACCTATTACGAGATCCCCTTTGAACGCATTCCCTGGAAGGCCGGAAACATCCGGGCTTACCGGCAGCTGAAAAAACTGATCGACGAGGGAAATTATGACATTATCCACTGCCACACCCCGGTAGGTGGCCTGCTGACCAGACTGGCAGCACGCAGCGCCCGGAATCGGGGAACGAAGGTGCTGTATACGGCCCATGGCTTCCACTTTCACAAGGGATCCTCTCTTGTCAGCTGGCTGGCTTACTATCCCGTGGAATGGCTGATGGCTCCGCTGACAGATTTACTGCTGACCATGAACCGGGAGGACTATGCCCTGGCCCGGAAGCGGATGCATGCCAGGCGCGTGGAGTATGTACCCGGCGTGGGCATCGATACCGCACGGTTTTCGTCCCATCGGGATGACCGGCAGGAAAAACGCCAGGAACTGGGATTCGGTGAATCTGATTTTCTGATCCTGACCGTGGCGGAAATGAATAAGAACAAGAACCAGTCCATGGTGCTGAAAGCGCTGGCAAGGCTGAAGGATACGCCGGAATTTGTCAATATGAAGTATCTGATCTGCGGCATGGGTGATTATGAAAGTGTCCTGCGGCAGGAAGCGGAAGACCTGGGAATTGCCGACCATGTGTTCTTTATGGGTTACCGGAAAGATATTCCGGCCATTCACCGCTGCTGCGATCTGTTTGCCTTCATGTCCTACCGGGAAGGTCTTCCTGTGGCGCTGATGGAGGCCATGAGCAGCGGTATGCCCACCGTGTGTTCAGCTGCCCGGGGCAATACCGATCTCGTTGAGCACGGCGTGGAAGGCTGGATCGTTGATAATGAGCCCCAGGCCCTGGCGGATGCCATCCTGGAGATGTACCGCAATCCTGAACTGCGGCAGCAGTTCGGTCATGCGGCAACAGAAAAAGTAAAGCAGTTTGACTGCAAAAATGTACACCGGATCATGAAAGACCTGTATCTCGGTGTTTGATTCTGAAACGAACAGGAGGAGACGGCATGGCAGGAAAAATGATCATATCCCTGGATTTTGAACTGTTCTGGGGTCTGCTGGAGGAAATGAAGCTGGAAGACTATCAGGATCATGTTCTGGGCGGCAAAGCAGCCATCCCCCGGCTTCTGAACCTGTTTGAAAAATATGATATTCATGCCACCTGGGCAGCAGTTGGTTTCCTGTTTGCTGAAAACTTTGAGGAACTGAAGTCCTATTTCCCGGAAGCCAAACCCACCTATACCAAAGCCGGTGTGTCTCCCTATGACTACTTTCAGAATATCGGAGCGGATGAAGCTTCCGCGCCTTGTTTCTATGCCCCCGGTCTGATCCGGCTGGTGAGTCAGACTCCCGGTCAGGAGATCGGCAGCCATACCTTCTCCCATTATTACTGCCGGGAGAAGGGGCAGACAGTGGAGCAGTTTGCGGCAGATCTGGCAGCGGCCAGAAAGATTGCGGCAGACAAGGGCTACGATGTGACTTCTCTGATTCTGCCCAGGAACCAGTGCGAGCCGGAGTACACCAAAGTCTTCCGGGAACAGGGTTTTACCGCCTACCGGGATGAAGAGGATGACTGGATCCATGACCGGATCAGGTTCTTCCCCCTGCTGCGTCTGCTGCGTCTGCTGGATGTGTACCTGCCCCTGACAGGTCAGGGTGTCTGGCCGACCCGGAAGGAATACGGTGTCTGGAACTTTGTGGGCAGCGGTATGTTCAAGCCCATCCGTCCTGCCCTGCGGTTCCTGGAAGGTCTGAAGATGCGCCGTATCAAAAAGCGGATGCTGGTTGCTGCAAAGAAAGGGCTGGTGTTCCACCTGTGGTGGCATCCCCATAACATCGGCGTGATGACAGACCAGTACCTGGCGCAGCTGGAGGAGATCTTCCGGTACTACCATGAGCTGAAGGAACGCTACGGCATGGAAAGTCTGAATATGCGGGAAGCCGCTATGCGTATGGAGCAGGAGGCAGCGAATGGATAAGAAGCTGAGCTTTATTCTGCCAATCTATAAAGTAGAAAAGTATCTGCAGCAATGCGTGGACAGCATCCTTTCCCAGTCAGGGGACGACTGCGAGATTATTCTGGTGGATGACGGCAGCCCTGATGGCTGCGGCGCCATCTGCGACAATTACGCGCAAAACCACAAAAATATCAAAGTGATCCACAAGGTCAACGGCGGACTGGGAGATGCCCGGAACGCCGGGCTGAAGGCTGCCTCCGGTGAATATATCACCTTTGTGGATTCCGATGACTATATTGCGCCGGGTGCGGTAGATAAGATGCTGCATTGGATTCAAACCCAGAGGGCGGATGTATGTTTCCTGGAACTGACCAAGGTGTTTCCGGACGGATGCGAGGAAGGCATGGGTGAGGCACTGGAAAGAGCCTCTATCCGCGGCAGGGAACCTGCGGATGTTCTGGAGTTTCTGGCAACCCGGCCCAAATTTCCGGGCAGTGCCTGTGCCAAGCTGCTGCGCAGAAGCTTGCTGGAAGAAAAAGGGTTCCGGTTCCCTGATGACCGTCGGCTTTCTGAGGACTTGATTTTCTGTGTGAATGTCTACGAAGCGGCGGAAAGCTTTGACTATCTGGATTTTCCCTATTACTGCTACCGGCAGGAACGCTCCGGTTCCATCACCAATAATGTGACAGCAAAGTATTACTTTGATACCGCTCTGTTTGTGACAGAGGTTGTCCGGCGTTTCTCCGATGACAGAAAAGCCAAAGACCGGGTAGGGGAATGTATGCTTGCTTTTGCGGCCTATGAGTATTCCATTCTGGTATGGCAGTTGGTGTTCCTGAAGGAAGAGGACAGAAAACAGGCACGCACATTCCTGCAGGAATACAAATGGATCCTCCGGTACGGAAGATCCTCAAAAACAAAACTGGTGAAGCTTGCGGTGATGTTCCTTGGATTGGAAGGCGCTGCAAAGCTGCTTGACTGGTATATGACACGACGCTGAGTTTGGAGGAAATATGATTCGAGTCCTGCACATTATGGGCTGTTCCGATGCCGGCGGCATTTCTTCGGTGGTGCTGAATTATTACCGCCACATGGATCGGACAAAGGTTCATTTTGACATTGCCCTGACGGTTCCTGCGGTGGGGCAGAATGCCCTGGCGCTGCAGGAACTGGGTGCAGAAATTCATTTTCTGCCGCTGAAATCTGAAGGTCTTTCTGCATTCCGGAAGGCTTTGGAGGCGCTTCTTCGCAAAGGCGAATATGATGCCATTCATGTCCATGAGAATGAGACCAGCTATGTGGCGCTGGCAGTGGCGAAAAAACTTGGGATTCAGTGCAGATTTGCCCATTCTCATACATCTTCACCCTATGAAAGTATAAAAAGTGAGATCCGCCGGCTGTCCGGTTGTGTTCTGAATTATCACTTTGCCAGCCATGTCATCGGCTGCGGACAGCTGGCAGGAGAACGGGTGTTCGGTACATGGAACATGAGGCGCTCCAAGGCGGTGGTGTTGCCCAATGCCATTGATACCCGGAAGTTTGCCTTTGATGCTGCTCTGCGGCAGGAAGTACGCCGGGAACTGGGCCTGGAAGGAAAGTTCGTCCTGGGTATGGTAGGACGTCTCTGCGAGGAGAAGAACTACCCCTTTGCCCTGGAACTTACAGACAAGCTTCGGCGGGAGAGACCGGAAAGTACGCTTGTCATAGCCGGAAGCGGAGAGTCCCGGGAGATGATCGAACAGAAGATCCGGGAGTTGGGACTTGAAAATAATGTGACGCTGCTGGGAAAACGTGCGGATGTGCATCGGCTGTATCAGGCCTTTGATGTGTTTCTTCTTCCGTCCTTTCATGAAGGATTTCCGGTGGCGGCAGTGGAGGCGATGGCATCCGGATTGCCGGTGCTGTTTTCCGAGAGAATTACGAAAGAACTGTCGTTTGGAAGCGCAGCAGTGTATCTGCCGCTGGCACAGCCCGATCTGTGGCTTGCCCGGCTTCGCGAAGAAAAAGCAAATGATCCCCAAAGAAGAATCCGGCAGGAAGAGCCCAGGCGGAACGGCCTGGATATCCGGGATACCGCGGAAATGCTGGAAACCCTATACAACAGGGATCTGAATCAATAATGGAGATAACATATGCAGGATAATATGATTTCGGTGATCATACCGGCTTACAACTGTGCCCAGTGGCTGCCCAGATGTTTGGAAAGTCTGCTGAACCAGACATATCCAAACCTGGAGATCATTGTGGTCAACGATGGGTCCAAGGACAACACCATCGAAGTGATGACTTACTATACTGACCGGTATGAGCATGTGAAACTGATTACCAAGAAAAACGGGGGCGAATATGCTGCCCGGGTTACCGGTGTGGAGCATGCGCGCGGAAGCTGGGTCGCTTTTGTGGATGCAGATGATGAAGTGGATCCGGATATGTATGAGCGGCTGATGCGCAATGCACAGACATACAATGCACAGATTTCCCACTGCGGATTTAAGATGGTTTATTCTGACGGAAAAATCGTGTATCTGCACAATACCGGGGAACTGCGTATTCAGAACAGGGAAACCGCGCTGCGGGATCTGCTGGAAGAGATCATCGTAGAGAATGGTCTGCCTGGAAAGCTGTTCCGCAAGGAACTGTTTGACGGTATCAAGGAGCGGATGGATTTTTCTATTGTCAACAACGGCGATATGCTGATGAACTATTACCTCTTTGAGAAGATTGAAACCGCCGTGTTTGAAGATTTTTGCCCCTATCATTATCTGCAGCGACAAGGCTCGGCATCCCGTCAGAAGCTGAATAAGCATATTATCTACGATCCCATTCGTGTTCGTCAGATCCTGGTGGATCACTGTACGGTTGAGATGCGCAATGATGTCCGGTGTGCGCTGGCCAGAATGTGCCTGATCTCCTATCGGCGAATAGCCATGGAAAGCAGAGCGGAATACCGGGAAGACCGGGAAAAGGTGCGGGAACTGGTTGCACAGCAGCTTCCTTATGCCCACCTGCTGCCGAAGCGCAATGCGGTTCTGGTGAAGCTGATCAGCAGAGCACCCTGGGTATTCGATCTGCTGTATCCTCCCTTTGAAAAAATGTTCAGAAATTAATAAACACCCGAAAGGGGTACAACCATGAGATTCAGTATCATTGTTCCTGTTTACAATGTAGAAAAGTACATTGATAAATGTATGTACTCGCTGATGCATCAAACCTTCGATGATTATGAAGTTATAGTGGTGAATGATGAGACACCGGACAACAGTATGCGGATTGTTGAAAAATATGCGCAGATGTTTCCGGGAAAAATCCGGATATTCCATCAGAAGAATACCCGGCAGGGCGGCGCCCGGAATAACGGCGTTACAAAAGCCCGGGGTGAGTACATCCTTTTTGTGGACAGTGATGACTATGTAGCCTTAAATATGCTGGAAACGGTGGATATCAGGCTGAAAACTACCCCCAGTGACATTCTGGTGTTTCAGTATGTCCCGGTTTCAGAACAGGGAGAACGGTTGTCAGAAGTCAGACACAATGCCATTGAACCGGGTATTTATCATCCCGAGCAGGACAGGACAATGATCCTGCTGCCGACAGGTCCGGTGAACAAAGCATTCCGGCGGGAATTCTATGTGAATACAGGTGTTCAGTTTCCGGAGAAGCTGCTCTATGAGGACGGCGTGACCCGGGTGTTCTATGCAATGGCACAGACCATTGAAGTCTGTGATGACGTGCTTTATTATTATGTCCAGAGCGAATCCTCATCCATGCGGCGTGAGATTTCCGGGAAAATGCTGGATATTCTTCCGGTCACGGATATCGCGCTTCAGGAATTTCATAAACTGGGCCTCTATGAGGCATTCCGGGAGCCGCTGGATTGCGCGCTTATCTATGGAATTTTGAATATTCTGGATTATATTAATGATATGCAGCCGGATCATCCGATTCAGAAACCTATGGCGGCATATATTTCTGACCGCTTTCCGGATTATCGGAACAATCCCTATATCAGCGAGACCCTCAGCAAGGGCTTGGATTATCTTGTTGCATACGATTTTAGAAAATATCATTACAGGATCCGTATGGTAAGCAAAATCAAGGAGCAGATCCTGAGGATCCCCATTGCGGCGAAGCTGAATAAACTGCGCCGGAATTCATGATGAAATATAATTATTAATTAAGATATACAGAGGTTAAAGTATGGCCAATTCCACGAAAAAATATCATACCCATATCTCTTCCCGGCATAACATGCTGGATCTGAACCTGAAAGAGGTGTGGGAGTACCGGGATTTGATTGTTCTGTTTACGAAGAGATCTTTTTCCCTGCTGTATAAGCAGACAATTCTGGGACCTGCATGGGTATTTCTGAACCCCCTAATCAGCAGTTTGGTGTATGCGTTTGTCTTTGGCGGCATTGCGGGAATCGCGACAGAGGGTGTTCCGACTTTGCTGTTCTATCTGTGCAGCAACGCGATCTGGATTTTCTTTTCTACATGTGTCACCCAGAATGCCACGGCCTTTACTGCCAACGCGGCTGTTTTTGGCAAGGTGTATTTCCCCAGACTGACGATCCCCATTTCCAACATGATCTCTTCCGTGATCCAGTTTTTTGTTCAGATGCTTCTGGTGTTTGCAATCCTGGTCTATTATGTGATCCGGGGACAGGTTGCTCCGCACTGGGAACTGTGGATTACCATCCCCCTGCTGCTGCTTCACCTGGGCGTGCTGGGACTTGGCGTCGGCATTATTATTTCCAGCCTGACCACCAAGTACCGTGACCTGGCAATTCTGGTTACATTTGGTGTCCAGCTGTGGATGTATGTAACACCCATCGTGTATCCGCTGTCTGAGATCGGCAGCGGTCTGATGAAGACAGTTCTGCTGTTCAATCCTGTCACTGCACCCACGGAACTGATCAGATACGTGATTCTGGGCCAGGGTGCGGTAATGCCTGGATACATGCTGCTTTCCGCGATCGAGACGGTGGCGGTCATGATGATCGGTGTTATGATTTTCAATAAAGTTGAAAAGACGTTTATGGATACGGTATAAGGAGGCGGCAATGGAACACAATCTGCAGAATCGGGAAGTTGCTGTCAAACTGACCGGAGTAAAGAAAATGTATAAGCTGGGTCAGATCGGCGGCGGCACCCTGCACGGTGATCTGGAAAGCTGGTGGGCCCGGATCCGGGGCAAAGAGGATCCCAATACGGTGATCGGAACCAGTCAGCGGCTGGTTGGCCGGACATTTATGGCACTGAACGGCATTGACCTGACCATCTATCAGGGTGAGGCTGTGGGCATTATCGGCGGCAACGGTGCAGGCAAGAGCACCATGCTGAAGCTGCTGAGCCGGGTCACTGCACCCACAGAGGGTGAGATCGATATCTACGGCCGCATCGCCTCCATGCTGGAGGTTGGCACCGGTTTCCACGGTGAGCTGACCGGCCGTGAGAATGTCTATATGAACGGCGCCATTTTGGGTATGACCAAGGCAGAGATTGATGCCAAAATGGAGGATATCATCGAATTCTCCGAGGTTCGCGATTTCATCGATACGCCGGTCAAACGCTATTCTTCCGGTATGTATGTGAAGCTGGCCTTCTCCGTGGCGGCTCATCTGGACAGCGAGATCATGATCATGGATGAGGTTCTGGCTGTCGGTGATATGGCATTCCAGAAAAAGTGCCTGACCAAAATGAAGGATGCGGCGAAGAAAGAAGGCAGAACCGTTCTTTACGTTTCCCACAATATGAATACCATCCGCCAGCTGTGCGACCGGTGCATCGTGCTGAGCAAGGGCAAGGTGGTTTACGAGGGCGATGTGGAAAGCTCCATTGCTGTTTACATGGATTCAGAGGCCAATGACCAGGTAAAAATGGACTTCTCCGATGCGGTCCGGCCTGACTGGCTTTACTGCCAGAAAGTGCTGCTAAAGAAAGCTTCTTTCGTGGATAAGGAGTCCAATATTTTCGGCATCCGGGAACCTGTTCCCATTCAGCTGGAGTGGGAAAACCTGGTGGATGTGAAAGAACTTTGCCTGCGGGTGGAGGCTATCAGTCTGGAAGGAAATCCTGTAGGCACGTATACTGTCTATGATTTCTACCAGGGAAAGCAGGGAGAAAGCGGCCGGGCGGTCGTTACCCTGGATACATCAGCTTTGACGGAGGCTACCTATCGTCTGCGGTTTACGTTCTTCATTAAGGATGTTATGGGCAACAATTTAAACATTGACTGGGCAGAAGGCCTGTGCTTCTCCAAGACCTCCTTTGATGAGGAAGAGAAACTGGTGTGGGATGCGGTAAGCTGGGGCTATATCCATTTGCCGGATCCTGACGTCAAGGTTATTTAACAGATATTCAAATTGGATTCAGAAGGAAATGTGTATGGGAAAGGTTAGTATCATTGTTCCGGTATATAAGGTGGAAGGCTATCTGGAGAAATGTCTGGACAGCATTCTGAGCCAGACCTATACAGATCTTCAGGTGATCGTCGTGGATGACGGAAGTCCTGACCGCTGCGGAGAGATCTGTGATGCCTATGCACAAAAGGACAGCAGAGTGTTATCTCTTCATAAACGTAATGGCGGTGTGTCCAGCGCCAGAAATTATGGTCTGAAATATGTTCAGGGAGAGTACTTTACATTCTGTGATTCTGATGACTGTTACCGGCCGGACTGGATCGAACGGCTGGTAAATACCATGGAAGAGACAGAAGCGGATATTGCCGTGGGCGGATTCACATTTGTCTATGAAGACGGGACATCTCCTGCCGGGAATTCCCGTGTTCAGGGCGTATGGGATTTACCGACGGATCAGGATGTTCTTAAGTATTGCTTCGGAATGGTGATGACAGAGAAGCACGGCTGGGAGATTTGGGACAGGATGTTCCGGTCGGAACTGATCCGGAAGCACGATATCCGGTTTTGCGAAACCTGCGGCAATTATGCTGAGGATCTGGGATTTGTTCTGGCATGCACACTGTTTGCCGGACGGATCGCGTCTGCTGACAGCTGCGGATACTTGTATTCGGTACGGGGCGGTTCTATGATGCAAAGAAGCATTGGGGTTCCGAAACTGAATTCGCTGCATGAAGTGTATGGAACTTTTGAACCGGTATGCCGGGAAGCGTTTGCTCCGGAGGTTGCGGAACGGGTTTTGCCCTGGTTTTATCTGCAGCTGGTTGCTTGCCAGTTTATTCCCAAACTGTGGGCTTCCGGGATGGAACCGGAAGAATTGCGCAAAGTCGCGATTTCCGGTGTTCCCGACTGGGATGATATGGCGCGGAGGCTCCGGCATTCCATGGATCGTCGGCAGGGGAGAAACCCGTATCTGTCCGGATGCGACAACATGGAAATCAGAAGCAACATCCGGTTCCTGCTGGGAGGCTCCTGGACGCGGCTGCGGATCGAATGCAAACTGATCAAACTGTTCCGCTCTTTGCTGAACGGAGCAACACGATAAACCGGATGCCCCCGGAGAAACGATGAAAAGAAGGAGATTCTGATGGCAACAACCAGTATCATTGTACCGGTATACCGCGTAGAAGAATACCTTCACCGCTGTGTGGACAGTATTCTGGGACAGACCTGTTCTGATTTTGAACTGATTCTGGTGGATGACGGGAGCCCGGACAATTGCGGTACCATTTGCGATGAATATGCCTGGCAGGACAGCCGGATCAAAGTGATCCATCAGAAAAACGGCGGACTTTCGGCGGCGCGCAACGCGGGCATTGACTGGGTCATGCGCCACTCTGACAGTCAGTGGCTGACATTTGTTGACAGCGATGACTGGATCCACAGAGACTATCTGAAAACCCTGCTTCAGGCGGCGCAAGCGCATGACACCAATATATCCGCATGCGGACTGACCCGGACATCTCAGTTCCGGGAGGATGCTGAAGTGCCCCGCGACGCGGTGTGCATGGATGCCCAGCGGGCCTATGCGGAATACTATGGCATGTGCATGACGGCCTGCTGCAAGATCTACCGTAAGTTTCTGTTTGAGGATCT
>JAFZGL010000160.1 GCA_017555395.1 Oscillospiraceae bacterium | reverse complement strand
GTGCTGATCATGATGTATGATGACCCGGACGGTCTGAAAGAAGCCATCGCCAAGCGGGTGAAGCATGCCATCTCCTGGCTGGATGATCTCATTGCCCTGGGTGCAGAAACTGTTTGGCTTGGAGAAGGTGCTGCATCCTCCAGCGTGATTTCTCCGGCCTGCTACGCGGAGTTCGTTGCGCCTTATGCCAAGGCGGTTATGGATGCAGCAAAGGAACGCGGCATTCCCTGTTTTATGCATGTGTGCGGAAATATTGTGCCTGAGATCCGGGAGATCGCTTCCACCGGCTGCACAGCCATTGACATTGACTATATGGTGCCTATGGATCTTGTGCGGCAGTATTGTGGCGAAAAAGCCTGTCTGAAGGGAAATCTCAATCCTGTGGATCTGTTGACCAAGACAGAAGAAGAGGTTTATCAGCTTTGCTGTCAGATCTATGAAGAGACAGAAGGGCCTATGATCCTGGGCACCGGCTGTCTGGTGGCACCGAAAACCCCCGCGGCAAATATCGACGCCATGGTGCGGGCATCCAAAGCAATGGCATAACACAAAACATAAGACTAAAACCCCCTCGCCTGATAAAGGTGAGGGGGTCTTTGTATATTGCTGTTGATTGTCTGTCAGCCGGTTATAAATCCCGGAAACAGACAGGGAATGGCGTGATTCCAGCCGCCACCTCTTGGGGCTGCAGGAATCCTTCCGTCATGACTTATTCGCCTGTTGCCGCCCGGAAGAAGGCATCGATGTTCTCCCAGGGGGACTGAGGCGGAATATCACAGCCACTGGAAATCACAAAATTGGAGAACGTACTGCAATTTTCGATCAATCGCTTTGTTTCTGCTGCGATGCTTTCCGGTGTACCGCCCCGGAAGCTGTTTGCAGGGCTGATATTACCCATCACCAGCACATCCTTCGGTGCCTGGGGCAGCACATCCAGCATATTGATAGCATCACCAAAGTGGTATCCCAATGCGCCCAGCTGGTAAAGATCTGTGATCATGTGCGGTACATTGTCACCGCAGTTGTGGTAGATCACACAGAAATCGTCGGTCTGAACTGCCGCAATCAGCTTCTGCACATAGGGATGGGAAAATTCCCGCGCCAGACCGGGAGACAGCAGACCTGTGAGGGGCTCTGCGATCACAACGCCGTCGGCTCCGGCCTCCCGGAAGGCATTGCAGTAGGAAATGAGAAATGCCGTGGCTTTTTCCATAACCGTGTGGACCATATCCGGTTCATCATAACACAGAATCATGATCTCGCTGACATCCATCAGCCGTCCTGCCAGAGAGTAAGGGCCGATCACACCTGCCAGAACAGGTCGGTCTTTGATCTCCTGCGCAGCTTTGCGGATGGCTTCTACGCAGAGTCCGGTTCTGCCCGCACCCACCTCAGGGATCTGCAGCGCATCTGCCTCCTCCTCTTCGGTAATCAGGGCGCCTACCACAGTCGGAACCTCATCCGCAGTGACATGGATGGATGCGCCGAAGGCTTCAGACTCCACAGACAGATCCATCAGGCTGACTGATGCAGCAGAAGGAACCCGTTCCGCTACCAGCTTCATGCCCTTAGCCTGCAGCGCGCTGTCTTTAATCAGCTGTTCCACTGTCACATCCATCAGCTGGACACAAGGAAAGGACAGCAGCGGAAGGGGCTTTTTAAGAGGGGCGGCAATGAGATCCGCTGCCCATTGTTTCATATTACGGCTCATACCGAGCCTCCTTTATATGGGTAATTCAATGCCGCATCCGTCAGCGCCCGTACATTTTCCCGTTTTGTATGCCGGGGAATCTCGCAGGCGGAGCTGAGGATCAGACCGCCCTGGTTTCCAAACAGATCAATGATGGCATTGGCCTCCCGGATCACATCTTCAGCACTTCCCTGGTAGAAAGCCTCGATGGTACTGACATTTCCTTCTACGGCACAGCGGCCGGCAGCCGTTTCCTTGGCCAGTGCCATGGGCACCATGCTGTCGATTTCCACACAATCGGCACCGGTTTCCATCATCAGATCCAGGATATGACGGGTATCACCGCAAACATGGTAAAACACAGGCAGGCCGGTCTGCTCCTTCAGGGCAGCAATCGCCTGCTTTGCATAGGGCAGCGCAAATTCCTGATACATATTTCGGTTGATCAAAACCGAAGCAGAATCGCCGAAGGCCAGACCATGAGCACCGGCCTTTGCCGCAGCCAGACCATATCGAATTGCAGATTCGGTGCAGATTTTAAGGAAATCATGGCACAGTTCCGGCTCATCGATCAGATTGATCATAAACTCCTGGGGACCCAGA
The DNA here is from genome assembly GCA_017555395.1 of Oscillospiraceae bacterium. GTDB lineage: Bacteria > Bacillota > Clostridia > Oscillospirales > Oscillospiraceae > Faecousia. Next base: position 2,671 of record JAFZGL010000160.1, on the reverse strand, counting down.
AGCGCCGCTGCCGCGGAAAAGGGTGCGGAGTCAATGCAGGTTTTGACAAAAATCTCGTCTCCCAGAATTTTCCGAAGAGCCCGGGTTGCTTCCAGAATTACAGGGATTCGTCCCTTTGTCACATCCAGAGGCTCCAGTTCCACTGCGTCTTCGATGCAGTCAACCGCTGTTTTTAGCAGAACAGGAGGATCATCCTGAGGCAGACGGACCTTACCGCCCATAGCCTCCACAATGAGATAATTATCCGAGCTGACGTAGACAGCATCGGTTTCATATGCTTTCAGACCTTCCAGGATCACCTGAACCATCACATTGGGGTCGCTGGAATAAGCACCGTGGGTTTGTCCGGCAACTTCCAGATTGTGCTGGATCAGCTCCGGGATAATAGCCACCCGGTCGGAAGGTTCAAATCGCAGGGCTTTCATAACCCGTTGGTATCCGTTCATAGAAATCTCCTTTCCTGAAATTATTCAAAGATATCATCTTCACCAAAAAGCATAGCATTCATAAAATGCCGGTTAAAGCGGCTATTACCGCTTAATGCTACATGGACAGCGTTCTGTGCCAGTTTTTCAGCATCCTCTGCAAGCTTCCGGTCCAGAAGCAGGCGGGCAGCGCCGGACAGTGCACTGTTGCCCAAAACAACCACCCTGTCCTTTAACTGATGAGGAATCAGTCCAATGTCTGCCGCAGAATCCGGATTCAGATGGCTGCCAAATCCACCTGCTATATACAGTCGCTCAACCTCCTCTGCTGAGATTCCTGCCAGCTCCAGCAGCGTTCGGATGCCGGCAGCAATGGCACCTTTGGCCAGCTGTACGGCACGGACATCCGCGGGGATCAGTGCTACAGAATCCGCCAGGGGCAGAGTATCCTCCTCCACAGCTCCGGTCTCATCGATGTCTCCGGTTTCCAAAAATGCCGCAATGGCATCCACCAGACCGGAACCGCACACGCCAACCGCGCTCTGTTCCCCGATGGTGTGGACAGAAATTTTCCCCTGATCCAGCCAAACCCGGTCGATGGCACCGGGAATACTGCTGCAGCCGCAGGAAATGCCTGCGCCTTCAAAAGCAGGACCGGCAGCAGTGGATGTGACATAAAGGGAACCGTTCTTCCACAGGGCAATTTCCCCATTGGTTCCAATGTCGCAGAGCAGGGATGTTTCCTCTTTTCGGTGCATTCCGCTGTCCAGAACCGCACAGGTAATATCCGCACCCACAAACGCATTCATACAAGGCGGATAATAGACCGGTGTCTCCAGAAGAATATCTTCCCGGCCAAAAAGGCAATCCGCACGAAACGGTGCCGCGGACAGGCAGGCCGGATCCCGTCCTGTAAGCAGATACAGCATGGTGGTGTTTCCCGTTACCACCAGAGAACCGATCTGTTCCCGGGTGATATGTGCCGCCAGGCAGGCATTACACAGAAGGGTCCGAACAACTTCCGTCACCATATCCTGTAGCGCCGGCAGCTTCCCATCCATGGCTGCGCCGATCCGTCCCATTACATCCGCAGCAACACTCCGCTGAGGATTCATAGCACCCTCTTCTGCCAGAAGAGTACCGGTTGTCAGATCATAGAGTTTCAGGGCAATGGTGGTGGTACCGATATCCACGGCCGCACCAAAGTGACCGGCCATGGCGGTTCCCAAAACAGGAACATTACCGGCAGTTTCCACAGTTCCGGCATCCTCCCGTATCCAGACCGCCGCATCTCCCAAAACCACAGTCTGGCAGCTGAGCCGGGTGCCGGCCCGCTCTTCCGCTGCCGTAAGATCAGACAGTGCGCCTTCAGCGCGAATGGCGCACTTTCCGCAGAATCCTCTGCCGCCGCAGGGATGAGGTGCATGGATTCCCTGCTGCTGCAGCAAAGCAGCGAGAACAGGGGTGCCGGTGAAAGAAATTTCCCGGTATTGGCTATTTTGCCATAGCTTCAGTATCGGCATGGTATCACTCCGTAAACAGCACCAAACCAAAGTATGTAACGGTATTGGTGCCGTTGATGTATTTCAAGGGTGTTGCAAGAGTGGTATTGTAAACGTCGATTCCGTAGCCCTCCATGGCAGGCAGGGCATATTCCGGATGACGGCAGGGTTCACCGGTTCGCTTGGCGCAAACATCACACAGATGGCAGCCGCCGCAGCCCAGATGCAGAAAGGGCTGATTCAGCAATTCCGGAAGCGCGTCCTGAAGGCGGCAGCTGACCCGGGCATGATTTGCTCCGGCGGCAAACATTCCCTCCACATCAAAGCTGTCCTCCAGGGTTCCGATAGTCTGATACAGAAGACCTCTGGGATAGACCTTCGCCCGGGAGATCAGATCTCCGATCTCTCCGATTTCCGGAGGACACACCCAGCATTTTCCATAGCAGCCGCATTGGTTTCCCTCGCAAATATCCCGAAAGCTTTCCGAATAAACAATCTGATCTCTGCCAATCAGCGCTGCTTTTGCCGCACCGGCTGTCAGAGCAGCCGCAACCAGATCTTCCATATCAGCAGGTGCAGAACTCCACAGCCTTCTCAGCAGCAGAGGTTGCGTCGGGGGTGTAGGCATCGGCACCCACCTGCTGGCAGAAGGCCTCGGTCACAGGGGCGCCGCCGATCATGATCTTCACCTTGTCACGGATACCGGCCTCTTCCGCAGCCTTTACCACGTCAGCCATGACACCC
>JAFZGL010000159.1 GCA_017555395.1 Oscillospiraceae bacterium | reverse complement strand
GGGCGAGTTCGGTGTAGCCTTTGCTATTGCTGCCATTCTGATGGTACTGGCATTCCTCATCAACCTGTCTGCTGCGGCAGTAACCAAGTATTTCCAGAAATAGAATGCTGTGTAAAGGAATCAATACTATGAACAAACCTATCATTACAGTCCGGGATATGAATCTCTGGTATGGCCAGACCCAGGCGCTGAAGAATATCAACATTGACATCCCCGAAAAGTCCATCACTGCCCTCATCGGCCCTTCCGGCTGCGGCAAGTCCACTTTTTTGAAGTCCCTGAATCGGATGCAGGATCTGGTTCCCGGTGTGAAGATCACCGGTGACCTGCGCTATGAAGGCCAGAACATTTTTGAGGCAGAGGTCAACAATCTCCGCAAGGAGATCGGCATGGTCTTCCAGAAGCCCAATCCCTTCCCCATGAGCATCTATGACAACATTGCATATGGCCCCCGTACCCATGGCATCAAAAACAAGGCTCAGCTGGATGAGATCGTGGAAAAGGCCCTCCGTGGCGCTGCCATCTGGGATGAGGTAAAGGATCGTCTGAAGAAGAATGCTCTGGGCATGTCCGGCGGTCAGCAGCAGAGACTGTGTATCGCAAGAGCCCTGGCGGTAGAGCCCAAGGTCCTGCTGATGGACGAACCCACTTCCGCGCTGGACCCCATTTCCACTTCCAGAATTGAAGACCTGGCTATGGAACTGAAGGAAAAGTATACCATCGTCATTGTTACCCACAATATGCAACAGGCTGTCCGTATTTCCGATCAGACTGCCTTCTTCCTGCTGGGTGACCTGGTGGAATACGGCAATACGGAAGCCATGTTCTCCCAGCCCAAGGATAAGCGTACCGAAGATTATATCACCGGCCGATTCGGCTAATGGAGGAAACAGAAAATGAGAGATTTTTTTCAGGAACAGCTGAATGAACTGAACCGTGAACTGACTATCATGGGTGCGGCCTGCGAAGAGATCATTGCTTTCGCTTACCAGTCTCTGACAAATTGGGACGAGGATCTGGTCAAGAAGGTTAAGAAAGTCGGTGCACAGATTGACGAAAGTGAACGTACCATTGAGACCATCTGCATGAAGCTTCTGCTGCGTCAGCAGCCTGTTGCCCGTGACCTGCGCCAAATCAGCGCTGCCATGAAGATGATCACCGACATGGAGCGTATCGGTGACCAGGCAGAAGACATTGTGGAAATCGTTCCTCACCTGGCTGCCTATCCCGATGCCCAATTCCCCCAAATCCGGGAAATGGCAAAAGCAGCTCAGTCCATGGTGACAGAAGCCGTCGATGCTTATGTAAAGCAGGATCTGGAAATGGCCCGTAAGGTTATGGCACACGATGATGTGGTGGATGCCTATTTCTCCAAGGTCAGAACCGCTCTGATCGATGTGATCGCCAACCATCCTTCCGAGGGCGAATATGCTCTGGACCTTTTGATGATTGCCAAGTATTTTGAGCGTATTGGTGACCATTGCACCAACATTGCAGAATGGGTAGAATTCTCTGTTACCGGCATTCACAAGGACTGCCAGTAAGTAAAATGTATGTAAATTCCTGTTATAAGCTTGAATTTAAGTGTGAAAACCGATATGATTGTAAAACTGAGAGGAGGTGCGGCTATGATTTGGTGCGTAGAAGATGATGCCAGCATTCGTGATATTGAAGTGTATGCTTTGACATCCACCGGTTTTGATGCCATCGGCTTTGAAGATGGTACATCTTTCTGGGATGCATTACAGACAAAGCAGCCCGATCTTGTGGTGCTGGACGTTATGCTTCCCGGAATTGACGGTGTGGAACTGCTGAAAAGAATGAAAGCGTCTGAAGTGTTCCAGCACATTCCCGTCATCATGGCAACAGCCAAGGGAACAGAATATGATAAAATTCAGAGTCTGGATCTGGGTGCGGATGACTATCTGGTAAAGCCTTTCGGTATCATGGAAATGGTTTCCCGGGTCAAGGCTGTCCTTCGCCGCTGCAAGCGGGTTCAGCCAGTCAATCTGCTGACTGTGGAAGGTCTGGTGCTGAATCCCAGTGAACATACCGTATCTGTAGATGGCCAGCGGATCACCCTGACCTACAAAGAATACGAACTGCTTCATCTGTTCCTGTCTCAGCCGGGCATTGCCTTCACCAGAGAGCAGCTGCTGGCAAGCGTATGGAATACCGAATACTTCGGAGAAACCAGAACGGTGGACATGCACATCCGTACCCTGCGGCAGAAGCTGGGAAGCTACGGTCAGATCATCGAAACTGTGCGCAATGTAGGCTATCGTTTGGAGGCCAAGCATGACAAGTAAAATCTTCCGTTCCACAATTTTTGTAGCCATAGCCGTTTTACTGTGTTCTGTGGGAATCATTCTGGGCGTACTGTACGACTATTTTGATGACGTACAGATCAGCCAGCTGAAGGATGAATTGCGGCTGGCAGCAATCGGAACAGAAGAAAGCGGCTTGCGTTATCTGGAGAAAATCGATTCTGAACGATTCCGACTGACCTGGGTGGCAGCGGACGGCAGCGTCATCTATGATACTCACGCGGAT
>JAFZGL010000158.1 GCA_017555395.1 Oscillospiraceae bacterium | reverse complement strand
TGAGCACGGCTTTCCTCGCTGAGGGCGGAGAGAACCTTCACAGTGGTGTCGGTGAAGGTCAGATTCTTGCTGCCTTCCAGCATCCGGCGCATGACCTTGGCGGCCTGAGGGGCCCAGGAGCCGTTTTCAATCAGACCAACGGTGCGGTTCTGGAAGTTCCGCTCGGTCAGATGGTGGATGAATTCCTTCATGAAGGGGAAGACATCGGCGTTGTAAGTGGTGGTTGCCAGAACCAGCTTGCCGTAACGGAACGCGTCTTCCACAGCCTCTGCCATATCGCACCGGGCCAGGTCGTTGACAACAACCTTGGGACAACCTTTTTCCTTCAGTTTCTCAGCCAGCAGGTCCACAGCAGCCTTGGTGTTTCCGTAAACGGAAGTGTAGGCGATCACAATACCTTCACTCTCCACCCGGTAGGAAGACCAGATATCATACAGATTGATGTAGTATCCCAGGTTCTCCTTCAGCACAGGGCCGTGCAGAGGTGCGATGGTCTGAATGTCCAGACTGGCGGCTTTCTTCAGCACAGCCTGAACCTGGGCGCCGTATTTGCCCACAATGCCAATGTAGTAGCGCCGGGCTTCGCAGGCCCAGTCTTCCTCCACATCCAGGGCGCCGAACTTGCCGAAGCCGTCGGCAGAGAACAGCACCTTGTCGAGACTGTCGTAGGTCATGAGGACCTCGGGCCAGTGCACCATGGGAGCAGTGACAAAGGTCAGAGTATGTCTGCCCAGGGAAAGGGTATCCCCTTCGCCCACAACAATGCGGCGGTCTTCGTAGTCGGTGCCGAAGAAATTCTTCATCATGGCAAAGGCCTTGGAAGATGCGACCACCACGGCATTGGGGTAGAGCTCCAGGAACTTGTCGATGTTGGCAGAGTGGTCAGGCTCCATATGCTGAACCACCAGATAGTCAGGATCCCGGCCTTCCAGAGCGTGCTGGATGTTGTCCAGCCATTCATGTGTGAAATTGCGGTCAACGGTATCCATAATGGCGATCTTCTCGTCCAGGATCGCATAGGAATTATAAGCCATGCCGTTGGGGACGATGTACTGACCCTCAAACAGGTCGATTTTGTGGTCGTTGACGCCAATGTATTTGATATCATTGGTGACAGTCATAGTGCATTCTCCTTTTATACCGTTTAATTTCCGTTTGTATTATAGCGAAAAAACCATGTTTCGTAAAGTGACTTTATCACGGAAATGTATTCAAAAAGAGGATATGATATAGCCACAAAGAAAAAAGAGCAAAGGAGCAAAGCGTATGAAAGCGATTAATATCACGAAGAACAGTTTCGATCACGAAGTGATCCGCAGCGAGCAGAAGGTTCTGCTGGATTTCTGGGCACCCTGGTGCGCCCCCTGCCGGATGGTCAGCCCCATCCTGGATGAGATCGCCGCGGAGCGTCCCGATATCAAAGTCTGCAAGGTCAATGTAGAGGAAGAACTGGAACTGGCAAGGCAGTTCCGTGTCTTCAGCATCCCCACGCTGATGGTTATGCAGGATGGCCAGGTGGAGCATAAGATGACCGGAGCCAGAGGCAAGGCACAGATCATGGCAGCGCTGTAAACAAAAATCCCCGGCTGTAAGGCCGGGGATTTAATATTTATCCGTTGGAGAGAGCAGTCAGCCGCTTGCGGTCTTTGATATCCACAGTGCCGCGGGTCAGACGGATCATGCCTTCGCTCTGGAAATACCGGAGCATCCGGGTGACCACTTCCCGGGCGGTGCCCATGTGATTGGCGATTTTTTCGTGGGTGATTTTCAGAGAGTCGGATTCCTCCAGCACACTTTCCTCCAGAAGGAATTTGGCCAGACGCTTATCAAAGCTCTTCCACATAATCTGCTCCATGAGCCACATGAGCTCAGAGAAATGGTTGGTAATGAGATCGTGAGCATAGTTGGCCAGGACAAGGGATTCGTCCATCAGATTTTTGTACAGACAAGCGGGAATGATCCACATTTCCGTATCCTTTTCTGCCTCAATGAAAATATCGAACTGCATATTGGGCATGACACAGGCGGCTGTGAAGAGGCAGATATCCATTTCAAAGAAGCGGCAGATGGTGATTTCACGGCCTTCTTCGTTCAGCAGATAAGCCCGGAGCTGACCGCTGTGGACCAGCAGCATACCCAGACAGTCGGGGCTGCCGTCATGAATGACAGTGCCTTTTTTGACAGCTTTAAAATCGATGACCTGAGCGATGCGGTTGCGCTGCTCGGCGGTCATCTGGTTCCAGATAGGGAAATATTCAGCAAATTCCTGAATCATGGTACCACCTCCTGATATGTCTACTATAATCACACAGCGGGAAGAAGTCAAACAGAAAAATGGATTGGTGATGAGGTCACGGAAAGAAATGGGGAAACTGTGTATGATGTGGTAAAAGGAAAGGAGCTGGGATCATGAATTATATGGACCGAACATTATTTCACCGTGTTACGAAAGAGAGTGAAATGCCGGTATTGGTTGCGTTCTGCGCTTCGGATTGCGGTTACTGCCGCCGGATCACACCGGCTCTGAAACGGCTGGCGGACCGGTGTCGCGGAAAGCTGGGTGTCGGTGTACTGGATATTTCCATGGAACCGGAACTGTTCCGGGAAGAACGGATCGAAGCACTGCCTACACTGGTACTGTACCGGGGCGGGGGAGTGATGGGATCCATTGTAGGACCGGATTCTGGGGATGTGATTGAGGAGTTTTTACAGGAAACACTTAGTTCAGTAATTTGAGGATGATATAAGGGGTTGCCAATAACTGTGTCATTGCGAGGAACCCCAGGCGACGTGGCAATCTCCTGGGACAATGGTGAGATTAGATGCGCCGTAAGGCGGGAGAAACGATATAGGACTCGAATAAATCAAAGTGTTGATCCCGTCAAGCCGGGATCAAGCAACATCCTGCGGGGATGTTGCATTTAAATGGGTTCGAGTCCTATACCTTACAAAAAGAAAAACCACACCAAATGGTGTGGTTTTCTTTTTGGTGGACGATATAGGACTCGAACCTATGACCTTCCGCACGTCAAGCGGATGCTCTAGCCAGCTGAGCTAATCGTCCATGGCTTCTTAAGTTAGGGCTTTATGGTGGACGATATAGGACTCGAACCTATGACCTTCCGCACGTCAAGCGGATGCTCTAGCCAGCTGAGCTAATCGTCCATAAGTGCCTTCGCCGAAGCACTCATTTAATATACACATCAAACCCTGTTTTGTCAAGAACTTTTTTAAAAATTTTTCGACATTTTATCCGGCCACGGAATCGACAGTCTGCTCACCCAGAAAACGGATGATCAGTTTATTGGGCAGGCACACAATCTGAACGCCGCTGCTGCACATTCCGCGGTCCATGCAGTGGTGATCCGGGCAGTTGGCAGCGGTAACGCCAATTGTTCCGTCCCTGACAGTGACAGTGTTTTTGCCGCCGTCATCGGTGGTGATGTGGATTTCCCGGTCGGTATTCAGATCCACAACCTGCATCACCTGGCCGTCACTGATAATTTCTGCCCAGGCAGCATCTTCGTCGGGGATCAGGAGAGGGATGCTGAAACCGGCACAGACAAGCATAATAGCAGCCAGCAGAGCAACCCAGTATCTGGTTTTCATCGTGAGATCACCTCGTAAGCACAGCCGGACAAACCGGTACCCTCTGTAGCATAAACAGTTCCGTCTTCTGTGATAAACACAGCTTCAAAATCATCGCTTTCCCGCCAGAAATCACTTCCTGATTCCAGACCCATCACAAACAGGGCGGTGGATAGGGCATCGGCGGTTATGCCGTCTTCACAGATCACGGTTACACTGCGAAGACCGGAATCGGCGGGATATCCGGTTTCGGGGTCAAGAATATGATGGTATCTGACACCGTCTTTCTCGAAATAACGCTGATAGTCTCCGGAGGTGACCACAGCCATGGTACCGGTAACTGAGACAATGCCCAGACAATCGCCGCCGTCGGGGTTCTGGATGCCGACCTTCCATGGGCTGCCGTCGGGCTTGCTGCCGTAGGTCTGCACATTGCCGCCCAGATTCAGAAGTGCCCGGTCGATTTTAAGTTCCGTCAGAAGTTCGGCGCATTTCTGACCGGCGTAGCCCTTCAGGGCGCCGCCCAGATCCCATTGCGGGTCTGCCAGGGCGTTGCTGATCTCTTCCTGGGTGGGGATGCGGTGTTGCTCATTGTAAAAGCCCCAGGTTTCACTGAGAAGACGCATTCTGGGGTTGAATGCACCGCCGGTGCGGATGCTCAGTTTTTCTGCCTTATCCAGCAGGGCGGCCTGCCCGGGATCCAGCTGAAACAGCTTGTTGTCATTGTTCAGCTGCCAGAGAACAGAATCTGCGGATGTTGCGGACCAGGAGGATTCCAGATCCTGCAGTTTTGTGATGATCCGGCCATAGCCGATTTCGGAATCCCTGCCCC
>JAFZGL010000157.1 GCA_017555395.1 Oscillospiraceae bacterium | reverse complement strand
TGTCTCTGAACAAGAAAGTAACCAAAGAACTCAGCCCAAGGGGGCGCTACGAGCCAATCGCGCCCCCCTTGGGAATCCCCCCGCCGCCATACCGAAGCATTGTGCAAAACGATACTGCAGGGAACTGAACTTTTGGCAGAAAATCGGGACATTTTCTGCCAAAACAGGATTGAGGTTAAGGTGCTCCGGAACCTATGGCGATGCGGCCGGGTGGGGTACATAGGGGAGGGCGGCTCCCGTGCGGGAGCTTACGGGCGGTCAGCGCCTCCCCTATGCCTGCTTCTTTTGGTTCTTTTCTTGCAGGAGCAAGAAAAGAATAATGAACGATTCGGAAAATAAACGATCATTTACCGCTTCATTGACTTTCCGTCTCTTTACGGATATACTGTTCCATATAAAACAACCGAAAGAGGTGGCTTCCATGAAAAAACAGGACATTCTTTCCCTGATCCAGCTGCTGCTCGTGCCGGCGCTGCTGATCCTGCTGGGTCTGATCCTGGTGGTGAATCCCGATACAGCCTCCGTTCTGATTTCCAAACTGCTGGGCTACGCCCTGACTCTGGGTGCTGTGGGCGCAGGTCTGGCGGCGGTCTTCAGCCACAGCGGCAGAGTGCGCAAAGGCATCTGCGCCGTGGTGCTGGCCATGGTGGGCGGCTGGCTGATGATGCATCCTCTGTGGCTCACCGCCTGGGTCAGCCGGTTCCTGGGCATTCTGATCATGGTCAACAGCGGCATGGATCTTGTCTATGCCCTGAAGTGCAGACACAACGTGATCTTCCACGCAGCCGCCACCGCAATCGGTGCCCTGCTGGTGCTGATGCCCATGTCCGCCTCCCGTCTGGTGTTCACCCTCTGCGGCGTGGCTGTGCTGGTGATCGGCATTCTCATGCTCCTGGACCGGATCCGTGGCCGCCGGTGGCTGCAGGGCGGGGATGACCCCAACATCATCGACGCCCTATGAGAATTTCCCATTGCCCTTTGGCCGGATTGTCCGGTCATGAGGCGGGACGGCGTCTGCTGGCGGAGATTTACCGGCAGGAGACCGGCTGCGACCTGCCGGATATTTTGACAACTGACCGGGGAAAGCCTTATTTCCCGGACAGTGAACTTCACTTTTCCATCTCCCACACCCCGAAACATGCCTTTTGTGTGCTGTCAGAACACAATGTGGGAATCGATGCGGAGGAGCTGGACAGAAACATCAACCTGAAACTGGCGGACAAGATCCTGTCCCCGGTCGAAAAGGCGCAGTATGAAGCTGCCTCTGATCCCCGAACCGCTCTGCTGACCTTCTGGGTGCTGAAGGAAGCCGCCGCCAAACTCAGTGGAGAAGGCCTGAAAGGCTATCCCAATCACACAGACTTTTCTCTGGATGACCCCAGAGTGACCCAAATCGACGGCTGCATCCTGGCCGTGCTGGAAGGAGAATAACCATGCTTTTTGATACCCATGCCCACATGGACGACCGGGCATTCGATGAAGACAGAGCGGAGCTTCTGTCAAGCCTGCCCGGACAGGGACTGGCTCTGGTGCTGAATCCGGGCTGCTCCCTGGCGTCCTCCCGGAACGTGGACAAACTGACAAAGGAATACGACTACATCTACGGTGCTGTGGGTTCCCACCCCGACGTGGCCGACGAAGTGGACGAGGCAGTTCTGGAAGAATACAGAGTGTTATGTAAACAGAATCCCAAAATCAAGGCCATCGGTGAGATCGGTCTGGATTACCACTATGAGGACATTCCCCGGGACATCCAGCAGAAGGCCTTCCGGCTGCAGATGCAGCTGGCAAAGGAGCTGGATATGCCCGTCATCGTCCATGAGCGGGATGCCCATGAAGACGGTCTGCGGATCATTGACGAGTTCCCCGAAGTCAAGGGTGTGTTCCACTGCTACTCCGGTTCCCTGGAAATGGCAAAGGAACTGGTCAAACGAGGCTGGTACATCGGCTTCACCGGCGTGCTGACCTTCAAGAATGCCCGCAAGGCAGTGGAAGTGGCCGCCAATATTCCTCTTGACCGGCTGGTGCTGGAGACCGACTGTCCCTATATGTCCCCCGAACCCTTCCGGGGCAAGCGGAACGATCCCGGCAAGCTCTACCGCATGGCGGAAAAGCTGGCGGAGATCCGGGGACTCACTGTCGAAGAGATCCACACCATCACCACCGAAAACGGCAAGCGGCTGTACAGAATCTAAAAAAGAACCGGAGCGGATTTTCCGCTCCGGTTTTCAGCTTTCCAGCTGCTTTCCCAAAAAGCCCGCAGCTGTTCTGGCCAGGCACTGATCGCTTTCCTTCAGCGGGTTGTCATTTTCACCCAACAGAAGCATGACGCAGCCCATAAGATCCCCCTGGGACAGGATCGGTGCAGCAGCCCCCAGGTGATATTTGTCTGTCCCGTCAGACGCTGGAATGGGGGAATCCCCGGACTGAAACAGATAATTCTTTCGCTGCTCCATCAGTTTTTCCAGCCCCATGGAATTGGGCTTGTCCATCAGTTCCCGCTTGGGGGCACCGTGGAGGGCAATGATGGAGTCCCGGTCGGCGATGGCAGCGATATGACCGGTGGCAGAGCCGATGGACTCGCACATCTGGGCGGCGAATTCCTGCAGATCCCCCATAGGAGAATATTTCCGGAAGATCACCCCGCCGTCCTTTTCGGTATAAATTTCCAGCGGGTCGCC
>JAFZGL010000156.1 GCA_017555395.1 Oscillospiraceae bacterium | reverse complement strand
TCTGACAGGCACAGAAGCTTACGTGTGAAGAGACTGAGCCTGTCCGCACAAAAAGTCTCGTCATTTCAGGCTGAACCGGGGTTTCCCCAGTATGTCGATTCAGTCCCGCAAGTTGATTGCGCCGACTACTCCCTCTTCTTTCCGGAAAAAGTATAACAAAATTCCCCCGGTTCGTCAAGCAAAACCGGAGGAATACATAATTATTTTACAAATTTAATCAGAAACTCCGTGGCCATCACGGCTGCGGATGCCGCCAGGGAAACCGTCAGCAGGCTTCTGCCCCGGTAGGCCAGGATCACCGCCACGATCAGCGCCGCAGCACCGCTGATGACTGCCGCCGTGCTGGTCAGAATGGACGGGAAGGTCATGGCCGTCAGGCAGGCATAGGGCACATAGTGCAGGAAGGACTTTAAAAACCGGCTCCGGATGGGCTTGCGGAACACTGTCAGCGGGATCATCCGGATCAGATAGGTGGTCAGTGCCATGGTGAAAATATAGGTATAGATGCTCATTGTGCCACCTCCTCATCTTCCGCCACAGGGAACAGCGCCGCCGCAATGGCTGCCGCTGCCACGGTGCAGATGACAATGGAAATACCTGCGGATACGGATTTCAGCGCGGGGATCCAGCTGAAGCAGCAGCTGAACATCAGCGCCAGGATCACCGTGATCAGCACCGGTTTTTCCTGCTTGGCCGGGGGTACCACAATGGCAATGAACATACCGTAAAGCATGACGCCCAGAGCCGCCCGGATATCCGCCGGCAGGACAGATCCCGCCAGAGCGCCCATTAATGTGCCGCTGGTCCAGCCCAGAATAGGCAGCGTTCCAAGACCCAGCATAAAGGGTACGCTCAATGCCTTGGGCCGGGCCATGGCCAGGGCAAAGATCTCATCCGTATTGAAAAACGCAATGAACAGCCGGGGGAAGAATCCTATGCGCTGACCCATCCGCTGGGCAAGGGCAATGCTCATGAGGCTGTAGCGGCTGTTGATGACGATCTGGGTCACGATCATCTCCCACAGTGTTCCCATGGCCACAATCAGGGTCAGGCCGGCAAACTGACCTGCACTGGTCAGGTTGGTCAGGGAGATCAGTGTTGCGTCCAGCGCCTTCAGTCCCTGGGCAATGGCCATTGCACCGAAGCCAAAGCTGACAGAGAAATAGCCCAGACCAACCGGGATTCCGGTCCGGACACCGTCTCTATATTCGTTCCAATTCATACAATCATCTCTGTTTTTTCAAGATATTGCATCATTATACCAATGAAGCAGGGTAAAATCAATATCGGAAGCAACGAAATCGGGAGGGCGCTTCGCCCTCCCGGTTGTATGGATTTGATAATTAGAAGATGGGAACAACAGCGCCGGAGTAGGTGTTGTTGATATAGGTCTTGACAGCGTCGCTCAGCAGAGCGTTCTTCAGAGCCTGGATCTTTTCAGCATTCTCGTTGCCTTCCTTGACCACCAGAACGTTGGCGTAGGTGGTAGCGGAGATGGACTCAGCATCCTCAACAGCGATGGCATCGGTACCGGCGTTCAGGCCTGCGTTCAGAGCGTAGTTGCCGTTGATGACAGCCAGGGCGACGGAGTCACGGACACCGGCGATCTGGGCAGCTTCCATTTCGAAGATCTCCAGGTTCAGGGGGTTCTCGTCGATATCCAGAACGGTGGCTTCCATGCCTGCGCCGTCCTTCAGACCGATGATGCCTTCCTGCTCCAGCAGCAGCAGACCGCGGGCACGGTTGGAGCCGTCGTTGGGGATGGCGATCTTGTCACCCTCTGCCAGGTCGGCAATGGCGGACTTGGTGCCGGCATAGATGCCGAAGGGCTCATAGTGAACCATGGCAACGCTCACCAGATGGGTGCCGTTTTCTGCATTGAAGGTGTCCAGATAAGGAACATGCTGGAAGTAGTTGGCATCCATTTCGCCGTCTTCAACGACGTTGTTGGGAACCACATAGTCAGCATACTCGGTGATCTCCAGAGTCCAGCCGTCCTTGGCCAGTTCTTCCTTGGCAACAGCCAGGATCTCGGCATGGGGAGTGGGAGAAGCAGCGACGGTGATGGTCTTGTCATCCTTGGCGCCGCAGCCGGCCAGCAGGCCGACACACAGGATCAGGGTCAGAACGATAGCGATGGTCTTCTTCATAGTGATACTCTCCTTTTCTTTAATCAGATGCTTACACATCAAAATCACAAATTAGTTTCTGTTGCGCAGTCTCTTGTCGCTTGCCTGTGCCAGCTTTGTGCCGACAGACTGGAAGATCTGAACCAGGATGATCAGACCGATGACAGCCGCCCACATGACCAGGTATTTGAAATTGTAGTAGCCATAGTTGATGGCCATCTTACCCAAGCCACCGCCGCCGATGATACCGGCCATGGCACCGTAACCCAGAATCGTGCCCACGGTAATGGTGCCGCCGGAGATCAGGCTGGGCAGTGCTTCCGGCAGCAGCACCTTGGTGACGATCTGCCATGTGGAAGCACCCATGGACTGGGATGCCTCAATGACACCGTGATTGACTTCTCGCAGGCTGGATTCCACCATACGTGCAACCAAGGGGAATGCAGCGATGACCATAGGGGGAATGGTTGCGGGAGTACCCACCTTGGTACCCACAATGATCTTGCTGAGGGGCAGCACAATGATCATCAGGATCAGGAAGGGCACAGACCGCAGCAGGTTGATGACAATGTTCAGGGTCTTCATCATCCAGCCGGGCATGGGACGGATGCCCTCTTTTTCACCGGTGACCAGCAGGACACCCAGAGGCAGGCCCACAACGTAGGCGAAAATAACTTCCAGCACCAGTGCATACATGGTTTCCCAGATGGCAAAACCGTACTCACTGAAGATAATCTCCATCTGCTGGGCAACCTTTACAGGATCGGAAAACAAATCAAACATTTACTGCACCTCCTCTGCGGTAACACCGGGATGAGACTTCAGGTACTGCATCACCTTCTGCTTCTGCTCCGAATCGGTGGGCAGGCTGATGAGCATGGTGCCGAAGGCCTTGCCGTCGATGTTGCGGGTATCGGCACCCATGATGCTGACCTTGATGCCCAGATCCAGGGCAAGGGATGCAATGATGGGTTCTTCAGAGGCGTTGCCGTTGAAGGCAATACGGGCAATGGGGCCGTCTTCCTCGGTAAAGGGAAGGGCCATTTCAGGGCTCACCAGACGGCGGCCCGCAGCGGACCGGGGATTGGAGAAGACGCTCTCCACCTCGCCGATCTCCGCCACCTGACCGGCATCCAGAATCGCCACCCGGTGACAGATCTGCTCGATGACGGACATCTGGTGGGTGATGATGATGACGGTGATGCCCCGCTCGCGATTGATCTTCTGCAGCAGCTTCAGAATGGAGTCGGTGGTGGTGGGATCCAAAGCAGAAGTCGCCTCATCGCACAGCAGCACTTCCGGATCGGAAGCCAGGGCTCTTGCAATGGCGATTCTCTGCTTCTGGCCGCCGGACAGCTGCACAGGATAGGAATTGGCCTTGTCGGGAAGACCGACAATCTCCAGCAGTTCCATGGCCCGCTTCCGGGCATCCTTCCGGGAGACACCTGCCAGTTCCAGAGGGAAGCAGATGTTGTCCAGAGAGGTCCGCTGATCCAGTAAGTTAAAGCTCTGGAAGATCATGGAGATTTTCCGACGCTGCATTCTCAGCTCCTTGTCCTTCAGACCGGTCAGATCCTGACCGTGGAACAGTACCTGGCCCTCTGTGGGAAGTTCCAGCAGATTGATGCAGCGGACCAGAGTACTCTTGCCCGCGCCGGACAGGCCGATGATGCCAAAGATCTCGCCGGGCTGCACTGCCACAGAAACATCCTGCAATGCTGCCACCTTTCCGTCACCGGAGCCGAAAACCTTTGAAAGATTCTTGATTTCAATAATGGGTTGCAAAAAGATCACCTCAATAACAAAAAACGTCCTTGTGCCGCAAATCGGCACAAGGACGGATCGAATTTCCGTGTTACCACCTTGTTTCGCGCTTTCCTCACGAAAAGCACCTCCGGGAGTACCAACATACTCCTGCGCAATAACGGGCGCACCCGTCGCAGACTACCTGTCGCCTGCGCGGCTCCGGGACCATGTTCGGACATCTCTGCCGTACCCCATTCCACCAACCGGGGCTCTCTGAACGGTGAATGAATGCCTACTCTTCCCTTCACAGCCTTCTGTTTATGAACGATGGATACATTGTACCCCAAAAGAACTGATTCGTCAACCGGAATTTCACGGTTTTTGAAGATTTTGTGCGTCCCGGGTATCCCTTTGTCGCTTTGCAGCACACACGTTCATCTCATTTATATCATTTTTCTTCCGGAATTCCGTAATAATCCAGGGTTTCCAGAACATTATAACCCCGTTCTGTCAGGGACATGCTGCCGCGGACAGGATAATCCGCATACCGCTTTTCCGATTCTCCGCCCAGAGGCTTGTCATAATCCAGGGAAATCAGGCCTTTCTTCTCCAGGCACTGCAGCAGCAGGCTGTAGGCCTCCCGCTCTGCCTCTCCTTCTTCCAGATATACCGGCTCCAGATCTCCCATTTTCCGGGCCACCGGCAGGAAGGCCACCTGCCCCAATTCCTCCAGAAAAGAAAGTTCCCGGGGGGTCACAACCAGATCCCGGGCACAGCCGCCGCAGCTGCCGCAGCAGGATCCGCAGTTTCCGTTACAGCTCATCGTGATATCTCCTTTTGCTTTTGTAATTCGCATCATACCAGAAGCACTTTCAATTGTCAATTCTTACGCACTTGTATTCTGCCGCGGAACCGGTTATACTATCAGAAAGACATACAAGGAGGACTTTCCATGGCATATACCAACATCACCAAAGAGAATCTGGATGAACTTCTGATGAATATTGGCAAACCCATTCTCCTGGATTTCTGGGCACCCTGGTGCGGCCCCTGCAAACAGATCGCTCCTATTGTGGAGGGAATCGGCGATGAACGGGAGGATATCATCGTGGGTAAAGTCAATGTGGACGAGGAAATGGAGCTGGCGCAGCGGTTCCGGGTCATGAGTATTCCCACGCTGGTGGTATTCAACGGCGGAGAGATCACAGCAAAGGCAGTGGGCTTCCGCACCAGAGAGGAAATTCTTAAACTTCTGGAAAAATAAAAAACGGACGGTGCTGATGCACCGTCCGGTTTCTGTTACAGTTTATCTGACACATACCGCTTCAGCGCCTCGAAGGACTCATCGCTGATGGCATGTTCCAGCTTGCAGGCATCTTCTGCCGCAGTTTCCTCAGAAACACCGATGCGGATCAGCAGTTTGGTCAGCAGGGTATGCCGGGCATAGATCTTCTCGGCGATCTCCTGACCCGCTTCTGTCAAGCTGATGCTGCCGTCCTTTTCCACGGTGATATATCCGCCGCTGCGCAGAATACCCATGGCACGGGAGACACTGGGCTTGGAGTAGCCCAGATATTCGCTGACATCGATAGACCGGACATGGCCGTTTTTCTTTGTCAGAACGTGAATGGCCTCCAGATACATTTCACCGGATTCATGAACACTCATGGCTGCTCCTCCTTTTCTGTGTTTTCGAAAGTATACCACACAAATGCCCTGATTGCAAGGAAAACCCTTACAGATCCAGCAGTTTCAGGTCCTCTTCCCGGACATTGCGCAGATCCTTCCGGTTCAGGATATCATAGATACAGGGAACCACAAACAGCGTCATCAGTGTCGCATAGGTCAGACCACCAATACAGACCACCGCGATGGGCTGCATCAGTGCCGTGCCGGGACTCTTGCGGACGGCCATATCGATCAGGCCCAGAATGGTGGTGATGGTGGTCATCAGAATGGGACGCATTCTGGTGACACCTGCCTCCAGGATAGCCTCCCGGCGCTCCATACCGTCCTGCCGCAGCTGGTTGATATAGTCCACCAGCACAATGCCGTTGTTGACAATGATGCCGGTCAGCATGACAAAGCCGATCAGAGAGATAACACTGATCTCCATGCCGCAGACCAGCAGTCCCAGGAAGCCGCCGGTAAAGGCCAGCGGGATGGTAAACATAACGATGAAGGGGGATTTCAGGCTCTGGAACTGCGCCACCATGACCAGGTACACCAGCAGGACACCCAGCAGCAGCATAAGCAGCATCTGTTCCACCGCTTCCATGATGGTCTCGTTTTCACCGGAGAACACCAGATCCACGCCGTCACCCAGGTCAGCCTGCTCCAGCGCCTTCTGGGCTTCGGCAGACACCAGGGTCACGTTGTATCCCTCTTCCAGCTCGCCGCTGACGGTCAGATACCGTCGCTGACCCAGACGCTGAATGGTGGTCAGACTGGAGGTCTCCTCCACCTTCGCGATGTCTTCCAGGGTGAATTCCCGGGTTTCCCCTTCCTTGTCGGTGGTTTCAAAGGCGTAGGCCTTCAGGCCGTCCACATCCAGGCGACCGCCTTCCGGCTTCTCGATGATCACATCGGTGGAATTGCCGTTGATCTCCAGAGTTGCTGCCGTTGTGGTCTCTGTCAGACCGGAGGACAGCTCCATAAAGATCTGCGCCACAGTGATACCCTTTGCCATGGCCGCATTGCGGTCAATGGCCACATGGAGCGCAGGTGCCGCTTCTTCCAGACCGTCACTGGTCTCTCCGATGCCTTCCACCTGGGACAGCACTTCCGCCGCCCGGCGGGCACCCTGCTGCAGGGTATCCATATCATCGGCATAGATCTGCACGCCCACACCGCTGCCGCTGAGGGCACTCATATCCAGCATGGCAGAAGAACCGGAGACATCGCAGGCCATATCGGCGCAAAGCTCTTCGATCTGTTTGCTGACTGCCGCACCGGAGGCATTCTGATCCTCCAGGGTGATATAAATGGTAAGAGAATAGGTTTCCTCGTTGACGCCTGCCGTCATGGTACTGCCGGTGGACATCATGGCACCCACGGTGGCAATG
>JAFZGL010000155.1 GCA_017555395.1 Oscillospiraceae bacterium | reverse complement strand
GCCCTGTGGACGGAGGACTATCAGACTGCCGATGCCATGGACAATGCGGATGCGGTTCTGGTCCGCAGCGCAGGCATGCACGATATGGAACTGCCGGATAATCTGCTGGCCATTGCCCGTGCCGGTGCCGGTGTCAACAACATCCCCCTGACCAGCTGTGCCGAGAAGGGCATCGTGGTCTTCAATACCCCCGGCGCCAATGCCAACTCCGTTATGGAACTGGCGCTGTGCGGCATGCTGCTGGCCAGCCGCGGCATCGTGGACGGCATCAACTGGGTACAGACCATCAAGGAAAGCAGCGATGTTGCCAAGCTGGTGGAAAAGGGCAAGTCTCAGTTCGCCGGTCATGAGATCCGTCACAAGAACCTGGGTGTTATCGGTCTGGGTGCCATCGGCGGCCCTCTGGCCAATTCCGCCCGGAAGCTGGGCATGCATGTCTACGGCTGCGACCCCTTCATCTCCATCGATGCTGCCTGGCATCTGGACAGCCACATCGTCCGCGTCAAGACCCGTGACGAGATCTATGCCAACTGCGACATCATTTCTCTGCATGTTCCTCTGCTGGATGATACCCGGAAGATGATCAACGCCGAAGCCATTGCCAAGATGAAGGACGGCGTCATCATCCTGAACTTTGCCCGTGATGCGCTGGTGGATGACGATGCCATGGCAGAGGCACTGGCCTCCGGCAAGGTCTCCAAGTATGTCACCGACTTCCCCAATGCCAAAACCGCCAACATGCCCGGCTGCATTGCCATTCCCCATCTGGGTGCTTCCACTGAGGAATCCGAGGACAACTGCGCCAAGATGGCTGTCTCTCAGGTGATGAACTATCTGGAAAACGGCAATATCGTCAATTCTGTCAACTATCCCAACTGCGATATGGGTGTGTGCACCGCTGCCGGCCGCATCACTCTGCTGCATAAGAACATTCCCAATTCTCTGGGTCAGTTCACCGCAGCCATTGCCGGTGAAAACCTGAACATTGCAGGGCTCATGAACAAGAGCCGCGGCGAGTACGCCTATACCATGCTGGATCTGGATCATCCTGCATCTCCCGCTGTGGTGGAAGCACTGAAGCAGATCGACGGCGTTGTCAAAGTTCGTGTGATTAAGTAAACGGAAAAAGCCAGCCCGCAAGGGTTGGCTTTTTTGTTATCCTGTGGTATAATACGGAAAACTTTTGAAAGCGGTGAAAATTTTGCTGGAACTGTTTCTGATGTTTGCGAAGATCGGCCTCTTTACCATCGGCGGCGGCTATGCCATGATCGCCATCATTGAAGATGCGGTGGTGTCCCAAAAGAAATGGATGACCCATGAGGAAATGATGGAGCTGCTGGTCATAGCGGAATCCACTCCCGGCCCCATTGCCATTAACTGTGCCACCTATGTGGGTTACCGCAGAAAGGGCATTTGGGGCGCGGCGATTTCTACCTTGGGTATGGTAACACCGTCCCTTGTGATCATTTATACCATCTCTCAGTTTCTGGATAATTTCCTGGAAATCGGCATCATTGCCAGTGCCTTCCACGGCATCAAGGTTGGCGTTGGCATTGTGATTATCAATGCAGGCCTGAATATGCTGAAAAAGGTAAAGAAAGCAGCATTGCCCCGGGTGCTGATGGTGTTTGGACTGATTGCCATGCTGACGGTGAATTTCCTGTCCCTCAATATTTCGTCCATTGCCCTGATGCTGACCGCCGGTCTGATCAGTCTGGCTGTGTTTAAGGTGAAAGGAGGTATGGCAGAGTGATTTTTCTGGATCTGTTTCTGGGTTTTCTGAGAGTCGGATGCTTTACCTTCGGCGGCGGCTATGCAGCCATTCCCCTGATCCGGGATGTGGTGCTGGACTACGGATGGCTGACGGAAGATCAGCTGACCTACATGATCGGCGTCAGTGAAAGCACGCCCGGTCCCATTATGGTGAATCTGGCCACCTATGTCGGTTCCAGTCAGGGCGGCATTCTGGGATCCCTTCTGGCAACGCTGGCGGTGGTGCTGCCTTCCTACTGCATTATTCTGCTGATCCTGATTCTGCTGAAGAATATTATCCGCAACCCCAATGTGAAAGCGATGCTGGACGGTATGCAGCCGTGCATCATCGGCATCATTGTGGCCACCGGTGTGCAGCTTTCCCTGAAGGCCTGCTTCCCCCATGGCAGCATGGATGTCCGGGCACTGGTGATCGCGGCGATTCTGGTGGGGATCATTGTGTTCTGCAAAAAAACAAAGAGAAAAATCTCCCCCATCAAGCTCATCGGCATCTCCGCGCTGCTGGGCATCCTCTTCTATGGTATCTAAAAAACACGGCATGGATTTCCATGCCGTGTTTTTGTGTTTGTGATTATTCACCGAAGTCGGCAGCGACCTTCTTCAGCATCTGCCGGATGGGCAGGTTGTAGGGGCAGCGGTTTTCGCAGGCGCCGCATTCGATGCAGGCAGATGCCTTTACGGGGATGGTGGCGTAACGGCCACGTGCCCACTCTTCCAGGCCGTAGCGGGCCAGATAGCCGTGGAACAGGAAGCAGCCGGAGATGTTGATGCCCTTGACGCAGGGCTGGCAGTAGTTGCAGCGGCGGCAGAACTGGGTGCCCAGTTCCTTGCGGATGGCAGCGACCTTGGCCAGTTCTTCCTCGGACAGGGGGGAGGCATCATTGGCGGCAGCCAGATTCTGTGCCAGTTCCTTCTCCTCAGCCATGCCGGGGATGACCACAGTGACAGCGGGGTTGGCCAGGCAGTAGCGCATAGCCAGGGTGGCATCCTCAATGGCACCGCCGGCCAGAGGCTTCATGACGATGAAACCGATGTTCTTTTCAGCACAGACCTTGATCAGTTCCTCGCCCTGGGATTCCACGATGTTGTAGGGGAACATGAAAGTCTCCACCCAGTCCAGCTCCACAGCCTTCTCGAAGACTTCCAGACCATGGGCAGTCAGACCGATGTGTCCGATCTTGCCGGCAGCCTTTGCCTCCAGCAGAGCCTCCAGAGCGCCGCCGGGTGCCATGACCTGCTCCAGCTGGGGCAGTGTGGCGTTGTGAACCTGGTACAGGTCAATGTAATCGGTGCGCAGATTTTTCAGGCTGATTTCGATGTCGGCAGCCATGGCTTCCTTGGTGCGGGCCATGCTCTTGGTGGCAATGATGAAATGATCGCGGATGCCTTCCAGTGCTTCACCCAGATATTCTTCACTGACGGTGTAGCCGCGGGCGGTATCGATGTAATTGATGCCGGCTTCCTTCATCTCCAGGCACAGCTTGCGGGTTCCGGCAGCGTCGATGCGCTGGATGGGGATGCCGCCGAAGCCCATGCGGGAAATTTTCAGACCGGTTTTGCCGAGAACGCGATATTCCATAGATAAATCCTCCAAAAAGAATTATTTTTTCTTATTATACCTTACAAAAAAACAAAAAACAATGGTTTGTCATTGCTATTTTTTTATCATCAATGTATAATATTTAATATAATACATGTTGGGGAGGAATCTATTATGAAACCCAATGTTTTACAGACAGATTTGACCGGTAAGGTGGCGGTTGTCACCGGCGCAGGCGGCATTCTCTGCGGCAATATGGCCAAGGTCCTGGCCCGGGCGGGCGCCAAGGTAGCCCTTGTGAACCGTTCTGAAGAAGCCATCAATCAGTATGCTGCCGAGATTATTGAAGCGGGCGGTATTGCCAGGGCCTATAAGGGCAATGTCCTGAGCAAGGCTGATATGGAGCGGATCGCGGATCAGGTTCTGGAAGATTTGGGTCCCTGTGATATCCTGGTCAACGGTGCCGGCGGCAATAATCCCCGTGCATCCACGGACAAGGAATATTACGAGGAAGGCGATCTGGACCGTGAGGATGTAAAATCCTTCTTCGATCTGGATGATGATGGCGTGAATCTGGTTCTGGGTCTGAATTTCAACGGCACCCTGATTCCCACCCAGGCATTCACCAAGCACATGATCCGCAGCGGCGGCGGTAATATCATCAATATTTCTTCCATGAATGCCTATACCCCTCTGACCAAGATCCCCGCCTACTCCGGCGCAAAAGCCGCGGTAACCAACTTTACCCAGTGGCTGGCAGTTCACTTCTCCAGGGTGAATATCCGTGTCAATGCCATTGCCCCCGGTTTCTTCTCCAGCAAGCAGAATGCAAAGCTGCTGTGGAACGAGGACGGCACGCCCACTGCCCGTACCCATAAGATTCTGGCCGGCACCCCCATGGGCCGCTTCGGACAGACCGAAGAGCTGGACGGCGCTCTGCTGTTCCTGGTGGACGACAAGGCCGCCGGTTTCATCACCGGCATCTGTATCCCCGTGGACGGCGGATTCTCTGCCTACAGCGGCGTGTAATACTGTATACATAATAAAAACGGTTCAACCATTTGGTTGAACCGTTTTTCCTCTTCATTATTCTAAATAATATGCTTCTTCTGTGTAAACTTCATGAAATTCTGCATCATTGTAGCAAATAAGAACTGCATCCGGTGATGTTGCATCAATATAGGACAGGATGCTGCCTGTAAAGCTTGCATTGTGAAGAAATGTCAGCCGTTCAACCCCCATTGCCAAATAAGCACACAAAGGCCAGTCAAAAGAATCACCGATCATTAATATATGTTTTCCGGTACTGGTGGTTACGCTTTGGTTGGTGATTTCGTAAATCAGGGAGTTGGAAATCCGAAAAGCCCCATGATAAGCAACATTGTCTGCACGCCAAAGCTCGGTGGGCTGAAGCATGCTTTCCGCAAAATTGCCGGACCAGCGGTCGGTTTCGGCATGAACCACAGAGAAGATATATTCTTCTTTTGGAACGGGAACATCAAAACGGTATCCCCAGTTCCTTTGAATCTGGCTTGCAATGCCGGAATCCTTTTGCAAATGCCAGGTAAAGTTATTGCCGGAGAATATATCCGTATGGATGCCAAAACCGAAATCCTGATTCAGCCGGGCGGTGATGATGTTAGCCGCATAAAGTGCATCCTCGGGAAACCAGTGCGCGGTTTTGTCAAATTGGATCGTGCCACTGAGTTCGGCGGTGAGATTTAAGGTGTTGACTTCCAGTTTGACGAGCGCATCGGTTAAAGCGTGATTTCGCTCTGCAAGCATACGGTCAGTACCATCGGGAGAAGATCCCCTGTAATAGGCAACACTGCCGGGAGAAGGGGTTTGGACATACAGAAAGGGGATACCTTTTTCTGCCAGGATTTGTGAGAACTCGGCTACATTGGCAACAGCATCCTGAACATACATGATATTCTCATTGTTTCCGATAATATCATCTGCATGGTAATGAAATACCTGATGTTTTAAAAGATTGACCAGACTGTCGATTTTTTCGGAGGCAGGAAAAGAGGTGGTGCAGAAGTTTTCCAGTGCGGTTTTGATATGTTGGATTTTTTTCTCGTATTTTTCCGTAAAAGATTGATCATAGGGATATTTCTGTGCCCATTCATCATTGCTGATAACTGTTTGAATGGTGAGATTGCTGAGAAGATACTGAGCGATCCGATTGCCGGAATGTCCGTCAGGATATATCCTGCTCAACAGAATCATGGACGCGACAATCAGAAACAGGGCCAGGAATATGGAGCAGACAGCGACTGTTTTAAGCTTTTTGATTGTTTTCATACCGGGAATCACCTAAAAGTTAAAATAGATAAAGGGACTGTAGGATCCGTTTATGATTAGCAGGAGACATAAAAGCAGCAATCCAATGCAAATTGCAGAGGAGATGATTTCGCAGATAACCTGGCTGAGGCTTGTGTTAATAAAATGTTTTTTAAGAGCGGGAATGACAGGTATGCTTCCGATACAGGAGACGGTAAAAATTACAATACAGCTTCTGATAAACTGCATGGTCTGGGAATCAGCAAGTCCGCCGGCTGGCGTAAACATATAAGAAAAATAGTTTACAGCATCCGTCATGGTTTTGGCGCGGAAGATCACCCAAAGAAGCATCACAACAAAGAGTGTATAAATATGTCCGACCAATGCAGGGAGTTTCCTGGCGAAGCCGGTATATTTTTCAAGAAGCTGTATTGCAAAGTACAGCAGTCCCCAGACAATAAAATTCCATGCGGCGCCATGCCAGATGCCCGTTAAAAGCCAGATGGTAAACAGATTGAATATATGGCGCTTCGGGGAAACACGATTTCCACCCATAGGGATGTATACATAATCCCGGAAGAAACTGGTCAGAGAGATGTGCCAGCGCTGCCAGAATTCGGAAATGCTTTTTGCGATGTAGGGATAATTGAAATTTTCAAGGAAATGGAAGCCAAAACACGTTCCCAGACCGATGGCCATATCGGAATATCCGGAAAAATCATAGTAAATCTCAAAGGTATATGCAAGGGCACCAATCCATGCGGTAAGCATCGGAACCGGGCCGAACTGGGCATTGTTGAAGATTTTGTCGGCGATTCCCGCAAGAAAATCCGCCAGCAGAACTTTTTTGGCGAGACCCACCACGAACCGGTTTATTCCGGATTCAAAATCTGAAAAAGTTTCATTTCTTTGCTGGATCTCATAAGCAATCGTGGAATAGCGGACGATAGGACCCGCGATAAGCTGCGGAAACATAGTGATGTATAACGCCAGGGACGGAAGACTGTGCTGCACAGGAACCGTGCCGTAATATACATCAAAAACATAGCTCATGATCTGAAATGTATAAAAAGAAATTCCGATTGGAAGTGCAATCTCGATGATGGGAAGATCTATCAGAAGGGAAAGATTCCGCAGAATAAACGTCAGGTATTTAAAGATAATGAGGATTCCCAGATTAAAGACCAGGGAAATGCATAGAAGCGGTTTTTTCCATGTGTCCGCGGTGCTGATTTTGAGGGCAATCCAGTAATTCAGCAATATGCTGCCAAGCATAACGAAGATAAAGACCGGTTCACCCCATGCGTAAAACAGAATGCTGCCGATCAACAGAACCGTATTTTTATATGTTCGGTGTCCTGTTCCTGCGGCAAAATAAAGGATCATAAGTGCAGGCAGGAATAACATTAAGAAAATGGCGGATGAAAACTGCATATTAATACCCTCGCAATATGGTATTTTCTCCTCAGTATTGAGGGAGGTTGGCATGGTATATATTAAATCAGTATACCATAGGCGGGGATGTATATCAAGAAGAGGGACCAAATTCAGGATTACAGATTAGAAAAAGCGGAGAAAAGCCCCCGGTTCAACCGTTGGGTTGAACCGGGGGGGTGTGCTTAATATTCTCCCAGCCAGCGGCCGGAGGTGACGCAGACAGCCCTGCCTTCGGCGAGACTCTTCTTTACATCCAGGATCCGCTGATTGCGGCTGCCCCGGAAGGCGATCTCCAGGCTCTTCTCGGCCATCAGGAAGGGACCATCGATGAGAATATCGATGGATGCCAGAAGTGCTTTCTGGTCATCTGAACCTTCCAGAAGCTCCTCAAAGGTGTATCCTGAGTAGGAGGCAACCTCATAGCCTTTTTCTTTCAGCAGCTTGGCCAGCTTTGCGAAGCCTGCTGCCTGGGCAAAGGGTTCGCCGCCGGAGAAGGTGACGCCCCGGCACAGGGGATTGCTGCGGACAACATCCAAAAGATCTTCCACCGGCACCATAGTGCCGCAGCCGAAATCCCAGGTTTCGGGATTGTGGCAGCCGGGGCAGTGATGGGGGCAGCCCTGGCAGAAGATGGTGGTCCGGATTCCCGGACCATCCACGATGCTGTCGCTTACGATACCGGAAAGATCAAGCATTGCCGTTCAGGCCGTGCTTCACACGGTCACGCTCCTCGGCGCGCTTGGCGTCATTCCACTTGTCCATGGTGCCCACCAGGTAACCGGTGATGCGGCGGATGCGCTCAAAGCCCACACCCTGGCCCAGCTTTTCGCTCTTGCTTTTAACAGTCATGATGATGTCCTCCTTGGAAGATTGGAAAGTATCGGGAGCAGGATCTCCCTGATACCATTATGTCACAGCTTACCGGTTGTGTCCGTGATAATGTTACGAACAGCCGGTTTATTCGATGCCCTGGAAAGCGGGCATTTCAGGATACATCCGTCTCAGCTCTTCCACACGCTCGGGAGCGATCTCCTCGCCCTCCCGGCGGCCGCAGCGGGGACAGACATCGCCGATGATACCAACATAGCCGCAGATGGGGTCGCGGTCAACGGGATGGTTGATGGAGCCGTAACCCACACCGCAGTCGTGCATGTGGCGGACAACGGTCTCGAAGGCTTCCACATTCCGTGCGGTGTCACCGTCCAGCTCCACGTAGCTGATGTGACCGGCGTTGCACAGAGCGTGATAGGGGCCTTCCAGACGGATCTTGTCATAGACGGAGATGGGGTACCAGACGGGGATATGGAAGGAGTTGGTGTAGTACTCCCGGTCGGTGACACCCTTGATCTTGCCGTAGCGCTTCTTGTCCATGCGGATGAAGCGGCCGGACAGACCTTCTGCGGGGGTAGCCAGCAGGGTGATGTTCATCTTCATCTCCTGGGACTTGTCGTCGCAGAACTTGCGCATGAAGCTCAGAATCTCGATACCCTTGGACTGGATGTCTTCACCCTCGCCGTGGTGCTTGCCGTAGAGGCTGGTCAGGGTCTCTGCCAGACCGATGAAACCGATGGACAGGGTACCGTGTTTCAGAACTTCCCGCAGATCATCCCGCAGGGTCAGGTGATCGGAGTCCAGCCAGACGCCCTGGCCCATCAGGAAGGGATAGTTATAGATGTGCTTGTTGCACTGGATCTCAAAGCGGTCCAGCAACTGCTGGGTCACCAGTTCCAGCATGGCCTCCAGCTTTTCGTAGAACAGCTTCTCATTGCCGTTTGCCTCAATGGCCAGACGGGGCAGATTGATGGAGGTGAAGGAGAGGTTGCCGCGGGAGTAGGCGATCTGTCTGCTGGGATCGTAGACATTGCCCATGACGCGGGTACGGCAGCCCATGGTGGCCACTTCCGTTTCGGGACGGCCGGGCACATAGTACTGCAGGTTGAAAGGAGCGTCCAGGAAGGTGTAGTTGGGGAACAGGCGCTTGGCGCTGACCCGGCAGCTCAGACGGAACAGATCGTAGTTGGGATCGCCCTCGTTGTAGTTGACGCCTTCCTTGACCTTGAAAATGTGGATGGGGAAGATGCAGGTCTCGCCGTGACCCAGACCGGCTTCCAGCGCCAGCAGGATATTGCGGATGACCATGCGGCCTTCGGGGGTGGTATCGGTACCGTAGTTGATGGAGGAGAAGGGGGTCTGGGCACCTGCACGGGAGTGCATGGTGTTCAGATTGTGTACAAAGCCTTCCATGGCCTGGTAGGTGTCCCGGTCGGCCTTCTTCAGGGCGCGCTTTCTGGCCCGGGCAATGAGGCTGTCAGCAACCGCAGAGGTCAGGCCATACTTTTTCACCAGACCCACGGAAACGGTTGCGTCAAAAGCGGCGCAGTTTTCCATGCGGACGGTTTCACCGCAGACAGCTTCGGCGGCATAGACAATGGTCTTGATATCGCCGTTGGCATCGTCCAGATCCAGACGGTCTTCCACCGCTTCCTTCAGCAGGCGCAGATAGGCCTTGCGGTAAGTCTTGGCAACACCTTCAGCCATGCCATAGTCAAAGTTGGGGATGGACTGGCCGCCGTGCTGGTCATTCTGGTTGGACTGGATGGCGATGGCAGCCAGGGCAGCATAGCTCTGGATGCTCTGGGGCTCTCTCAGGTAGCCGTGACCGGTGGAGAAACCGCCGTGGAACAGCTTCAGAATGTCAATCTGGCAGCAGGTGGTGGTCAGACTGTAGAAGTCAAAATCGTGAATGTGAATGTCGCCTTCCCGGTAAGCCTTGGCATGCTCGGGACGCAGCAGATAGATTTCGTTATAGGCCTTGGCACCGGCAGCGCCGATCTGCAGCATGGAGCCCATGGCGGTGTTGCCGTCAATGTTGGCGTTGTCGCGCTTCATATCGGAGACGCGGGCATCGATGTTGGTGATCTCATCGATGGTCTTCATCAGGGAGGTGTTGGCCTCTCTGGCACGGGTGCGGTTGGCGCGGTACAGAATATAAGCCTTGGCAGCAGAGCTGAAACCGTGATTCATCAGCTGACGTTCGACAGCGTCCTGAATGGCTTCGATATCGGGTGCCTTCTGAGCGGAGAACTGGCTTTCCAGATCTCTCTGGACATCGTTGGCAACTCTGGCGGCATCGGCGGCATTGCCGTCACCGGAAACTTCCAGTGCCCGCAGGATGGCGGCAGCAATTTTGGCCTGATCATATAAAACGACACGTCCGTCGCGCTTGATAATACTCTGAATCATAGATTTCGCCCTGTCTTTCTCTGGAAATTGAGGCAGCGGGAGTCGGCTCCCGGCACAGGACACAATATGTTGTGTCATATCTTGAAAACCTCCACAATATATTGCCACAGCCCACCCTCTTTGTCAAGCTACAAAACGGTTACAGAGAACCGGGAGTGGAGCGAAAAGCCGGATTTAGAAGCTTTTCCTGGGGCTAACGGGAGCATAACATACATTGTGGGCGATAAACCGTACTTTTTGGGGAAATGTAAATTTTTATGAATCCGGTTTTCTGTTTACATAGATGTGTTGTTATGGTCAACTCAAAACACAACGGGCAGTACCCTGGGGTACTGCCCGTACACTATATATGGTATCAATAGGGTCTGGAGAGCTGTGCCTGCGCTTCTTCCCGGGTGATCAGGCCGGAGTTGCACCGGGCCATGATCTGCACGTCCCTGTCATTGAGTTTGTATCCCAGATAGAAGAAGGCGGAGAGAATCATGCCGATGACCGGCACCAGCGCATAGACTGTCCACAGACCGTCCAGCGCAGCAGCGCTCTGCTGAATGTTCATGGCAGCCAGCTGCTCAAAGCTCTCGGCTTCCACACTGATCCAGCCGAAGAGCCCCAGCAGGAACAGAGCCAGTGAGGAGGAGATGGCACCGGTGATCTTCACAGAGAAGGTCTGGATGGCAAAGGTGATGCCCTTGGCGCTGATGCCGGACTTGTACTGTCCGTACTCGGCGCAGTCCGGCGTGAACATGAAGACCAGGATGTTCAGCACACTCATGGGAATGGTGCGGATGCAGGTCAGGGTGATGAACAGTCCCTGGTTGTCGTAGCCGGTGAAATAGATCACCAGACCGAAGGCGATGCAGATCAGGTTGCACACCACCAGAGTCTTGAATTTATCGGCCCGTTTCAGAAGGGTGGGCATCAGCATGGCGGCAAAGACGCCGGGCACCATGTTCAGCACATTCAGCACGATGGCAAACAGGGAGTTGCCGAAGAGGTAGAAAGAGACGAACAGCAGCACCGCGTTGAAGGTCTTCAGGGCATCGGTGGCGATATAGCCGCAGTAGTAGATGGTCAGGTATTTATTGTGCTTCAGATAGGAGAACATCTGTCTGGGAGTAAAGTTCTCCTCCTCTTCCGAGGGCTTGTAGTTGCGCTCCTTACAGTTCAGGCACAGGGGCACCATGGTCAGGGCACTGAATACAGACAGAACGGCTACCGCCATGCTGCTGCTCATGCCCACACTTTCACTGATCAGCAGAGGAAGCACCACACCGTAGATCACCACGCCGCCGCCGGAGAAGACCCGGTTTACAGAGAGCAGCAGATTGCGCTCCTGCAGATTGTCGGTCATGGTATTCAGCATGGCGTAGGCAGGGACATCTGTCAGGGTGTAGACCGTGTCCCACAGCAGGTAGGCTACACCGAACCAGACCAGCTTGCCGGTTTCACTCATGGCAGAGGGAATGGAAAACAGGACGATGGTGACGATGGGGATCAGCGCCACGGCGATCCGCAGCCAGGGAAGACTTTTCTGGCCGTTTTTGAAGGTCACCTTGTCGAAGATAAAGCCGAAGATAGGATCGTTGACAGCATCCCAAAACTTCACGATCAGCAGCACCAGACCCACCTTGGCCAGGGAAATACCCTGCATGGCAAGATAGGTGGAGATGAAGGCGGCGGTGATGTTGTAGTAGATATTCTGTCCGATGAAATAGGACCAGTAGCTGACACGCTCTGAAGGCGTGGTCATATACTCCGGGTGTTTGTTTGCCATGAAGTTCACCTCATTGATGGATTACCAGAGGAAGGGAATCATCCGGTATTTTACTTTTTTCTGATAGTCAGCGTATCCCGGAAGCTCTGCTTCCAGCAGCTGCTCCTCGCTGCGGATCCGCTTCACCATCAGGGCTGGGTAGATCAGGAACACTACAAAAGCGATCCAGCTGCCCAGCACCAGGGGGATGGAGAGAAACAGCACCGTTGTGACGGCATACATGGGGTGGCGGACGATGCCGTAGAGCCCCGAATCCACCACCTGCTGCCCTTCCTGCACCTCCACAGTCCGGGAAAGCCAGGCATTTTCCCGCATGACTTCGGCATAAAGACCGTAGGACAGCAGCAGAAGACAGGCGGCGGTGACGACCAGCCAGCCGGGAACTGTGGTCCAGCCAAACCGGAAGTCCAGCCCTGCCAGGGCAAAGCCCCCCACAAACATCAGCAGGGACAGACCGATGACGGATTTCTGCGCTGACAGCTTTTCCTTGCTGCGCAGCCGTTTTTCCAGCAGCGCCGGGGCTTTCCGCCAGAGAACGATGCCCAGAATCAGCATAGGCACAAACAGCAGACCGCAGAAAAGCCATCCGCCGGGGTAATTCAGAGTGCCGGCAGGAAGGAACAGGATCAGCCCCACCAGGAAAAGACCGGCAAGATATTTTGTCAGAGCTGAAATCAGCAGTTTCATGGACAGCCCTCCTTTTTTGCCATTATACCGCAGATTCGGTGAAAAAGCTATGGGGAATGGTAAAAGATGTTTGCTTGACATTATCGAACAGATGTTCTATAATAAGAAAAACGAGGAGGAGATATCATGCATTACATCAAGGCCAAAAGCATTCTCTCTATCCGCAACGGCATGAATCTCTACCGGGGCTGTCAGCATGGCTGTATCTACTGCGATGCCAGAAGCAGCTGCTATCAGATGGATCATGCCTTTGAGGATATTGCCGTGAAGGAGAATGCTCTGGAACTGCTGGAAGCGGCTCTGAAAAGCCGCCGCAAGCCCTGCATGATCGGAACCGGTGCCATGTCGGATCCGTACATGCCGTTGGAAAGGGATCTGGAATTGACCCGGAAAAGCCTGGAGCTGATCGGAAAGCATGGCTTCGGGGTGACACTGCTGACAAAATCCGACTGGGTTCTCCGGGATATTGACCTGCTGAAGCGGATCAACGATCAAACGAAAGCTGTGGTGCAGATGACGCTGACCACGGCAGATGAGGATTTGTGCCGGATCCTGGAACCAGGGGTATGCACCACCGCAAGCCGTGTGGCAGCTCTGAAAAAGTTCCGGGAGGCGGGGATCCCTACCGTGGTCTGGTTCTGTCCGGTGGTTCCCTTTTTGAATGACACCGAGGAGAATGTCCGCCGTATCGTGGGTTTCTGCGGGGAAGCCGGTGTAAAGGGTATTATTCATTTCGGCATGGGACTGACCCTCCGGGAGGGAAACCGGGAGTACTTCTATGAAAATCTGGACAGGTATTTTCCGGGGCTGAAAGAACGGTATATCCGCACCTATGGTAATGCATACGAACTCCTCAGTCCCAATGCAGTCCATCTGGAACAGGTGTTCCGGGAGGAATGCGACCGTTATGGGATCTGGCATGACAATGATCGGATTTTCCGGTATTTGTCCGAATGGGAAGAGGAGGAGAACCAGCTGAGGTTCTTCTGAAAAGGTAAGACTTGAAATGAAACAGAAATACTATGCGGCCATCGACCTGAAATCCTTCTATGCCTCGGTGGAATGCATTCACCGGGGACTGGACCCGCTGACCACCAATCTTCTGGTGGCGGATGCCAGCCGGACGGAAAAAACCATCTGCCTGGCGGTGTCTCCCAGCCTGAAGGCCTGGGGAATTCCCGGCCGCCCCAGACTGTTTGAAGCGGTACAGAAGGTCAATGAAATCAATGCCCTGCGGAAAATAAAAGCCCCCGGCCGGGAGTTCCGGGGAAAAAGCTGGGATGCGCTTGCACTGAACCGGGATCCTTCCCTGGCGATCGATTATATCACAGCTCCACCCCGGATGGCGGCATATATGGAAGCCAGCACAAAGGTCTATGAAGTATATCTTAAATATGTGGCGCCGGAGGATATGCATATTTACTCCATCGATGAGGTGTTTCTGGATATCACGCCCTATCTTAAGTCCAGCGGTCTCACGCCCCATGACTTTGTCCGCCGGATCATCCGGGATATTCTGCAGACCACCGGCATCACAGCCACGGCGGGCATCGGCACCAATCTGTATCTGTGCAAGGTGGCCATGGATATTGTGGCCAAGCATGTGGAGGCGGATGCCGACGGTGTCCGCATTGCCCAGCTGGATGAAGAGTCCTACCGCCGTCTTCTGTGGGATCACCGTCCTTTGACGGATTTCTGGCGGGTGGGCCGGGGCTATCAGCGGAAGCTGGAGAAAAACGGGATCTTCACCATGGGAGATATCGCCCGGTGTACCCTGGGGGAACCCGGCAGTTTTTACAATGAAGGGATGCTCTACAAGCTCTTCGGTGTCCAGGCGGAACTGCTGATCGACCACGCCTGGGGCACGGAGACCTGCAGTATTGCGGATATCCGGGCCTACAAACCCCAGACCAACAGTTTGGGATCCGGACAGGTGCTGCACTGTGCCTACACGGCCCGGAAGGCAAAGCTGGTGGTACGGGAGATGACAGATCTTCTGGTTCTGGATCTGGTGGAAAAAGGGCTGGTGACGGATCAGATGGTACTGACAGTTGGCTACGATATTGACAATCTGACAGATCCGGAGCGAAGAAAGCACTATACTGGCCCGGTGGTAACGGATCACTACGGCAGAAAAATCCCCAAACACGCCCACGGAACGGCTAATCTACCGGGGCATATCTCCTCCACCCGGGAAATTACGGAAGCGGTGATGGAACTCTTTGACCGGATCGTGGATCCGGCGCTTCTGGTGCGGCGGCTGAACATTGTGGCCTGCCATGTGCTGCCGGAAACGGCAGTGGTACCCTCCGGACTGGGACAGCAGCTGGATCTGTTTGCGCAGCCGGAGGATATATCCGGGAAAGAGGAGCAGCGCCGGCGGGAGCGGTGCCGCCAGCGGGCAGTGATCGACATCCGCAGACGGTACGGAAAAAATGCGATTCTGAAGGGTATGAACCTGGAGGAAGGGGCCACAGCCCGGGACCGAAACCGGCAGATCGGCGGCCATAAGGCCTGAGGAACAGCTATGATTCTGAAAGAGACCCATAAATATGACGATATCATCCATTTGCCCCGCCCGGCATCCCGCCGGGCGAAGATGACAGACTATGACCGGGCAGCCCAGTTTTCACCCTTTGCGGCACTGACGGGATTTGAAGCCGCCATTGATGAGACAGGAAGGCTGACGGACAGCCGCATCGAACTGGAAGAGGATGAGAAGCAGCGGCTGGATGAGCAGATGCGTCAGGTTCTGGAGGTGCTGCATACCCACCCGACGGTGAAAATCATCTGGTTTCGCCGGGATGAGAGAAAATCCGGAGGCGCCTACGTGGAAACCTCCGGATATGTGAAAAAAATAGATCCTGTGCCGGGCGTACTCTGCCTGACAGACGGCCAGCGGATCCCCCTGGAGGAGATTTTCTCAATCATCCTGACGGGATAAATGATCGTTTAGCGGACTAACGTCCGAATGCAAAATGATGAATGCTGAATGCAGAATGATTATGGCGCACCTCATTTTGCATTCATAATTCTGCATTCTGCATTTCGCCAAAGGCGGATAAACTATCATTTCCATCAGAACAGAGAAAAGGGACGGCATCGCCGTCCCTTCCTTTTACAGTTTTTTCATCAGCCGCAGATAGAATTCCACGCACTGGGCGATGCAGTCCAGACGGATCCGTTCGTTGTTGCCATGGATGGTGCCGCGTTCTTCCGCACTCATTTCCATGGGGCAGAACCGGTATACCTTGTCGGAGATCCGACCCCAGTGACGGGCGTCAGAACAGGCCACCATCAGGTAAGGTGTCACAATGGCATCGGGCCAGGTTTCAGCCACGGTGGCGGCCAGCATCTCCCAGGCCTCACAGTCTGTTACGGAGATCCGGCTGGGCTCAAAGGAGTCCACAGCTGTGATCTCAACATTGGGGTCATTCACCGTCTTTTTCAGATATTCCAGAGCAGAGGCGATGGAATCAGCGGGATTCAGACGCATATTGGCCACCATTTTGGCCTCCGGAGGGATCACATTCCGGGCGGAGCTGCCTTCCATCATGGTGAAGGCAGAGGTGGTGCGCAGCAGCGCGTTCATCTCACCGCCGCTCTTTTTGCCCAGAAGATCCAGTACCCAGCCGAAGCACCACAGGTTGGCGAAGATCATCCGGTACAGCAGGGTGGAGTGACGGCCCAGGGTGTCGAACATTTCGGCGGCGGGCTTGGTCAGATGCATGGGGAAGGGGTGTTCCTCCACCTTTTTACAGGCAGCTGCCAGAATGCCCACAGGGGTGTGGGGCTTGGGGGCCGAGGCGTGACCGCCGGCGGAGACCGTGCGGTACTGGGCATTCAGCATGCCTTTTTCGGCGATACCCACCACGGCACAGGGCCGCTTCACACCCGGGAAGACGCCTTCCACCACAGCGCCGCCCTCATCCACAACGATGGAAGGCTCCAGACCGTGATCTGCAAAATACTGCACAGCATTGGG